>NZ_JBTSWJ010000009.1:0-44674 GCF_054612375.1 Alsobacter sp. R-9 | reverse complement strand
AGCGCCAGCACACGCGGCTCGCTGCCTGACCGGCTCAACCGAATCGAGTCCCCCGACATCGCATTGCCTCAAGAATATCGGTTACGAAACGACCCTCGGCTCAGCCCGTTCGACCACCAGGATCCGCCCCCTGGAGTCGGTTTTGCTGGGCACCGTCGTTGTTCGGATACTCCAATATTTAGCGGCTTGGGTCAATTCATCCCCCACATCTTGCCCCTTGGGGAAGAGTCCGAGGGTCCCGGTTGTCAACAGGTTTCCCCCCAGCCGAAGCAGCGAGTCGAGGGGGGCGAGCGCGCGGGCGCTCAGGACGTGGACCGGACCGGGAAGGGTGGGCAGTACGTCCTCGACCCGCCCATTGTGGATCGTGGCCGGCAGCTTCAGGATTCGTGCGACTTCCCGCAGGAAGGCGCATTTGCGGCCATTGCTCTCGATGAGGTGGACACGGAAGCCCGGGCGGTTCCGGCCCATGATGGCCATGACGAGTCCCGGAAACCCGGCACCCGAGCCGATGTCGACCCATGTCGTGGCCGAATCGGGCGCCAGAGCAAAGAGCTGGGCGCTGTCCGCGAGGTGGCGCAACCAGACGGAGTCGAGCGTACCAGGACCGACGAGGTTCTTGGCCGCCTGCCATCGACGCAGCATGTCGACATACTGTTCGAAGAGGGCTTCCGTTTCACGTGAAACGGGCACCGCCGCCAGCGCGTCGCGACGATCATCATTGCTCATGGATCACGCGGCCCTGCGGCGACGCGAGTGAGCGACGAGCAGCGTCAAGGCGGCAGGCGTCATCCCCTCGATCCGCCCAGCCTGCCCGATTGTCCTCGGTCGGGCCGCGGTAAGCTTGTTCCGCAGCTCGGTCGAAAGGCCCGACAGCGCGTTGAAGTCGAGATCCGCCGGCAACACGAGCGCTTCATCCCGTCGGTACGCCTCGACGTCCGCCGCCTGCCGATCGAGATACACCGCATAGCGGGCATCCGATTCAACACGATCCACGGCCCAGGAGGGAAAGCCGGCCAGGTCAGGCCAGATCCGCGCGACGTCGGCATAGCCGACATCCGGAGACGCGAGCAGATCGAAGGCGGAGCGGCGTTGGCCGTCCTGGTTGACGCGAAGCCCGTGCCGGGCCGCCTCCGTCGGGGTGACCCGACAGGCTTCCAGCCGTGTTCTCAGCGCGCGCAGGACATCCATCCGCTCACGGAACCGCCTCGAGCGCTCCGACCCCACCAAACCGATCGCCTCGCCCCACTCCGTCAGCCTGTCATCGGCATTGTCGCAGCGAAGGCTGAGGCGGTACTCGGACCGCGAGGTGAACATGCGATAGGGTTCCGACACGCCGCGGGTCGTGAGGTCGTCGACAAGGACGCCGAGATAGGCCTGGGCCCGATCCGGGACAACGCCGTCCTGCCCGGCCGCGTATCGCGCCGCGTTGATCCCGGCGATCAGCCCCTGCGCCGCGGCTTCCTCATAGCCGGTGGTGCCGTTGATCTGGCCAGCAAGGTAAAGGCCTCTCAGGGCACGGCACGCCAAGGTCGTGTCGAGCTCGCGGGGATCGACGAAATCATACTCGATGGCATAGCCCGGCCGCAGCATCGATGCCGATTCGAGTCCCGGGATCGTGGCCAAAAGAGCGCGCTGCACATCCTCTGGAAGAGAGGTCGAGATTCCGTTCGGGTAGACCGTCGGATCGTCCAGGCCCTCCGGCTCGAGAAAGATCTGGTGGCTTGTTCTGTCTCCGAATCGAACCACCTTGTCCTCGATTGACGGGCAGTACCGGGGGCCGCGGCCCTCGATATCGCCCGAGAACATCGGCGACCGGTGCATGTTGGCGCGGATCAGCGCATGGCTGTGCTCTGTTGTACGGGTGATCCCGCACTGAATCTGGGCCTGTGCGGGAGCTGCGCTCATCCACGAAAAGAGCTCCGGCGGATCGTCGCCAGGCTGCATCTCGAGCTGGTCCCACGCGATCGTCCGACCGTCGAGGCGAGGCGGGGTGCCCGTCTTCAGCCGGCCCATGCGAAGACCGAGCGCCTTCAGTGACGCAGAGAGGGACCGGGCCGGCGGCTCCCCGATCCGACCGGCGGGAATCTTGACCTCACCGATATGGATCAAGCCGTTGAGGAAAGTCCCCGTGGTAACGACGACGGCACCCGCCCCTATGGTCTCCCCGCCAGCGACAACGCCAGCCAGGACGCCGTCGCTCACGCTGAGACCCTCGCACGGGGCCTCGATCACCGTCAGACCCGAGCTGGCCTTCAGGAGGTCCTGCACGGCAGCCTTGTAGATTTTCCGGTCGGCTTGCGCCCTCGGACCGCGAACGGCTGGGCCCTTGCGGCGATTCAGCAGCCGAAACTGGATTCCGGCACGGTCAGCGGCACGGGCCATGATCCCATCGAGCGCGTCGATCTCGCGGACGAGGTGCCCCTTGCCAAGGCCACCAATCGCCGGATTGCACGACATCTCGCCCACCGTCTCCCAGCGGTGGGTCAAGAGGGCCGTTCGAGCGCCGAGTCGCGCGGCGGCCGCGGCAGCCTCCGTGCCTGCATGGCCCCCGCCCACGACGATGACGTCGAAGCTTTTCATCAGCTGCCCGCGTCCGGTTTCACGTGAAACGTCATTTGCCAATACAGAAGCTGGAAAACAAGCGGTCGAGCACGTCCTCGACATCAACTCGACCGATCAGCGCGTCGAGGGACCGCAGCGATAGCCGTACGGCCTCCGCGGCCAGCTCAAGACGATCAGGCTGGAGATCCGCGAGAGCGCGGTCCAGATGGTTCGCCGCCGAATCGAGCGCCGCCCGATGACGCGCGCGCGTCAAGAGCGCCGGCTCCGCCGTGCCGGCGGTAACGATATCAACGATTCGTTTCAGGAGTGAATCGAGTCCATCGCCGCTAAGGGCGGAGATGGGGAGGCGACCGTCATCGACATGTTGCGAGTCCGAATCGATTTTCGTGGCAACGCTCAGGACAGGTTCCGCCAGCCCCGGCTCCGGATCGGACGGGTCGTCCCAGGGCGTGAGCCAGAGAATCAGGTCGGCCCGTGCCGCGTGGGCAAGCGCCCTCCGCACCCCCTCCGCCTCGACCGGATCCGCCGTTGCCCGAACGCCAGCCGTATCGACAATGGTCACCGGCACGCCGCCCAGTTCGAGATGAACCTCCAGCGCATCCCGCGTGGTCCCGGGGACCGGGGAAACAATGGCGACATCGCGCCGGGCCAGGCGGTTCAGAAGCGTTGACTTGCCTGCGTTCGGAGGCCCGGCGATGACGACCACCGCTCCCTCCCGCAAGCGCTCGCCCCGCCGGCCATCCGCCAGGACAGCGAGGATGGCGCCGCGGAGGTGGGTGATGGTGCTGCGCAGCGGCTGCAGGTCCTCCTCCGGCACATCGGCCTCGTCGGAGAAGTCGAGCTGGGCCTCGATGCGCGCAAGAACCTCGACCAGGGGCTCCTGCCACCCGGCGACGGCCTGTCCGAGCGCGCCCTGCATCTGGCGCAGCGCCTGGCGTCGCTGAGCCTGCGTCTCTGCATCGATGAGGTCGGCAAGGCCTTCCACCTGCGAGAGGTCGAGCTTCCCCGCCTCCCATGCCCTCCGGGTGAAGGCTCCGGGCTCGGCGGGTGCGAGCCCCAGCCCCGCCAACGCCTCGATCAGCGAAGCGACGGTCGCCGAACCCCCGTGAAGGTGGAACTCCGCGAGATCCTCGCCGGTGAAGCTCGCCGGGCTCGGAAACCAGAGCACCAGAGCCTCGTCGATGATCTCCTGGGTCTGCGGATCGCGGAGACGTCGCAGCGAGGCACGGCGCGGCTCCGGCGCGCGTCCGGCGATGGTTTCGAGGGCGAATCGAGTCCGGGGCCCGGATACGCGGACGACGGCAACGGCGCTGCGGCCCGGCGGCGTCGACAGCGCGTAGATCGTCCCGGACTCCATGGGCCGTGTCCGGCCGGGCGAAGGCCCGGCGTCAGGTGTTCATCGACTCGAAGAAGTCGCCGTTCGTCTTCGTCTGGCGCAGCTTGTCGAGGAGGAACTCGATCGCGTCGACGGTTCCCATCGGATTGAGAATGCGGCGCAGGACGTACATCTTCTTGAGCACGTCCGGCGGCACCAGGAGTTCTTCCTTGCGCGTCCCGGACCGCGTGATGTCGAGCGCCGGGAAGACGCGCTTGTCCGAGACCTTGCGGTCCAGGATGATCTCGGAGTTGCCGGTGCCCTTGAACTCTTCGAAGATCACTTCGTCCATGCGGCTGCCGGTGTCGATCAGCGCGGTCGCGATGATCGTCAGCGAGCCGCCCTCCTCGATGTTGCGCGCCGCGCCGAAGAAGCGCTTGGGCCGCTGCAGGGCGTTGGCGTCGACGCCGCCGGTGAGCACCTTGCCGGAGGACGGAACGACCGTGTTGTAGGCCCGGCCGAGGCGGGTGATCGAATCCAGGAGGATCACCACGTCGCGGCCATGCTCGACGAGCCGCTTGGCCTTCTCGATGACCATCTCGGCCACCTGGACGTGCCGCGAGGCCGGCTCGTCGAAGGTCGAGGACACGACCTCGCCGCGGACGGAACGCTGCATGTCGGTGACTTCCTCGGGCCGCTCGTCGATGAGCAGCACGATGAGGTAGCACTCCGGGTGGTTCGACGTGATCGACTGGGCCACGTTCTGCAGCAGCACGGTCTTGCCGGTGCGCGGCGGCGCCACGATGAGGGCGCGCTGGCCCTTGCCGATCGGGGAAACGATGTCGATGAGGCGGGCCGAGAAATCCTTGCGGGTCGGGTCCTCGAGCTCCAGCTTGAGCCGCTTGTTGGGATAAAGCGGCGTCAGGTTGTCGAAGTTGACCTTGTGCCGGGCCTTCTCCGGATCCTCGAAGTTGATCGTGTTGACCTTGAGGAGCGCGAAGTACCGCTCGCCTTCCTTGGGGCTGCGGATCTGCCCCTCGACCGTGTCGCCGGTGCGCAGCGCGAAGCGGCGGATCTGGGACGGGGAGACGTAGATGTCGTCAGGGCCGGCCAGATAGTTCGAATCGGGGGAGCGGAGAAAGCCGAAGCCGTCGGGCAGGACCTCGACGACGCCCTCGCCGATGATCTCGACCTCGTTGGAGGCGAGCTGCTTGAGGATGGCGAACATCAGCTCCTGCTTGCGCATGGTGCTGGCGTTCTCGACCTGCAGTTCCTCGGCGAAGGAGAGCATCTCGGTCGGCGACTTCGCCTTGAGGTCCTGCAGCTTGATTTCCCGCATGGAAATGTCCTGGAAGGCGCCCGGAAAGGAGGCGTGGGGCGCGACACGAGTGGGAACTTGCGAAACGTGGAGCTGGAGCAGCCAGTTCCACCGTGGGCCTGTGTCGAACGGCGGCTCGCGGAGCGCAACCGGAACAGACCGACGGCCATCGAGGAGGGTGTGCGACCGTTACTCCGATTCCGCCGGCCGGGCAAGCCCCGGCGCAACGGCCCAGTCTGAGGCGGTTAAAATGGCTTCACGATGACGAGAATGACGATCCCGATCATGAGCAGCGTCGGCGCTTCGTTCCAGACGCGGAAGAAGCGCTGCGGCCGCGTGTTGCGATCCTCGGCGAAGGCGCGGCGCCACCCGCCCATCATGCCGTGCACGGCCGAGAGCGCGATGACGAGCGCGAACTTGCCGTGCATCCAGCCGGAGGACAGCCATCCTCCTGCCCAGACCAGGTAGAGGCCGGCCAGCCACGCCACGATCATGGCCGGCGTCATGATCGCCTTGTAGAGCCGCCGCTCCATCACCTTGAACGTCTCGGACTGCGGCGAGCCGACGGGAGCCTCGCAGTGGTAGACGAAAAGACGGGGAAGATAGAGCAGCGCCGCCATCCAGGAGATGATGGCGACGACATGCAGGGCCTTGATCCACTCGTACACGCGGCTCAGCCCTTCCGGATCCGGGCGACGAGTTCCGCGACGTGCTCCGGCGGCGTCTCGGGCACGATGCCGTGGCCGAAGTTGAAGATGTGCCGGCCCCCGCCGAATTGCTGGAGCACCCGGTCGATCCCCTGCCGCATGGCGTCGCCGCCGGCGACCACGGCCAAAGGATCGAGGTTGCCCTGCACGGCGAGCCTCGGCTGCACCTCGCGGGCCGCCCAGGCGCCGTCGACGCCCCAATCGAGGCCGGCGGCGTCCGCGCCCGTCTCCCACACCCGGGCGTGGCCGGTCCCGGCGCTGCGGGTGAAGACGATGATGCGCGCGCCCGGGACCTGCGCCCGCACGCCCTCGATGATCCGCCGGATCGGCCCCAGCGACCAGCGCTCGAAGGCGGCCGGCGTCAGCGCCCCGGCGAAGCTCTCGAAGATCTGCACCGCATCGACGCCCGTCCTGAGCTTGCGGACGAGATAGGCGATGGACGCCCGCACCAGCCGGTCGATCAGCGCCTCGAGGAAGGCCGGGTCGCGGTAGGCGACGAGGCGGGCCGGCGCGAGCTCCGGCGTGCTCTTCCCCGCGATCATGTAGCTCGCCACCGTCCAGGGAGCCCCGCAGAAGCCCAGGAACGTCGTCTCGGCCGGGAGGGAACCCTTCACCCGCTCGATCGCCTCGAAGACCGGGTTGAGCCGGTTCAGGTCGATCTCCTCGCTGAGCTTCGAGAGGTCGGCCATCGAGGTGATCGGAGGCAGTCGGGGACCCTCGCCCTCGGCGAAGCTCACCGGCTGGCCCAGCGCGTCGGGCACGACGAGGATGTCGGAGAACAGGATCGCTCCGTCGAGGCCGTAGCGCCGGATCGGCTGCAACGTCGCCTCGGCGGCCATCGCCGGGGTGTAGCAGAACTCCATGAAGGAGGACGCCTTGGCCCTGAGCTCGCGGTACTCGGGCAGGTAGCGTCCCGCCTGCCGCATGATCCAGATCGGGGGGATGTCCAGCTTGTGGCCGGAGAGGACGTCGAGGAGCGGCTTGCCCGTCCGGGCCGGTTGTTCAGAGGGCAAGGAATAAGACCACTTCTTTGAAAGGACTCTCTTGAGTCTGTTTCTAGACCGGGAGATGCCGGGTTTCCAAGCCGTCCACAGGTCCCCCACAGCTTTGCCCGGTCCGGTTCAGGGTTCGGTCCGTGCCGCCCGGCATGCGGCGGTCGGCGGGACGTTCACGATTTCTTAACCTTTACCGTTCGTTAACCACCCAGACCGAAACCCGGCGGGGCCGACAGGGCACCCCGTCCCGACGCTGTGCATGCAAAGGCGCTCGATGCGTCCCCGCCGCCGGGCCTGTTGATCGCAATCCACCGGCGGGCGACAGTCGGAACCGAGCCGGCGCCGGGGAGGCCGAGTCGTCCCCGCCGTCCACAGTCCTCCACAGGCCCCGGGATAACCCGCGGCGCGAGCCCGTCCGGTGAACCGCAGCTATTTCCACCTCCACCTCGTGTCGGACGCGACCGGCGAAACCCTGATCGCCGTGAGCCGCGCCGCGGCGGCCCAGTACCAGGGAATTTCCGCCATCGAGCACGTCTACCCGCTCGTCCGGTCGTCGGCCCAGCTCGACAGGGTGCTGAACGAGCTGGAGTCCGCCCCCGGCATCGTCCTCTACACGCTCGTCGAGCCGGAACTCGCCCAGCGGCTGGAGGCGGCGTGCAAGGAGTTCGGGTGCCCCTGCCTGTCCGTCCTCGACCCGGTCCTGACGCTCTTCCAGTCCTATCTGGGGACGGCATCGACGCAGCGTCCCGGCGCCCAGCACGTGCTGAACGGCGACTACTTCAAGCGCATCGACGCGCTCAACTTCACCATGCTGCACGACGACGGACAGCTGCCCGCCGACCTCGACGACGCCGACGTGATCCTCGTGGGCATCAGCCGGACCTCGAAGACGCCGACCTCGATCTACCTGGCCAACCGCGGCATCAAGACGGCCAACATTCCGCTCGTACCGGGAATCCCGGTCCCTCCCGGTCTCGAGGAGGTTCGCCGCGCCCTCGTCGTGGGTCTCGTCGCGACGCCCGAGCGCATCGTCCAGATCCGGCAGAACCGCCTGCTCACCCTCAATGCGTCCGGCGACAGCCCGTATGTCGACAAGACGGCGGTGACCGAGGAGATCGCCGCTTCGCGCAAGCTCTGCGCGCGGCACAACTGGCCGGTGATCGACGTGACGCGCCGATCGATCGAGGAGACCGCGGCCGCGGTCATCGAGCTCTACCGGACGCACCGCATGCGGTTCATCGTGGAATGAGCGCCGGCCATCCGCTCTGGCTGGCCGACCGGCCGCTCGTCCTCGCCTCGAAGAGCGCGACCCGGATCGCGATGCTGGAGGCGGCGGGCCTGCCGGTCGAGGCCGTCCCGGCTGCCATCGACGAGCGTGCTCTGGAAGACGAGACGCGACAGGTGGGCGGGGATGCGGCCACGGTCGCGGCATCCCTGGCGCGGGCCAAGGCGCTGGCGGTGTCGTCCGTGATGCCGGGCCGGATCGTGGTCGGCGCCGACCAGACGCTCGATCTCGGCGGCGAGGCTCTCCACAAGCCGTCCGATCGCGCCGCGGCGATCGGGCAGCTGCGCAGGATGGCCGGGCGCGACCACGTCCTCCATTCCGCGGCCTGCATCGCACGGGACGGGGTGGTCGTGGCGGACGTCGCGGCGGACGCGCGGCTGCGGGTGCGTGATCTTTCCGAGGCGAGCCTGGCGCGATACTGCGATGCCGCGGGGGATGCCGTGACCGCGAGCGTGGGCGCCTACCAGCTGGAAGGGCCGGGCATCCATCTGTTCTCCGCCATCGACGGCGACCACTTCACCATCCTCGGACTGCCCCTCCTCCCGTTGCTGGCCGCACTGAGACACGAGGGCTGGGTGGTCCCATGACGAAACCGGCTCCAGCGCCGCCGAAGGCGTGCGTCATCGGCTATCCCGTCGCGCATTCCCGGTCGCCGCTCATCCACGGGTACTGGCTGGAGACGCTGGGCATTTCCGGGTCCTACGGCCGCGAGGCCGTCAAGCCGGAGGATTTCCCCGCGTTCGTTGCCTCCATGCGTGAGCGGGGCTATGTCGGCGGGAACTGCACGGTGCCCCACAAGGAGGCGGCCTTCCGCCTGGTCGACCGCGCCACGGAACGCGCCCGGACGATGCAGGCCGTCAACACGCTGTGGTTCGAGGACGGACTGCTCTGGGGCGACAACACCGATGGCCTGGGCTTCCTCGCCCATCTCGACGACAGCCTGCCGGGATGGCGGGAGCGCACGCGGACGATCCTCGTCCTCGGTGCCGGCGGCGCGGCGCGGGGATTGGTGGCGGTCTTCGCAGCCGAGCATCGCTTCGCGATCCGCCTCGCGAACCGCACGGCTGATCGCGCGGTGGCTCTCTCCCGGGAGTTTCCGGGCGTGACCGGCCACGGCTGGGACGCGATACCGGCGCTGCTCCGGGAGGCGGACCTCGTCGTGAACACGACGTCGCTGGGCATGGAGGGACAGCCGCCGCTGGAGATCGACCTCGCGCCGCTGCGTCCGTCCGCGGCTGTGGCGGACATCGTCTATGTGCCGCTGGTGACGCCTTTGCTCGCACAGGCGGCCGCGCGAGGACACCGGACCGTCGACGGTCTCGGCATGCTGCTGCACCAGGCGGTGCCGGGTTTCGAGCGCTGGTTCGGCCGCCGACCGGCGGTGACGCCGGCGCTGAGAGAGCGGATCGTGGCGGACCTGCTGAAGCCGAAGGACCCGTGATGACCTTCGTCCTCGGGCTGACTGGCTCCATCGGGATGGGGAAGTCGACGACGGCCAGCCTGTTCCGACAGGCCGGCGTCCCCGTTCACGACGCCGATGCCACCGTACACGATCTCTATGCCGGCGCGGCCGCGCCGCTCGTCGAGGCCGCATTCCCCGGCACGACCCGCGACGGCGTCGTCGACCGGGCGGCGTTGTCCGCTCGGGTGCTCGGGCAACCGGAGGCCATGGCGAAGCTCGAGGCCATCGTGCATCCGCTGGTGGCGGCGGCCCGGGATGCATTCCTAGTGCGTCACGAGGGGGCGCCGCTCGTGGTGCTCGACATTCCCCTGCTCTTCGAGACGGGCGGGGAAGGCCTTTGCGACGCGGTGGCTGTGGTCTCGGCCCCCGCGCCTGTGCAAAGGGAGCGCGTCCTGTCGCGGCCGGGGATGACCCCGGAGCGGTTCGAGGCGATTCTGGCGCGGCAGGTGCCTGATTCGCAGAAGCGGGCGCGGGCCCACCTCGTGATCGACAGCGGCCGGGGCGTGCCCGCGGCGGCGCGGCAGGTGGCCGAGGCGATCCGCATCCTCGCGCACCGGCGGGGACGGCGCCGGCAAGGGTGAGACAAGAGGGTCTGGCATGGCCATCCGCGAGATCGTGTTCGACACGGAGACCACGGGGCTCAACCCGAACGGCGGGGACCGGATCGTCGAGATCGGCTGCGTCGAGATGCTGAACCACATCCCGACGGGCAACACGTTCCACGTCTACCTGAACCCGGAACGGGACATGCCGGAGGCGGCGTTCGCCGTCCATGGGCTGTCCTCGGCGTTCCTGGCCGACAAGCCCGTGTTCGCGGCGGTCGCGGAGTCCTTCGTGGAGTTCATCGGCGATGCGCGGCTCGTGGCGCACAATGCCGCGTTCGACATGGGCTTCATCAACGCGGAGCTTGCCCGTCTCGGCTTTCCGGCGGTCGAGGAGCAGCGCGTCGTCGACACGCTGCTGATCGCGCGACGCAAGCATCCCTTCGCCCAGAACAGCCTCGACGCCCTCTGCCAGCGCTACGGGATCGACAATTCGCGCCGCACCAAGCACGGCGCGCTGCTCGATGCCGAGATCCTGGCCGAGGTCTACATGGAACTGCTCGGCGGCCGGCAGGCCGACCTGGGCCTGTCGGTGTCGGCGGGAGCCTCGGCGCCGGGCCGCGGCGGGACGGTGGTACCCCTCACGCTGAAGCGGCCCGAGCCGCTCCCGTCCCGTCTGGACGCCGCGACGCTCGCGGAGCACGCGGCGTTCGTGGCGACGCTCGGCGGCACCGTCCTCTGGAAGGACTACGTCGACGAGGAAGGCGAGCCGCGGGACGCCGCCGCCTCGGCCTCCTGAACGCAAGAAGCCCCGCCGGAGCGGGGCTTCGTCGCAAACTCGAAGGCGGGCGCCGTCAGGAGACGGGCTGGTCCTGCATCTCGTTCAGCCGCTGGCGGAACAGCGCCGCGAAGTCGATCGGATCGATGAAGAGGGGCGGGAAGCCGCCGTTGCGCACCGCATCCGCGACGATCTGGCGCGCGAAGGGGAACAACAGGCGCGGGCACTCGATCATCACGACAGGATGGCGATTCTCGGCCGGGATGTTCAGGAGCCGGAACACGCCCGCATAGAGCAGCTCGAAGCTGAACAGCAGGTTCGGCGCCTCGCCGGCGCGACCCTCGAGCGTCAGCTCGACCTCGAAGTCGGTGTCGGACAGCTGCTTGGCGTTGACGTTCACCGAGATCTGGATCTGCGGCGGATTGGCCTGCGGCGCCAGCGAACGCGGGGCGTTCGGGTTCTCGAAGGACAGGTCCTTGATGTACTGGGCGAGCGCGTTGAGGGCGGGAGCCGCCTCTTCAGCGCCGGGCGCGCCATTTCCGTTGGTGGTCATCACAATCTCCATCGCCCGCGGCGCGGGCCTATCCCCCCCGGGCGGCCGGGCGACCGCCGTCGCGCTGCGGGCTAGCATGGATGACGGGGCGGAACAAGGATTGGCGCCCGAGGTGAATTCTCCGGGCGGGTGGATGTTGTTCGGGGAATTCCATATATGGTCGGGGGGACGGCGCCGGGCCGCTCCCGGACACTGGACGGCTCGACGATGCAGGACGGCTTCGATCTCACGACGATCATCTTCCTCGCCCTCGCGGTGTTCGTCATCTGGCGGCTGCGCTCGGTGCTGGGGCAGCGGACGGGTCACCAGGGCCCGCCTGACACGATGATGCGTCGCCCCGAGCCGAAGGCGCCTGCGCCGGCGAACGACGCCAACGTCGTGCGGCTGCCCGGCCGGGCCAACGAGTCGACGCCCGTGGCCGACGACCCGGACCGCTGGAAGGGCATTGCCGAGGTCGGCACTCCGCTCGCGGCCGGGCTCGACGCCATCGCCAGGGCCGACGGCGGCTTCGATGCCAAGGGGTTCGAGGAGGGCGCCAAGTCTGCCTACGAGATGATCGTGACGGCCTTCGCGCAGGGCGACCGCCGGACCCTCAAGGATCTCCTGTCGAAGGACGTGTTCGACGGATTCGTGGGCGCGATCTCGGAGCGCGAGAAGCGGGGCGAGCGCGTGGAGACGACGTTCGTCTCGATCGACAAGGCCGAGTTCGTCGACGTCCAGCTGAAGGGCAAGCAGGCGCAGGTGACGATGCGCTTCCTCTCCAAGCTCATCACCTCGACCTACGACCGCGAGAACGCGGTGGTCGACGGCGCGCCGGACAAGGTCGTCGACGTCACCGACGTCTGGACCTTCGCGCGCGAGGTCGGCACGCGCGACCCGAACTGGAAGCTGGTCGCCACCGAGGCGGGTCACTGACCGTGCCATGGGCCGGGCATGGCGCCATGCCGTCCGATTCAGCCTTGAACCACTTCGCCGCCGCCCAGCCGGGCGGCGGTTTCGCGTCGCGTCCGCCGCGGCGCTGATCCTTGCGGGGCTGGCCGTGACGGGTCCGGCGAGCGAATCGGCTGCCTCGGAGCAAAGCCGCGCGGGTCCGCAGGGCTCGACGCTCCGGCCGGTCTCCTTCGAAGGTCTCCCCGGGTGGGCGGCGGACGACCACGCCGCGGCCTTCGCCGTCTTCCGCCGCAATTGCGAGGCCATGCTCGCCGGAACCCCCGAGCTCCGGCCGGGCCTCACGCCCGGGGACGACCTGCTCCGCGTCTGCCGCGAAGCCCTCGCCGCGGACCTAGTCGACGGTTCGGCCGCGCGTCGGTGGTTCGAGCGGTCCTTCCGGGCATGGCAGGTGCTACCGGCGTCGGGAGTGCCGTTTCTGACCGGGTACTACGAGCCGGAGATCGAGGGCTCCCGCGAGGCTGCGCATGGCTTTCCGACACCCGTCTACGCCCGGCCGCCGGACCTCGAGTCCTACCCGGAGGGCGCCCCCGGACCGCTCGCGGGTCTGACCGCGGCGCGGCGGACGCCGGCGGGTCTCGAGCCCTATCCCGACCGCGCCGCCATCGAGGACGGCGGCCTCGCCGGCCGGGGCCTTGAACTCGTCTGGCTGCGTGACGACGTCGAGCGCTTCCTCGTGCAGGTGCAGGGCTCGGCGCGCGTCCGCCTCGCCGACGGCACTGTGGCCCGCCTCGTCTATGCCGGGCGCAACGGCCACCCCTACACGTCCATCGGCCGAGTGATCGTGACCGAGGGCCACGCCACCCCCGAGGAGATGCACCTCGAAGGCCTCAAGGCGTGGCTGCGGGCCAACCCGTCCGAGGCCCGCCGCATCATGCGGCTGAATCGGTCCTTCATCTTCTTCGAGTTGCGAGGGGACCTCGACCCGGCGGAGGGGCCGATCGGAGCCGCCGCGCTTCCGCTGACGCCCCTGCGTTCGCTCGCCGTGGATCGCACGGCGTGGCCCTACGGCACGCCGGTCTGGGTCTCGGCCGACATCCCGTCTCGCGACGGCGCGAGGATGGAGACTTTTGCACGCCTGTTGGTGGCGCAGGACACCGGTTCCGCCATCGTCGGCGCGGCGCGGGGCGACCTGTTCTTCGGGTCGGGGGCCGCGGCGGGGGAGCAGGCGGGCCGGCTCCGGCACCGAACCGACTTCGTCGTTCTCCTGCCGCGAGAGGGAGCGCGATGACCGGGCGCCGGCGCCGCGTGCTGACGGCCGACGAGTTCGCGCTCTGGTCGCACGTCACCCAGCACGTCCACCCGCTGACCGGGAAGCCGCGCCCCGCGCCCGAGGCGAAGGCTGCGGAACCATCGCCGGCAGCCCCCGAACCGCGCCCCGCCGCGAACGGGCCGAAGCCGGCCGCCGCCGCCCCGCCGGCCAGGCCGCGCCCGGCCCCCGCGCCAACGATGCCGCCGATCGTGCCCCTCGAACGGCGCCTCCGGCAGCGGCTGTCGCGCGGCAGCCACCCCATCGACGCCGTCATCGACCTTCACGGGATGCGGCAGGACGAGGCCCACGGGGCGCTGCGGTCGTTCCTCGGCCGGGCGCAGGCGCAGGGTCACACGGTGGTGCTGGTGGTGACCGGCAAGGGCGGCCGCGCGGCGGAGTCCGCCGGAATCTTCGAGGAGCGGGGCGTGCTGCGCCGCTCGGTCCCGCACTGGTTGCGGATGCCGGACCTGCGCACCATGGTCGTGGGGTTCGAGGAGGCGGTCGAGCATCACGGCGGCGCCGGTGCGCTCTACGTCCGCCTGCGCCGCCGCCGCGGACCGGGGGCGTCGCCGTGACCCCGTTCGGCGCTCGCCTGCGGCAGCTGCGCGCCGAGCGCGGCGTGTCGCTGAAGGAGATGGCCGAGGAGATCGGGGTCTCGCCGACCTACCTGTCGGCGCTGGAGCACGGCCGCCGGGGCCGGCCGAACTGGGGCTTCGTGCAGCGCGTCATCCAGTACTTCAACGTCATCTGGGACGACGCCGAGGAGTTGCAGCGCCTCGCCGACGTGTCCCACCCCCGGATCGTGATCGACACCGCCGGCCTCTCGCCCCGTGCCACGCTGCTTGCCAACCGCCTCGCGCGCGGCATCGGCACTCTTTCGGCGGACGAGATCGAGGCCCTCCTCGCCCTCCTCGAAGGCACCGCGGGTCGCCCCGGCCCTTGATTCCGGCGGGCGGCGGTGTCAAGCACCCCGCAACAGCACCGGAGTCCCCATGACTGAACCCCGCTACGACGTTCTCGGCCTCGGCAACGCCATCGTCGACGTCCTCGCCCGCACCGAGGACGACTTCCTCATCGCCAACGACCTGCACAAGGGGTCGATGCGGCTGATCGACGAGGCGGAGGCCGAGCGGCTCTATGCCGCCATGGGCCCGGCGACGATCATTTCGGGCGGCTCGGTGGCGAACTCCATCGTCGGCGTCGCCTCCTTCGGGGGCCGCGGCGCCTACATCGGCAAGGTCAAGGCCGACGCGGTGGGCGAGGTCTTCACCCACGACATCCGTGCCATGGGCGTCCACTTCCCGACGGCCCCGGCAATCGACGGCCCCGCCACGGCGCGCAGCTTCATCCTGGTGACGCCGGACGGCGAGCGCACCATGAACACCTATCTCGGCGCCTGCCAGAACCTCGGGCCCGTCGACGTGGACCGGGCGACCGTCGAGGCCTCGGCCTATGTCTACCTCGAGGGCTACCTGTGGGACCGCGAGCAGGCGAAGGAGGCGTTCCGCAGCGCCGCCGACATCGCCCACGCCGCCGGCCGCAAGGTGGCGATCACGCTGTCCGACAGCTTCTGCGTCGACCGCTACCGCGATGAGTTCCTGGGCCTGATGCGCTCGGGACGGCTCGACATCGTCTTCGCCAACGAGCACGAGCTGATGAGCCTCTACACCACCGCCGACTTCGACACCGCGCTCGCCGCGCTGCGCGAGGAGAGCGTCACCGGTATCGTCACGCGGTCCGAGAAGGGCTGCCTCGTCGTCGAGCGCAGCGGCACGCTGGCCGTGCCGGCTCACCCGGTCGAGGAGCTGGTGGACACGACGGGAGCGGGCGATCTCTTCGCCGCCGGCGTCCTGTTCGGCCTCGCCCGCGGCTTCGACGCCACGACGAGCGCACGGCTCGGCGCGCTGGCCGCCGCGGAGATCATCCAGCACGTCGGAGCCCGGCCCGCCGTCAGCCTGAAGCGGCTGGCCGAGCAGACGGGCCTCCCCGTCTGACCGGAGTGATTCACGTGAAACATCCGGGACGGCCCCCCGCCGCCCCGGCGCAGTGATTCACGTGAAACACGGGAGCCCGGCGGCCGAGGCCTCGCCGGGCGGAAGGCTCACAGCTTGCGCAGCGCCACCTGCTCGATGCGGTGGCTGGCGCCCTTGGTGAGGATCAGGTCCGCGCGAGGGCGGGTCGGCAGCACGTTCTCGCGCAGGTTCGGCAGGTTGATGCGGTGCCAGATGGCGTGCGCCGTGGCCTCCGCCTCCTCGTCCGAGATCTGCGCGTACCTCTTGAAGTAGCTGCGCGGGTCACGGAACGCCGTGTCGCGCAGACGCATGAAGCGCTGCACGTACCAGGTCTCGAGCAGATCCTCGTCGGCGTCGAGATAGACCGAGAAGTCGAAGAAGTCGGAGACGAAGGGCACCGGCTTGCCGTCGCGCGGCATGCGGCTCGGCAGCAGGACGTTGAGCCCCTCGACGATGAGGATGTCCGGCCGGTCGACGCTGATCGTCTCGCCGGGGATCACGTCGTAGACGAGATGGGAGTAGACCGGCGCCTCGACATGGTGCTCGCCGGCCTTCACCTGCGACAGGAAGCGGATCAGGGCGGCGCCGTCGTAGCTCTCGGGGAAGCCCTTGCGCTCCATGAGGTTCTCGCGCAGGAGCACGGAATTCGGGTGCAGGAACCCGTCCGTCGTCACGAGGTCGACCTTGGGCGTGTTCGGCCAGCGCGACAGCAGCGCCCGCAGCACCCGGGCGGTCGTCGACTTGCCGGCCGAGACCGAGCCGGCGATGCCGATGATGTAGGGGACCTTCCCGTCCTCCGCGAGCAGGAACCGCTGCGTCGCCTTGAAGAGACCCTGCGTCGCCGCGACGTAGAGGGAGAGGAGGCGCGACAGCGGCAGGTAGATCGCCACGACCTCCTCGAGCGAGATCGGGTCGTTGAGCGACTGGATCTTCATCAGATCCTCGACCGTCAGCGTCAGCGGGGTGTCGGCGCGCAGCGCCGCCCACTCGTCCCGGCTGAAGGTACGGAAGGGCGAGACCTCGGCGATCTCGGCGGGGGGCACGCGGACGTCCATGCGCAAGCTTCCCGGTTGGCAGGCGCGGCCGGCTCACTCCGGCTTGCGCGATGCCTTCTCCTGGAGCCCGGACTGCGCGGTGCGCCGCCCCAGCTCGTCGAGGACATCCTGCAACGCCACGCCCCGGGCGCGAAGCACGACCAAGAGATGATAGAGCACGTCCGCGCTCTCCATCACCAGCGCCTTTCGATCGCCCTCGACGGCGGCAATGACCGCCTCCACCGCCTCCTCGCCCAGCTTCTTGGCGGCGTGGGCGGGACCCTTGGCGATGAGTTTCGCGGTGTAGGACTGCTCCGGCGACGCCTTGGCGCGCACCGCGAGGAAGGATTCGAGTTCGTCCAGCGTGAACGGCATCAGTCGAGCCTCACCGGGATGCCGGCCGCAGCCAGCCGCTCCTTGGCCTCCCGCACGGTGTGCTGGCCGAAATGGAAGATGGAGGCGGCGAGCACGGCGCTCGCGTGGCCCTCGGTGACCCCGGCGACCAGGTCGTCGAGCGTCCCGACGCCTCCGGACGCGATCACCGGCACGGGCACGGCGTCGGCGATGGCGCGCGTCAGGGCGACGTCGTAGCCCGACTTCGTGCCGTCCCGGTCCATGGAGGTGAGGAGGATCTCGCCGGCGCCGAGCTCGCAGACCTCCTCCGCGAAGGCGATGGCGTCGATGCCCGTCGGCTTGCGGCCGCCGTGGGTGAAGATCTCCCAGCGGCCCGGCTCGTCCGGCCCGGACACCCGCTTGGCGTCGATGGCGACGACGATGCACTGCACGCCGAACTTCTCGGCCGCCCGGCGCACGAACTGGCGGTCGTTCACCGCGGCCGTGTTGATCGAGACCTTGTCGGCCCCTGCCAGCAGCAGGGCGCGGATGTCGTCGACCGTGCGAACGCCGCCCCCGACCGTGAGCGGCATGAAGCAGGCCTCGGCCGTGCGTGTCACCACGTCCAGCAGGGTGCCGCGGTTCTCGTGGCTGGCGGTGATGTCGAGGAAGCAGAGCTCGTCGGCACCGGCCGCGTCATAGGCGATGGCGCTCTCCACCGGGTCGCCGGCATCGCGCAGCTCGAGGAACTGCACGCCCTTGACGACGCGCCCGTCCTTGACGTCGAGGCAGGGAATGACCCGGACCTTAAGCACGGACCCCTCCGGCGGCGGTGGCGGCCTGCGCCCGCGCGGCGATCAGCGCCAGCGCCTCGGCGGGGTCGAGCCGCCCGTCGTAGAGCGCCCGCCCCGTGATGGCGCCCTCCAGCACGGCGCAGTCCGGCTCCAGCAGGCGGCGCACGTCATCGATGGACGCGAGCCCGCCCGAGGCGATCACGGGAATGCCGACCGCGTGGGCCAGCGCCAGCGTCGCCTCGATGTTGAGACCCTTCAGGACGCCGTCGCGGGCGATGTCCGTGTAGACGATGGCGGCGACGCCGGCGTCCTCGAAGCGCCGGCCGAGATCCTCGGCCGACATCTCCGAGAGGTGCGCCCACCCTTCCACCGCCACGCGGCCGTCGCGCGCGTCGATGCCGACGGCGATCCGGCCGGGGAAGAGGCGGGCCGCCTCGCGGACGAAATCGGGGTCGCGGACGGCGGCCGTGCCGATGATGACGCGCCGCACCCCGCGCGACAGCCATCCCTCGACGGTCCGCATGTCGCGGATGCCGCCGCCGAGCTGGGTCGGCAGCCCCACGCGCGCCAGGATCGCCTCCACTGCCGCGGCGTTCATCGGCCGTCCGGCGAAGGCGCCGTCGAGGTCGACGAGGTGGAGCCACGGGAAGCCCTGCCGCTGGAAGGCCTCGGCCTGGGCGGCCGGATCGTCGTTGAAGACGGTGGCCTGCGCCATGTCGCCCTGCACGAGGCGGACGCAGCGGCCTTCCTTCAGGTCGATCGCGGGAAAGAGGATCACGGGCGCCACCTCAGGAAATTGGTGATGAGGGCGAGCCCGAGGGACTGGCTCTTTTCGGGATGGAACTGCGTGCCGGCGATGTTGTCGCGCCCGACGATGGCGGTGACGGTGCCGCCGTAGTCGGTCGTCGCCACCACGGTGGACGGATCGGCCGCCGCGAGGTGGTAGGAGTGCACGAAATAGGCGTGCCAGCCGGTCGGGCCGGTGGGAATCCCCGAGAGCAGGGCGTGATCCTGCTGCTTGTCGAGCGTGTTCCACCCCATGTGGGGGATCTTGAGCGCCGGATCGGACGGCTCGATCAGCACCACGTCGCCCGGGATCCAGCCGAGGCCCCGGCTGGTCACGTACTCGAGACCCCGCTCGGCCATGAGCTGCATGCCGACGCAGATGCCGAGGAACGGCCGGCCGCGGCGGCGAACGCTCTCCTCGAGCGCCTCGACCATGCCGGCGACGCCGTCGAGTCCGGCCCGGCAGTCGGCGAAGGCCCCGACGCCCGGCAGCACGACGCGCTCGGCGGCCAGGACGGCCTCGGGATCGCTGGTCACGACGACCGGCACCGAGAGGCCGGCCTCGCGCGCGGCCCGCTCGAAGGCCTTGTGCGCCGAGTGCAGGTTTCCGGACCCGTAGTCGATGATGGCGACGCTCATGGCCGCGGAGCCTCCGGGAAGAGGCCGAGCACCTGCGGCGCCGTCCCTCCCGGCACGGCGGCGGCGGGCCGCCCCCGCGACGCCGGAGGCGCGCCTGCGAGCCAGCGCTCGAAGAAGCGGCGGGAGGCCAGTTCCTCGTCCTCGCCGGCGACGACGTCGGCCAGGCGGTAGCCGCGTCGGCCGAGCGTCCAGCCACGCAGGTCCGGCGCCGCCACGGCCAGCGCCAGCCCCAGGAGCAGCTCACCGGCGACGAGCGTCCCGCCCGGCAGGTCGCCCAGCGCCACGACGGCCATCAGCGCCACGCTTGCGGCGAGGAAGACGAGCAGGGCAATCCAGGCGCGGTGGTAGAGAAGCCAGAGCACCGGGAACACCAGCGCCAGCCAGTGGAAGCCGTCCTTGACCAGCACGGCGCGGTCGAGCCCATCCGGCTGGCCGCGCTCGGCCTCCGCGGGGACGTGGACGAGATAGGTGGTCATGGCGCCCTCAGAGCGAGCCCTTGGTCGACGGAACCCGGTCGGCCTCCCGCGGATCGACGGACACCGCCTCGCGCAGCGCGCGGGCGAGGCCCTTGAAGCAGCTCTCGGCGATGTGGTGGTTGTTGTCGCCGTAGAGCGTCTCGACGTGCAGCGTGATGCCGGCGTTCATGGCGAAGGCCTGGAACCACTCGCGCACGAGCTCGGTGTCGAACGTGCCGATCTTGTCCCGGGTGAACGTCGTCCGGAAGACGAGGAAGGGCCGGCCGGAGATGTCGATGCTCACGCGTGTAAGCGTCTCGTCCATCGGCAGGTGGACGCTGGCATAGCGGCGGATGCCCTTCTTGTCGCCGAGCGCCTTGGCGAAGGCCTGGCCGAGCGCGATCCCGACGTCCTCGACGCTGTGGTGCTGGTCGACGTGCAGGTCTCCCGCGCAGGTGGCGGTGACGTCGAAGAGCCCGTGCCGCGCGAAGAGCTCGAGCATGTGGTCGAGGAAGCCCACCCCGGTCCCGATGCGGCACGACCCGGTTCCGTCGAGCCCGATGCTGACGGCGATGTCGGTCTCGGCGGTCTTTCGCGACAGGCTCGCGGAACGCATGTCACTCTCCTCGGGACGCCCGGACGGGGCGACAGGGCCGGCTTCTAGCAACTCGCGTGCCCGATGGCCACTGCCGCTGCCGCATGATTGGGCACGGTATGCGATAGCCCTGACGGACTCGTTGACGGCCGGCGCCCCCCGCGAGCGAGTGCCCATGAATCGGGCAGGGCTGCCGCCGCGTTGGTAATCGTCGCTCCGGTCGCCTACATCTGGGGCACCGATCGAAAAGGACCCGCCCATGGCTGAGCATGACGACGACCGGCGCTGGCGCGCCACCACCATCTGCATGGTGCGGCGCAACGGCCGGGTCGTCATCGGCGGCGACGGGCAGGTCAGCCTCGGCCAGACGGTGATGAAGGGGAACGCCCGCAAGGTCCGCCGGCTGGGGAAGGGCGACGTCATCACGGGGTTCGCCGGCGCCACCGCGGACGCCTTCACCCTCTTCGAGCGACTCGAGGGCAAGCTCGACCAGTATCCCGGGCAGCTCATGCGGGCCTGCGTCGAGCTGGCGAAGGACTGGCGCACCGACCGCTATCTGCGCCGCCTCGAGGCCATGCTGCTCGTCGCCGACCGCCAGGTGGGCCTGGTCCTCTCCGGCACGGGAGACGTGCTGGAGCCCGAGCAGACGGAGCACGGCAGCGCCGTCGCCATCGGATCCGGCGGCAACTACGCCCTCGCAGCCGCCCGCGCGCTCCTGCCGATGGGTCTCGAGGCGGAGGACATCGTCCGCCGCTCGCTGGGCATCGCGGCCGACATCTGCGTCTACACCAACCACAACGTCGTCATCGAGAGCCTCGCCACCGAATGACGCCCCTGCGCAAGGAGGACCTGACGGCCGCGGTGGAGGCGGGGATCATCTCCGCCCGCCAGGCGGACGCGCTGGCCGACTTCGCCGCAGGCCGGGCCGGGCGGGCGCGGCCCTCCGACGAGCGCTTCGTCATCCTGAACAACTTCAACGAGCTGTTCGTCGCCATCGGCCTCGTGCTGCTGGCGACGGCGGCGCATCTGGCGCTGCGTTTCGCGCCGCAGCCGCTGCCGTTCTACGCCGCCCTGGGCTTCGCGGTCCTGTCGTGGGGCATCGCCGAGGTCTTCGCCTTCCACCGGCCGATGATGCTGCCGGCCATCGTCGCGGCGCTGGCGGTATGTCTCTTCGCCGTCCAGGCGCTGACGCTGTCGGGCATCGCCATGCGCTTCAACGGCACGGCGATGCTCGGCTCCCTGTCGGTCTGGCAGGGGCAGGCGACGCTGATCGGCGGCCTGCTCGCCGTCGTGCTGCGTTTCCGGGTTCCGTTCCTGGTGCTGCCGCTGGCCGGGGCGGTCGCCGCCACGGTGACGATCGGCTCGGGCGACCTCGCCCTCCTCGTCGCTGGCCTGTGCGGCGTCGTGCTGCTGGTGCTGGCGGTGTGGTTCGACCTGCAGGATCCCGCACGACTGAAGCGGGCGAGCCAGTTCGCCTTCTGGCTCTACGTCGCCGGCTCGCCGCTCACCGTGCACCCGATCTTCCTGCTGGTGCTCGGCCTGCAGCAGGACGGCGGCGGCATCGCGCCGCTGACGATCCTCGCCATGGCGGCGGCCGTGACCCTGTTCGGCCTCGTCATGGATCGGCGCTCGCCGGTGATCTCGACGCTGGCCTACCTCGCCATCGCCTTCGGCACGACGCTGTCGAAGGCGGGCGGGAGCGGCGTCCTCGTCGTCGACAGCACCATGGCCATGATCGGCCTCTATGTCGTGCTGCTCGGCGTCGGCTGGCGCAGCGTCCGCCGCCTCCTGTTCCGCCTGCTCCCGGTGGGCAGGCTCTCCGACCGCCTCTCACCCGTAGCGTGACACCATGACCACCTTCTCTCCGCGCGAGATCGTCTCCGAGCTCGACCGCCACATCGTCGGCCAGCGCGACGCAAAGCGCGCCGTCGCCATCGCCCTGCGCAACCGCTGGCGGCGCCAGCAGCTGACCGGGACGATGCGCGAGGAGGTGCTGCCCAAGAACATCCTGATGATCGGGCCGACCGGCTGCGGCAAGACCGAGATCTCCCGCCGCCTCGCCCGCCTCGCCGGCGCCCCCTTCCTCAAGGTCGAGGCCACCAAGTTCACCGAGGTCGGCTATGTCGGCCGCGACGTGGAGCAGATCGTGCGCGACCTCGTGGAGGTCGGCATCGGGCTGGTGAAGGAGGCCAGGCGCAAGGACGTCGAGGCCCGCGCCCAGAAGGCCGCCGAGGAGCGCGTCCTCGACGCCCTCGTCGGGCCCGGCTCGAGCGCGGCGACCCGCGATGCCTTCCGCCGCAAGCTCCGGGCCGGCGAGCTCGACGACAAGGAGGTCGAGATCGAGCTCCAGCAGTCGGCCGGCGGGATGCCGATGTTCGAGCTGCCGAACATGCCCGGTGCCTCGGTGGGCGCCATCTCCATCGGCGACATCTTCGGCAAGGCGCTGGGCGGGCGCACCAAGACGCGCCGGACCACGGTCCGCGAGGCCTACGAGCCGCTGGTCGCCGAGGAGAGCGACAAGCTGCTCGACCAGGACCAGATCGTGGCGGAGGCCATCCGGCAGGTCGAGGACAACGGCATCGTCTTCCTCGACGAGATCGACAAGATCTGCGGCCGGGAGAACCGGGGCGGCGCCGACGTCTCCCGCGAGGGCGTCCAGCGCGACCTGCTGCCGCTCATCGAGGGCACCACGGTGTCGACCAAGCACGGCCCGGTGAAGACCGACCACGTGCTGTTCATCGCCTCGGGCGCCTTCCACGTCTCGAAGCCGTCCGACCTGCTGCCGGAGCTGCAGGGCCGGCTGCCGATCCGCGTCGAACTCTCTTCGCTGGACGAGAGCGACTTCCGCCGCATCCTCACCGACACCGAGGCGAGCCTCGTCAAGCAGTACGTGGCGCTCATGGCGACCGAGAACGTCACCCTGTCCTTCACCGACGACGCCATCGGGGCCATCGCCCGCACGGCGGTGCAGGTGAACGCCACGGTGGAGAACATCGGCGCCCGGCGCCTCCAGACGGTGATGGAGCGCATCCTCGACGACATCTCCTTCACCGCCGCCGACCGGGGCGGCGAGACGGTGACCATCGACGCCGCCTACGTGGAGAAGGCCGTCGGCGACCTCGCCCGCAACGCCGACCTGAGCCGCTTCGTGCTCTAAGGCCGGCCGGTGAAGGGGCGGGACCTCGGCCGCAGGACGGCCATCGTCAGCGCCGCTGCGGCCGCGTCGCGCGTCCTCGGCTTCGTGCGCGACGTGCTGCTGGCCGCCCTGCTGGGCTCCGGGCCCGTCGCCGACGCCTTCGTCGTGGCGTTCCGCATCCCCTCGCTCATCCGCCGCGTGCTGGGGGAGGGGGCGCTCAACGCCGGCTTCGTGCCGGTGGCGCAGCGGATCGAGGCCGAGGAAGGCCCCGCCGCCGCGGGGCGCTTCGCGGGGGAGGCCCTCTCCACCGTGGCATGGGCGCTGCTGCTGCTGACCGCGCTGGCGGAGGTCGTCGCCCCGTGGCTGGTGCTCGGCCTCGCCGGGGGCTTCGCCGACGATCCCGCGCGGCTCGACACCGCCACCCTCTATACCCGCCTGATGCTGCCGCTGGTCGCGGCGACCGTGTTGTCGGCCCTCGCGGCTGCCGTCCTCAACGCCGCGGGCCGCGTCGTGGCCGCCGCCGTGGCGCCGGTTGCGGTGAACGTCGTGCTCGTGGCGACGCTGCTCGTCCTCGGCCACCTCGACTGGCCGCCCGAGCGGCTCGGAACGGCACTCGCCGCCGCCGTCTCCGTGGCGGGGATCGTGCAGTGCCTCGTGCTCGTCCCGGCGCTCGCGGCTCTTCCCGCGCCGCCTCGGCCCGGGCGGCCGCGCCTCAGCCCGGAGGTGAGGCGGATGCTGGCGATCGGCCTGCCGGGGCTCGCCGTGGCCGCGGCCGGCCAGCTCGGCATTCTCGTCGCGACACAGGTCGCCTCGCACGAGCCCGCCGCGGTGGCTCGCCTCTACTACGCGGAGCGGCTCTTCGCGCTGCCGCTCGGCTTCGTCGCCGCGGGGGCGGGGGTGGTGCTGCTCCCGGAAATCGCCCGCCAGCTGAAGTCGGGCCTCGCCGTCGAGATGCTGGCGGCGCAGAACCGGGCGGTGGAATGGGCGCTGCTGCTGGCGCTGCCGGCCGCCGCGGCGCTCGTGGCGCTGGCCCAGCCGATCGTTTCCGTGCTATTCGAACGGGGCGCCTTCACGGCGCAGGACACCGCGGTCACCGCCGCCTGCCTCGCGGCGCTGGCCTGCGGGCTGCCGGCCGCCGCGGTGACACGGGTCGTGTCCCAGGCCTTCTTCGCCCGTGAATCGGTCCGGATTCCCGTGCTGGTGGCCGTCCTCTCCGTGGTGGCCACACTGGCTGTCGCGCTGGCGCTGGAACCTCGGCTCGGCGCCGCCGGCGTCGCGTGGGCCGTGACCGCGGGGGCATGGCTCAACGCGGCGGGGCTTCTCGTGCCGGCGGCCCGTCTCGGCTGGTACGAGGTGGACGAGCGGCTGGCGAGCCGGCTGCCGCGCATGGCGCTGGCGACGGCGGTCATGGCCTTGGTGGTGGGCGCGCTCGCGCTCGCGCTGGCGCCGTGGCTGCACGTTTCGGCGCCGATTCCGGCAAGGGCGGCAGTCCTGGGAGGTCTGTGCCTCTCCGGCCTCGTCGTGTACGCGGTCCTCGCGCTCGCCACCGGCGCGGTCCGCCGCGCCGACCTCGGCCGCTGACCGGCGCGCTGCGCCCTTGCGCTGCAGCGCCGCTGTTGCCATAAACCGCGGCCTTTTCCCCTCTCCACGGGGGATCCCATCCGGAGCAGAGCGATGACCGCCTTCCACCAGCGCGTCTTTTCGGGCGTCCAGCCCACGGGCAACCTTCACCTCGGCAACTACCTCGGCGCGATCCGCCGCTTCGTCGACCTTCAGGCGACGCACGAGTGCATCTACTGCGTCGTTGACATGCACGCGATCACGGTGGCCCAGGATCCGGCGGAGCTGACCGCCAACATCCGCGAGGTCACCGCGGCGTTCATCGCCTGCGGCATCGACCCGACGAAGCACATCGTCTTCAACCAGAGCCAGGTCGCCGAGCACGCCGAACTCGCCTGGGTGTTCAACTGCATCGCCCGCATCGGCTGGCTGAACCGGATGACCCAGTTCAAGGAGAAGGCGGGCAAGGACCGGGAGAACGCCTCGGTCGGGCTGTACGCCTATCCCACGCTGATGGCCGCCGACATCCTCGTCTACCGCGCCACCCACGTGCCGGTGGGCGAGGACCAGAAGCAGCACCTCGAGCTGTCCCGCGACATCGCGCAGAAGTTCAACAACGACTATGCCGCATCCATCGCGCGCGTCTGCAACGCGGAGGCCTTCTTCCCGCTGCCCGAGCCGCTGATCCAGGGCCCGGCGCCGCGGGTGATGAGCCTGCGCGACGGAACGAAGAAGATGTCGAAGTCGGACCCGTCCGACTATTCGCGCCTCACCTTCGCCGACGACGCCGACGCGATCGCCCAGAAGGTGCGCAAGGCGAAGACCGATCCGGAGCCGCTGCCGTCCGAGGTCGCCGGCCTGTCGGGGCGCCCGGAGGCCGAGAACCTCGTCACCATCTACGCCGCGCTCACCGACACGAGCCGCGAGGCGGTGCTGGCCCAGTTCGGCGGGTCGCAGTTCTCGACCTTCAAGAACGCCCTCGTCGACGTCGCCGTCGGCAAGCTCGGCCCGATCAGCGCCGAGATGAAGCGGCTGCAGGCCGATCCGGCCTACATCGACGGCGTGCTGCGCGACGGGTCCGAGCGCGCCCGCGCCATCGCCCGCCCGGTGATGGACGCCGTCAAGGACATCGTCGGCTTCATCCGGAGCTGACGGAAGGCTGCCGACCCGGGCGGAACTGGCCCGGAGCCTGCTTGTCCCGTCGAACCGCCCGCCGCCCACCCACGTTGTCGGCGGGCGGTGCAACGCCGACGCCACCGGAGCACGAGCGCGCATGACGGCCGCCCCTCGCCGCTGCTACGAACCTGGGCACCGCCCGAAATTCCTCGTCGTCGTCGACGAGACGCCCGAATGCGACCGGGCCGTCTACTACGCCGCCCGCCGCGCCGGGCGCATCGGGGCGGATCTCGTGCTGCTCTCGATCGCCGAGCCCGGCGAGTTCCAGCACTGGCTGGGGGTCGGCGAGGTCATGAAGGCCGAGGCCGAGGACGATGCCCGCCAGCGGCTCGAGGCGGCGGCCGCCCGCGCGCGCGCCGTCGCCGGCGTCGCCCCGCAGGTCGTCGTGCGGGAGGGCGAGGCCGCGGCCCAGATCACGGCGCTGATCGACGAGGACGAGGACATTTCCCTCCTGATCCTCGCCGCCGGGACGGGCAGCGACGGGCCGGGGCCCCTGGTATCGAGCCTCGCAGGCCGCGGAGCGGGCACCTTTGCCGTGCCCATCGCCATCGTCCCGGGTCACCTCACCGAGCGCGAGATCGACACCTTGTCCTGACCGGACCGGCGTCGACCGCGTCCTCTCGTCCGTCTTCGTTGCGCTCCGGCACCTTCTTCCGGACAAGGTGTCCCCGGAGGAGCGGATGAGGGGCGCGGGGCTGCCTCGCGGTCACGACGATTGATTCGCAACGCGATCCGCTCCACATACGGATTTGGCGAATTGCCCGTTCCACCGGCGGCCTTGAACCGCGCGCGTGAGGAGACCGACCATGTTCATCCAGACCGAAGCGACCCCGAACCCGGCAACCCTCAAGTTCCTGCCTGGCCGCACCGTCATGCCCGACGGGACGCTCGACATCCGGGACCGCCGCGCCGCCGAGCGCTCGCCGCTGGCCCGCCGCCTGTTCGAGGTCGCCGGCGTGACGGGCGTGTTCTTCGGCGCCGACTTCGTCACCGTGACGAAGGCGGAGGGTGAGTGGCAGCACCTGAAGCCCGCCATCCTCGGCGCGATCATGGAGCATTTCCTCTCTGGCGAGCCGCTGTTCGAGGGCGAGGCGGGCGCCGTGGCGGATGACGCCGACGGCGAGGAGTTCTTCGAGGACAAGGACGCCGGCACCGTCGCGACGATCAAGGAGTTGCTCGAGACCCGCGTGCGCCCGGCGGTGGCCGGCGACGGCGGCGACATCACCTTCAAGGGTTTCCGCGACGGCATCGTCTACCTGACGATGAAGGGCTCGTGCTCGGGCTGCCCGTCCTCGACGGCGACGCTGAAGCACGGCATCCAGAACCTGCTACGGCACTTCCTGCCGGACGTCCGCGAGGTCCAGGCGGTCTGAACCGCCTTCCGGATCGTATCCCTGGCCGCAGGCCCGCGTCCCGCCGGCGCGGGTCGTGCATGCCCGCCGGCCGTCCCGGAGACCCGCCATGCTCGACAAGACCGCCTCGCTGCCGCTGCCGGACGCCGCCCTGCGCCAGCTCTTCCTCGACGCGCGCACCCACAATGGCTGGTTGCCGAAGCCGGTCACCGAGGCGACGCTGCGCAGCCTCGCCGAACTGGTGAAGATGGGCCCGACCAGCGCCAACACCTGTCCCGCCCGGTTCGTCTTCGTGACGACGCCGGAAGGGAAGGAGCGCCTCAAGCCGCTGATGTCGGCAGGAAACCGGGACAAGACCATGGCGGCGCCGGTGACCGTGATCATCGGCATGGACATGGCGTTCTACGAGAAGATGCCGAAGCTCTTCCCGCACAATCCGGACGCGCCGAACTGGTTCAGGGGCAACCAGGCGTCGATCGACGAGAACGCGCTCCGCAACTCCTCGCTGCAGGGCGCCTACCTGATCATGGCGGCGCGCGCGCTCGGCCTCGATTGCGGCCCGATGGGCGGCTTCGACAAGGCGGGCGTCGACGCGGCCTTCTTCGCCGGCACGACAATCCGGTCGAATTTCCTCTGCAACCTCGGCTATGGTGACCCGGCGGCCCTGAAGCCGCGCCTGCCGCGCCTCGACTTCGAGGAATTCTGCAGCATCGCCTGAGGCACTGGCCTCGCCGGGAGGGGGTTCTTGCGCGTTCTCGCCATCGATACGGCGCTCGAAGCCTGCTCCGCCTGCCTCTACGACAGCGACACGGGCGAGGTCCTCGCCTCCGAGAGCCTCGCCATGGCACGCGGCCACGCCGAGGCCCTCGTGCCCATGATCGATCGCGTCGTTGGCGCGGTGGACGGCGGCTTCGAGGCACTGGACCGGGTGGGCGCCACCGTCGGGCCCGGCAGCTTCACCGGCCTTCGGGTGGCGATCTCGGCCGGACGGGCCGTGGCGCTCGCGGCGAACGTCCCCTGCGTCGGCGTGACGACGCTCGCCGCCTATGCCGCGCCGCTGATCGCCGCCGGCGTCGGCACGCTGGTCGCCTCGGCCATCGATGCACGCCATGGCGCGGTCTATTTCCAGGCGTTCGGACCCGCCGGCCGGACGATCGTGACGCCGCGGATCGTCTCGGTTCGCGATGCGGCGCGGCAGCTGGGGTCGGGAACGGTGCGGATCGCCGGCTCAGGCGCCTCCCTGCTGGCGGCGGAGGCGCGGGCCATCGGCCTCGAGGCGCAGGTCGAGGGCGAGACGCCCGCCCCCGACATCCTCTGGGTCGCCCGGCTCGCCGCCGCGGCGAGCCCCGCCCACGCCGAGCCCAAGCCTTTCTACCTGCGGCCCCCGGACGCCAAGCCGCAGGACCACGTGCGCGTGCCGCGCCGCTAGGACGGCCGCCGATGGCGCTGTCGGCCCTCTGGTCCTGGCTGAGCCGGCCCTCGCGCCCCTCCGTGCGCACGCTCTCCATGCGAGACGCCCCCCGCATCGCCACGCTTCACGCCCAGGGCTTCCACCATGCGTGGAGCACGTCGGACATCGAGGGAATGCTCGCGGACGACGCCGTTCTCGGGCTCGGAGCCGGGCGGGGCAGGGCCCTCGAGGGGTTCGTCCTGTCGCGCCGCGCCGCCGACGAGGCCGAGATCCTGACCATCGCCGTGGCGACGGGCGCCCGCCGCTCCGGCATCGGCCAGGCGCTGATGCTGGCCCACTTCGCGCAGCTCGCGGCGCGCGGCGTCCGCGCGCTCTTCCTCGAGGTCGACGAGGGAAACGTCGCCGCGCGCGCCCTGTACCGGCGCCTTGGCTTCGCCGAGGTCGGCCGCCGCAACGCCTACTACCGGCGCCCGGACGGCAGCAAGGCCACCGCGCTGGTGCTGCGCAGGCCCCTGACCTGATGGCCGGCCGGCTGCGCATCGCCTTCGTCCTCGCGGTGCTGGCGATCCTGCTGCCGCCGATGATGCTGCTCCAGTGGGTGTCCATCCGGCTCGGCTGGAGGCTCGCCCACACGCTTCCCGTGGCCTTCCACCGCCTCGCCTGCCGCCTCCTGCGCGTGCGCGTCGCGGTGGAGGGAGAGGCGGTCGCCGGCCGGCCGCTTCTGGTGCTCTCCAATCACACGAGCTGGCTCGACATCGTCGTCGTCTCGACGCTGGCCCCTCTGTCCTTCATCGCCAAGCGCGAGGTGGGGACCTGGCCCATCTTCGGCACGCTGGCCCGGCTCCAGCGGTCGATCTTCATCGACCGCACCCGGCGCAAGGGCGCGGCCGAGGCGAACCGGGAGATCGCCGAGCGGCTGGCGGGAGGCGATGCCATCGTGCTCTTCGCCGAGGGCACGACGGGCGACGGGCATCGCATCCTGCCGTTCCGCTCGGCCGTGGTCGGCGCCGCGCGCGACGCCATCGCCGAGGCCGGGCACACCGGCCACGTGCTGGTGCAGAGCCTGACCGTCGCCTATCCGCGCCGCGGCGGTCTGCCCGTCGGCCGCCGAGGCCGCGCGCTGATCGCCTGGCACGGCGACATGGACCTCGTTCCCCACCTCGCCGCCATCATCCGGGGAGAGCCCATCGACGCGGTGGTGGTGTGGGGCTCGACCCACGCCTTCGACGCGGAGTCCGACCGGAAGGCCGTGACCCGGGCCGCCGGGGCCGAGGTTCGCTCCACCTATTCGCGTCTCGTCAACGGCCTGCCACCGAGGGACGAGGAGGCGATTCGGGTTCTCTTGGACGCCGGAACCGTCTAAACAGCGTCTTTGAACGCATGGCAGGCTCGACCTGCCGGCAGGAGTGATTCGGTTGGCGCGGCCCGCGGGTCCGCACGGACGGGACATGACGAGCGCGACGAAGAAGGTCTACGTCAAGTCGTACGGCTGCCAGATGAACGTCTATGACGCGCAGCGCATGGCCGACGTCCTGGCGCCGGAAGGCTATGCCGAGACCGCCGAGATGGCGGACGCGGATCTCGTGGTCCTCAACACCTGCCACATCCGTGAGAAGGCTGCGGAGAAGGTCTATTCCGAGCTCGGCCGCGTCCGGGCCGTGAAGCGCGAGCGGGCGGAGGGCGGTCGCGACACGCGCATCGTCGTCGCCGGCTGCGTGGCCCAGGCCGAGGGCGGCGAGATCCTGCGCCGCGCCCGCGACGTCGACCTCGTCGTCGGCCCGCAGAGCTACCATCGCCTGCCGGCCCTGCTGGACGAGGCCGCGCGCGCCCCGGGCGTCGTGGATACGGACTTCCCGGCGGCGAGCAAGTTCGACGCCCTCCCGGCGCCGTCCGCCGAGAAGACGCTCGCCCGCGGCGTCACCGCCTTCCTCACGGTGCAGGAGGGCTGCGACAAGTTCTGCACGTTCTGCGTCGTGCCCTATACGCGCGGCGCCGAGGTGTCGCGCCCGGTCGACGCCATCGTGGCTGAGGCGGAGCGGCTCGCCGCGGCGGGCATCCGCGAGGTGACGCTGCTCGGCCAGAACGTCAATGCCTGGCAGGGCGAGGGCCCTGACGGGCCGTGGACGCTGGGGCGCCTGCTTGCGCGCGTCGCCGCGGTGCCCGGCATCGAGCGCCTGCGCTACACGACGAGCCATCCCCTCGACATGGGCGGGGAACTCATCGCCGCCCATCGCGATTTGCCGCAACTGATGCCCTACCTGCACCTGCCCGTGCAGTCCGGCTCGGACGTGATCCTCGATGCCATGAACCGCAGGCACACGCGCGACGACTACCGCCGGATCATCGAGGCGGTGCGGGCGGCGCGCCCCGACATCGCCCTGTCGTCGGACTTCATCGTCGGGTTCCCCGGCGAGACCGACCGGGACTTCGACGATACGATGCGCCTCGTCGAGGAGATCGGCTTCGCCTCCTCCTTCTCCTTCAAGTACTCCCCGCGGCCGGGCACGCCCGCGGCCGACCGGGGCGCCCAGCTGCCCGAGGCGGTGAAGTCCGAGCGCCTCGCCGCGCTGCAGGCGCTGCTCGACCGCCAGCAGAAGGCGTTCAACGCCGCGACCGTCGGCCGCGTCGTCGACGTGCTGCTGGAGAAGCCGGGCCGCCACCCCGGCCAGCTTGCCGGCAAGTCACCCTATCTGCAGGCCGTGCAGATCGACGGCGGGGACGCCGCGGTCGGCGACATCGTCCCCGTGCGGATCACCGCGACGGGTCCCAACAGCCTGTTCGGCGAGCGCGTCGACGCCGCGCCGCTTCGGGCCAGCGCATGAGGGCGCAGCGCATGAGGACACCGTGTCGGTGAGGCCCGAGGGAGGTCCCCGCTTTCCCCGGTCCGGCGGCCCGCAGGGCGTGGCGGAGACGGCCGAGATCAAGCTGACTTTCGCCGACAATCGCCTGGCGAGCCTCGTCTTCGGCCAGTACGACCAGAACATCGCGCATCTGGAGCGACGCCTCGGGGTGGTGGCCAACGCCAACGGCAACTACGTCGTCATCAAGGGCGCGCCCGAGATCGCCGAGCAGGCCCGCAGGGTGCTGGAGCGCCTCTACGAGCGGGTCCGGGGCGACACGCCGCTCACCACCGGGGACGTCGACGGCGTCATCCAGGAGACGGCGATGCAGGGCACGCTGTTCCCGGTCGCGGACCCCGCTTCGTCGGGCTTCGAGGAGATCGCCACCCGCCGCCGCCGCGTCCGGGCCCGCAACGCAGCGCAGCATGCCTATCTGCGGTTGCTGAAGCGGCACGAGCTCGTCTTTGCGGAGGGGCCGGCGGGCACGGGCAAGACCTGGCTCGCAGTCGGCCATGCGGTGTCGCTGCTCGAGAACGGCACGGTCGAGCGCCTGATCCTGTCGCGTCCCGCGGTCGAAGCCGGCGAGCGGCTCGGCTTCCTGCCCGGCGACATGAAGGAGAAGGTCGACCCGTACCTGCGGCCGATCTACGACGCGCTGTACGACTTCATGGAGGCACGGCACGTCGAGCGTGGGCTCCAGACCGGCATGATCGAGATCGCGCCGCTTGCCTTCATGCGCGGGCGCACGCTCACCAACGCCGTGGTGCTGCTCGACGAGGCGCAGAACACCACCGGCATGCAGATGAAGATGTTCCTCACCCGCCTGGGCGAGGGCTCGCGGATGATCATCAACGGCGACCCGACGCAGATCGACCTGCCGCCCGGGCAGAAGTCCGGCCTCGTCGAGGCCGTCCGCATCCTGCGCGGCGTCGAGGGCATCGGCTATGCCGCCTTCGCCGAGGGCGACGTGGTGCGCCACGACCTCGTGCGCCGGATCGTCGGCGCCTACGAGGCGGACCTGCGCGGGCCGGCGGAACCGCCGAAGCCGTGATGGGCATCGCGGCGGACATCGCCATCGAGGACCCGGGCTGGGACGAGGTTCCGGACGCGGAGGCCCTCGTCGAGACCGCCCTGGGCGCGGCTGCGGCGGCCTGCGGCATCCGGCTGATGCCCGGCGCCGCGGTGAGCGTGCTGCTCGCCGGCGACGGGCGCATCCGCGAGATCAACAAGGAGTGGCGCGGTCTCGACAAGCCCACCAACGTCCTCTCCTTCGCCGCGCTGCCGCCGGAGCGCCTGCGGCGGGACGCCTCGCGCACGCCGTTCCTCGGCGACATCGCACTGGCGCTGGGCGTGCTGCAGCGCGAGGCGGCGGAGGAAGGCAAGCCCCTGCGGGACCACATCTTGCATCTCGTGGTGCATGGCTTCCTGCATCTCGTCGGCTACGACCACGAGACCGAGGCGCAGGCGGCCGAGATGGAGGGGCTCGAGACCCGCATCCTTGCGGGGCTCGGGGTTCCCGATCCATATGGTAGCGACGCGGAGGCCCGGGCGACGGCCGCAGGGTCCCGCTGAGGCCGCCTTTCGCGGCAGGAACAAGACCGAGGCTCATGACATCCGACGATTCCAGTACCGCCACGCCCGCCGCCCGGCCCGCTTCCGCGGCCGAACGGCAGGCGCAGCCCGCTGACAGCTTCATCGACCGCCTTCTCGTGAAGCTCGGCTTCCGCAGCCCGGCCTCGATGCGGGACGACCTGGTCGATGCCCTCTCCGAGGGGGCGCCCGCGACCGACTTCTCGCCGCAGGAGCGGGCCATGCTCCGCAACGTCCTGCGGCTGCGCACGAACCGCGTGCAGGACGTGATGGTGCCCCGCGCCGACATCGTCGCGGTGTCCATCGAGATCACGCTCGGCGAGCTGCTGCGGGTGTTCCGCACTGCTGGCCACTCGCGCCTGCCGGTCTATGCCGAGACGCTCGACGACCCGCGCGGGATGGTCCACATCCGCGACTTCCTCGACTACATGGCCGGCCGGGCCGAATCCTCGCCCGGCCGCCGGCGGCGCAAGGCCCCGGTCGACGCCCCCGACCTCGGAAAGGTCGATCTCTCCACGCCCCTCTCGGCGGCGCGCATCCTGCGCCCGGTGCTGTTCGTGCCGCCGTCCATGCCGGCGCTCGATCTGCTGGTGAAGATGCAGACGCTGCGCACCCACATGGCGCTCGTGATCGACGAGTACGGCGGCACCGACGGCCTCGTCTCCATCGAGGACCTCGTCGAGATCGTCGTCGGCGAGATCGAGGACGAGCACGACGAGGACGAGACGCCAGAGATCGTGCCGGCCGCCGACGGCAGCTTCATCGCCGACGCGCGCGCCAGCCTGGAGGACGCGGCGGCCACCTTCGGCGTCGACCTTGCCGGCGACGAATCGGCCGAGGACGTGGACACGCTCGGCGGCCTCATCGCCACGCTCGCCGGCCGTGTGCCGGTCCGCGGCGAGATCGTCGCCCACAGTTCCGGCCTCGAGTTCGAGATCCTCGACGCGGATCCCCGTCGCATCAAGCGGCTGCGGGTTCATCCCGCCGAGAGCCGCACGCCGCCCGCCGGCCAGACGCTGGCGCTGCCGGCTCCCGACGCCCCGCAGGACGCGCCCTCGACGGCGGCCCCCTCCGACCGTTGATGCAGGATTTCGCGCACCGGATCGTGCTGGCCTGGGGCTGGCCCCGGGCCCTTCTCGCGATCGCCAGCGGCGCCGTCGGCGCGCTGGCGCTGCCGCCATTCGGCGTGTTGCCGGCGCTGGCCGTGTCCCTCGGCATCGCGGTGCTCCTGCTCGACGGGGCGGCCGCGGCGACGGGCCGGTTCGCCTGGCCGACGCTGCGCGCGGCGGCATGGACCGGCTGGTGCTTCGGCTTCGGCTACTTCGTCGCCGGCCTGTGGTGGCTCGGCGCGGCCTTTCTCGTCGAACCCGACCAGTTTGCCCTGCTCATGCCTCTCGGCGTGCTGGGCCTGCCGGCGGTGCTCGCCCTGTTCATGGCGGCCGGGTTCGTCATCGCGCGGATGCTCTGGAGCCCCGGCGCCGCGCGCATCCTCGCGCTGGCCGCGGGGCTCGGCATCTCGGAGTGGCTGCGCGGGCACCTGTTCACGGGGTTCCCGTGGAACGTCCCGGGGATGGCCTTCGCCGGCCACCTCGTCCTCGCCCAGGCCGCGAGCCTCGTGGGGCTCGAGGGGCTGACCCCGATCGCGGTGGCCATCGCGGCGGCGCCGGTCACGCTCCTCACCGGACACGGCCGCGCCCGCTGGGCGCCGACCGCGGCAGCGGTTGCCGCGCTGGCGCTACTCGCGGGCTTCGGCGCGCTGCGCCTCGCCACGGGCGAGGTCGCCGACGTGCCGGGGGTGAAGCTGCGGATCGTGCAGCCCAACATCCCGCAGGACGAGAAATTCCGGCCGGAGAACGGCCCCCTGATCCTGCGTCGCTACCTCGAGTTCAGCGACCGCGCCACGTCCCCCGAGCGCACCGGCGTGGCCGACGTGACGCACCTCGTCTGGCCGGAATCGGCGTTCCCCTTCGTGCTGGCGCGCGAGCCCGCGGCGCTGGCGCAGATCGGGGAGTTCCTGCCCAAGGGGGTGACGCTCGTCACCGGCGCCGTGCGCATGCTGGAGCCGCTGCCTGGCGAGGCGGGCCGGCGCTTCTTCAACGCCATCCAGGTGGTCGCGGACGACGGCACCGTGGTTGCCAGCGCCGACAAGGCCCATCTCGTGCCCTTCGGCGAGTACCTGCCCTTCTCGAACCTGCTGACGGCGCTGGGCCTTCGCCAGTTCGTCAACGCGCCGGGCGGCTTCGACGCGGCGCCGCGCCGCCAGAGGCTCGCCGTGCCCGGGCTGCCGCCGGTCGCCCCGCTCGTCTGCTACGAGGCGATCTTCCCCGGCGAGGTGCTGCCGGACGGCCCCCGCCCGGGGCTGCTGCTGAACCTGACCAACGACGCGTGGTTCGGCATCACGCCCGGGCCCTGGCAGCACTTCGAGCAGGCCCGGCTGCGCTCCGTCGAGGAGGGCCTGCCGCTCGTTCGCGCCGCCAACAACGGTGTCTCGGCGATCGTCGACCCCTACGGCCGGGTGCTCGCCTCGCTGCCGCTGGGCGCGGAGGGCGTGCTGGACGGCACGCTGCCACAGGCCATCGCGCCGCCTCCCTACGCGCGATACCCCCTGATTTCGCAGATCGTCTTGATACTTTTTTCCCTCTTCGCCGCACTTGGTGCACGGCGGGTTTGACACTCCCCGACGAATTGCAGAAACTTCGACGCAACCGGGGGTCGTTACCTCGGTCGAGACGGATCCAATTTCCGGATCCAGCCTTTTTCACCGCCTTTCATTCACCGGGCCGCAGTGCTCGGACCACAAATTTCGAGGTGTCGTTATGGTCACGAAGAAGTCTCCGAATCCGGTCGACAAGCATGTCGGCAGCCGCGTCCGGATGCGCCGCGTTCTCATCGGCATGAGCCAGGAACGTCTCGGCGATGCACTGGGACTTACCTTCCAGCAGGTGCAGAAGTACGAGAAGGGAACGAACCGGATCGGCGCCAGCCGTCTCCAGCAGATCTCGCAGATCCTCGGAATGCCGGTCGAATTCTTCTTCGAGGGCGCTCCGCTTCCCGAGGCCCAGGTCCCGGCCGACGGCTTCAGCGAGGTCTCCGATACGCCCTATGTCGCCGATTTCCTGGCGTCGAACGAGGGAGTGCAGCTCAACCGGGCGTTTCTGCGCATTCGCGACCCGAAGTTGCGGCGACGCGTGGTCGACCTGGTCACGGCCATCGCCGGGGAGGACGAGCTCCTCCACGAGGCCTCTGACGCAGCCAGCGGCGCCCTGCAGTCCGCCGTCTGATCGTTACCATGTCGTTCGTCATTAAGAACGTTTCCGCCGATTCGGCTTGACCTGACGAACGGACCCTGCCAGAGACCTCGCATCGGTGTGCCCGGCCCCCAGGCCGGGCGCCTTCAGCGCGAGCGAGGGTCCTGTGGCGCGGTCCAACTATCTGTTCACGAGCGAGTCCGTTTCCGAGGGCCATCCCGACAAGGTCTGCGACCGCATCTCGGACGAGGTGGTGGATGCCTTCTTCCGCGCCGCCGCCGACCAGGGCTGGAACCCGAAGGATGTCCGCGTGGCCTGCGAGACGCTCGCCACGACGAACAAGGTCGTGATCGCCGGCGAGACGCGCGGCCCGGCCACCCTGACGCGTGACTTCATCGCCCATACCGCCCGCCTCGCCATCCGCGACATCGGCTACGAGCAGGAGGGCTTCCACTGGGAGACCGCCGACATCGAGGTGCTGCTGCACGCGCAGTCGGTGGACATCGCCCAGGGCGTCGACTCGGCCGGCAACAAGGACGAGGGCGCGGGCGACCAGGGCATCATGTTCGGCTACGCCTGCCGCGAGACGCCCGAGCTGATGCCGGCGCCGCTCTACTACGCCCATAACATCCTGAAGCTGATGTCTCAGGCGCGCCGCAGCGGCGAGAGCGCCGTGCTCGGCCCCGACGCCAAGAGCCAGGTCACCGTCCGCTACGAGAACGGCAAGCCCGTCGGCGTGACGCAGATCGTCGTCTCGACGCAGCACCTCGACGGCAGCCTGACCTCGCACGACGTGCGCGGCATCGTCGAGCCCTACGTCCGCAAGGCCCTGCCCGCCGGCTGGATCGACGCCTCGACCATCTGGCACGTCAACCCGACCGGCAAGTTCGTCATCGGCGGTCCGGACGGCGACTGCGGCCTCACCGGCCGCAAGATCATCGTCGACACCTATGGTGGCGCGGCCCCGCACGGCGGCGGCGCCTTCTCGGGCAAGGACCCGACCAAGGTGGACCGCTCGGCCGCCTACGCGGCGCGCTACCTGGCCAAGAACGTCGTCGCGGCCGGCCTCGCCGACCGCTGCACGATCCAGCTCTCCTACGCCATCGGCGTCGCGCGCCCGCTGTCGATCTACGCCGACCTGCACGGCACCGGCAACGTTGACGAGGGTCGCCTCGAGGAGGCGCTGATGAAGGCGATGGACCTGTCGCCGCGCGGCATCCGCGAGCATCTCAAGCTGAACCGCCCGATCTACGCCCGCACCGCTGCCTACGGCCACTTCGGCCGCGCGCCGGAGGCGGACGGGGGCTTCAGCTGGGAGAAGACCGATCTCGTCGACGAGATCCGCAGCCACCTCTGAGACGCGGCGATGACCGGCGACGGTCGCGCCGGCGCCTTCTTCGGGCGCCGGAAGGGGCACCGGCTGCGGGCAGGGCAGGCGGGACTGTTCGACACGGTCCTGCCGGCGCTGCGCATCGACATCGCGTCGGGCGTTCCGGAACCGGCCGCCCTGTTCCCGGTCCCGGTGGAGGCCGTCCGCCTGGAGATCGGATTCGGCGGCGGCGAGCACCTGCTGGCCCGGGCGCGCGCCCATCCCCGCATCGGCTTCATCGGCTGCGAGCCGTTCGTCAACGGCATGGCAAAGCTGCTCGCGGCGATTGAGTCCGAGGGGTTGCGCAATATCCGCCTGTGGGACGGCGACGCCGCGGACCTGCTGCGCGTGCTGCCGGACGGCAGGCTCGAGACCGTCTATCTCCTGTACCCGGACCCTTGGCCCAAGCGCCGGCACAACAAGCGGCGCTTCGTCTCGGACGAGCGGCTGGCGGAGATCGCCCGCGTCCTGGCTCCGGGCGGGTCTTTCCGCTTCGCAAGCGACATCGACCACTATGTCGGGTGGACGCTGGCGCGCATCCTGAGATCGCCCGCCCTGCAGTGGACGGCGACGGGGCCGGACGACTGGCGCCGGCCCTTCGAGGGATGGCCGGGCACGCGCTACGAGGCGAAGGCGCTGCGCGAAGGCCGCCGGCCGAGCTACATCACCGCGTGCCGTCGCTGACGGCGGTCAAAGGCCGACGACGCTGCCGAGGCCGGGCGCGCCGCTGATGGCGTTTCCGGGGTCGCGCGCCCGCAGGAAGCGCACGACGCGCTGCGCCGTCACCCTGTTCAGCGTCTCGTAGCCATTGCGGAGCTTGCCGACGTGGATGGCCACGCCCTGGGGCTGCTTCTTCAGCCGCCGCAGCGCGTCCACCGTCTCCCAGGAGAAGTCGAGCGACCGGCAGACGATCAGCAGAAGGTCGTCCGGCGGGTCCGTCAGCATCTTTTCCGCGAACGGGGGCGGAACCTGCGCGAGCAGGTTGAGCGCAGCACCGGCTTCCGGGACGTTGCCGGACAGCGCATAGGTATAGACGTCGCTCTCGCACAGGGTTCCGGCCTCGGCCTTGCGGGCGGCATCGCCGGCCGGGACGGACGGGCCGAGCGTCTGCCACAGGGCACCGACGGCCTCCGCCAGCCCGGTCGCGGCGCCGGCCTCGACCGCCGCGTCCACTGCGCCGCTCTCGCGGTCGCCCAGCGTCGCGAGCAGGCGCTGGCGGACGGAGGCCTTGGCCACCTCGATCAGCTCCTTGAGCCTGTGCAGCGGCAGATCCGGGCGTTCGCCCAGCATGGCCTGCAGCGCCTCGTCGTGGCGGGAGCGGGAGACCAGCCGGCCGTATCCGCCGTCCGAGAAGCGGGCTTTCGGATTGCGCACCGCCGCATGGAGCACGACCTGGTCGCCGTGCTCGACGAGGACGTCGGTGACGGTCTCCGAGAGGCTGTCGCGCTCGGTGATGGCGATCATGTGGTTGCGCCCGAGTGCGAGCGCCACGTCCACGAGATCCTGGTCGGAAAGGCGGGGCGAGCGGGACAGGATGGGCCGTGCCACGAGGATTTCGTCCCGGGCCAGCCGGCGCATGAGGCCGGGCGGGGCGTTGTCGAGGTCGGCGAGGCGCTCGGCGAGTTCGGCGCGCGCATGCGCCTCGATCCGCGCCGCCAGCATCGAGATGACTTCGTCGAACACGGCCACGTGCTCGTCGCGCAGCCGCTCGCAGTCGCGCAGGAACAGGTCGGTGATCCGGCGGACGGTCTCGGCGTTGCGCTCCGGGTCGTTCGTCGCGGAGGCGGATCGAGGGTCGAAGCCGGAAACGGTGGCGGCTGGCATCAGGTGGTCCGGTGCGAGGTCTGCGAAGCACCATGCCTGCGCGGAATTGGGGTGCGCTTAAGCCGATCCGTCAAAATGTTCCGATCGGCTGCATCCGCTAGTCCTTCCACAAGCTAGGACTTGACCATCTTCTGCTTGGCCACCACGAAGCGCATGACGCGCTGCGCGGTCGGCACGCTGAGCGCCTCATAGCTGGCGAAGGCGTTCTTCAGCAGCGACTGCGGCGGATTCCGTCCGGACTTGGCGCCCAGCAGCAGCTTGAACGTCGGCCAGCCGAAGCGCACGCCCCGCACCACGAAGAGCAGCGGGTCGAAATGGGCGGCCCCGTAGGCCTGTCCCATCAGTTCGGGTTCCATCTTCGCGAGCCGGCCGATGCACACAAGCGCGTCCGCCACCTTGTCCTCGCGCAGCAGCCGCTGGACCGTGTCCTCGGTCAGCTCGCCCTGCGCCTCGATGGCGTCCACCCGCGGCACGGCCGCGAGCAGGTCCTCGGTCAGCACGATGGTGGAGCCGTCCGAGAGCAGCGTCTCGGTGCCCGCGTCCAGCGCGGCGTCGATGGAGGCCGCCGATTCCCCGGTACTGGCGATCAGGTCGCGGCGTGCACGCTCCTTGGCGGCCTCGACGAGCATGTCGAGCCGCTCGGTCGTGAGGTCGCTGCGCGTCTCCAGGATGTTCTGCAACCGAGGGTCGGCCATGGCCTTCTGGACGAGCGTCTCGAAGCCCAGGGCCGAGAAGGCGGCCGTGGTGTTTCCCGCGACCGAGCGCACCACGCGCTGGTCGCCGCGGCTCAGCAGCACGTCGGTCACGGCCTCGGTGAGGTTCTTGCGCACCGAGAGCGCGAGCAGGTGGTCCTGGCCCCGCTCGCGGGCGATCTCGACGAGGTCGCTCTCCTCGAGACGGGTGGAGCGCTGCAGCACGGGGCCGGCGACCTCGATGCTCTGGTCGAAGGCCAGGTCGCGGACCGTCTGGCGCGGGGCGTTGGCGACGTCGGCCAGCCGCTCGGCGAGTTCGACGCGGGCGCGGAACTCGATCTCGTGCGCGAGACGGACGATGACCTCGTCGAAGACGCCGACATGGTCCTCGTTGAGGTTCGGCGAGAGGTCGACGAACAGGCCCGTCAGGCGACGCAACGTCTCCGCGCGGCGCGCGTCCTCGCCGCTGGCGATGGCGTCCTCGACGTCCCGGACGAGCGAATTGAAGGCCTGCATTCTGCACTCCCTGACGGGGCGGAGAATGGCATGGGAATACTCACCAAAAGGTTCATTGGCGGCTTGATGCAAGTCGTGCGGGAGTGCAGGTCCGTTCGATCGTGCTTGCATCGGGACGGTTGCTGCGTATAGTGCGCGCCATCCAAGACATCTCATGGCGATCGTGATCGCATTGAGAGAGTGGGGCCGGCGAGGCTCCGCTCCCTTCGGCGCAACATGATCGGAACTGACGGACCACGGACGGCGTGAGCGAGCTCGACGAACCCAGGATCATCACGGACGGCGGCGTCGCCGCGCGCGTCGGCGCGGTGGTCGAGCCCGTCCTCATGGACCTCGGCTTCCGCCTGGTGCGCGTCCGCGTGTCGAGCCAGAACGGTTGCACCGTGCAGATCATGGCCGAGCGGCCGGACGGCACGTTCTCTGTCGACGACTGCGAGGCGGTCAGCAAGGCTGTGTCGCCCGCGCTCGACGTCGACGACCCGATCGACCGGGCCTACCACCTCGAGATCTCGTCGCCTGGGATCGACCGGCCGCTCGTCCGCGCCTCGGATTTCGGCCGCTGGGCTGGCCACGAGGCGAAGATCGAGATGGCTGTGCCCGTCAACGGCCGCAAGCGCTTCCGCGCTGTCATCGCCGGCGTCGAGGGCCCGGCGGTCGCCGTGGACCGCACCGACGCCAAGGCGGACGAGGAAAAGCGCGTGCTCCTCCCGCTCGCCGATCTCGGCGAGGCCCGGCTCGTTCTGACCGACGATCTCATCCGCGAATCCCTGCGCCGCGACAAGGCGGCCAAGAGGGCCGCGGCCGGCGGTGCCGCAGAGGGCGATGCCGACGAGAGCGACGGGGAGCAGGAGCCCGTTCCGCCCCGCAAGGCCGGCGGCGGCTCGCCGAAGGCCAAGAATTCCACGCCCGGGGCCCGCAAGCCCGGGGCCCAGAACCCGAAGACGCGGACCGGCGGCGACGCCCGCCCGGCACGCCGGACCCGAGAGAAGGAGTGACCTCCATGGCCGTCAGCGCCAACAGGCTCGAGCTTCTGCAGATCGCCGACGCAGTCGCCCGCGAGAAGGTGATCGACCGCCAGATCGTGCTCACCGCGATGGAGGACGCCATCGCCAAGGCGGCCCGCTCGCGCTACGGCACCGAGACCGAGGTCCACGCCGAGATCAACCCGCGGACGGGCGAGCTCCGGCTCTCCCGCTACCTGCACGTGGTGGAGCGGGTCGAGAACCCGGCCATCGAGATCGCCCTGCCCGACGCCCAGCGCTTCAACCCCGCCGCGCAGGTGGGCGACACCATCGCCGACACGCTGCCGCCTTTCGACTTCGGCCGCATCGCCGCCCAGTCGGCCAAGCAGGTCATCGTGCAGAAGGTGCGCGAGGCCGAGCGCGACCGGCAGTACGAGGAGTACAAGGACCGCATCGGCGAGATCGTCAACGGCGTGGTGAAGCGCGCCGAGTACGGCAACGTCATCGTCGACCTCGGCCGCGGCGAGGGCATCGTCCGCCGCGACGAACTGATCCCGCGCGAGGCGTTCCGGCCCGGCGACCGCATCCGCGCCTATGTCTACGACGTGCGGCGCGAGCAGCGCGGCCCGCAGATCTTCCTGTCGCGCACGCACCCGCAGTTCATGGCGAAGCTCTTCGCCCAGGAGGTGCCGGAGATCTACGACGGCATCATCGAGGTGAAGGCGGTCGCTCGCGATCCGGGCTCGCGCGCCAAGATCGCGGTCATTTCGCGCGACTCCTCGATCGACCCGGTCGGCGCCTGCGTCGGCATGCGCGGCTCGCGCGTGCAGGCCGTGGTCGGCGAGCTGCAGGGCGAGAAGATCGACATCATCCCGTGGTCGCCGGACGTCGCGACCTTCATCGTCAACGCACTGCAGCCGGCCGAGGTTGCCAAGGTCGTGCTCGACGAGGACGCGGAGCGCATCGAGGTGGTGGTGCCGGACGACCAGCTGTCGCTGGCCATCGGCCGCCGCGGCCAGAACGTCCGCCTCGCCTCGCAGCTCACGGGCTGGGACATCGACATCCTGACCGAGGCGGAGGAATCCGAGCGGCGGCAGAAGGAGTTCGTCGAGCGCACGGGCATCTTCATGGAGGCGCTGGACGTCGACGAGGTCGTCGGCCAGCTGCTGGCGTCGGAAGGGTTCCGGTCGGTCGAGGAGATCGCCTATGTCGAGCCGGCCGAGCTGGCCTCGATCGAGGGCTTCGACGAGGAGACCGCGGCCGAGATCCAGGCCCGCGCCCAGGACTACCTGGCCCGCATCGAGGCTGAGCTCGACGCCCGCCGCATCGAGCTGGGCGTCGCCGACGAACTCAAGGAGATCGACGGCGTCACCACGGCGATGCTGGTGAAGCTCGGCGAGAACGATGTGAAGTCGGTCGAGGACCTCGCCGGCTGTGCCACGGACGATCTCGTCGGCTGGAGCGAGCGCAAGGGCGGCGAGACGACCCGCCATGCAGGCTTCTTCGACGGCATCGAGATTTCCCGCGAGGAGGCCGAGGCCCTGATCATGTCCGCGCGCGTCAAGGCGGGCTGGATCGAGGCGCTGCCGGAGCCGGCGGCGGATGAGACGGAAGGCGAGGCCGAGGCCGAGGCGGCCGGGGCCTGAACGGCCGGAGGTCGCCGTCATGGCGCCGCGCCGGATTCCCGATGGTGACGACGGAGACGGCCTCGGCCGCCTCTGTGTCGCGACGCGAACGGTCAGGCCTGTCGAGGCGTTGATCCGCTTCGTGGCGGGACCCGACGGTGCCCTGGTGCCGGACCTCCGGAACCGCCTGCCGGGCCGTGGCGTGTGGGTCGGCGCGCAGCGGGCGCTGGTCGAGGAGGCGATGCGCCGCAAGGCGTTCGCCCGCAGCCTGAAGCAGCCGGTGACGGTGTCGCCGCGCCTCGCCGAAGAGGTCGAGGCGCTGCTGGAGAAGGCGGCGCGCGAGGCGGTGAGCCTCGCCAACAAGGCAGGAGCGGTGGTCTCGGGCTTTTCGAAAGTCGAGGCCGCCATCGGGCAGGAGAAACTGGCCGGCGTGCTGGAGGCCGCGGATGCGGCTCCGGACGGGGTCAGGAAGATCGCGCAGGCGTTGCGCCGGCGCTTCGGCCATGCGGCCGAAGCGGTTCCGGTCGTCGCGGTGCTCGATTCGACGCAATTGGGTTTGGCATTGGGACGGTCCCATGTGATACATGCTGCGCTCCTGGACGGGCCCGTGGGCCGCGCTGCACTCGCGCGGTTGCGGGCCTTGGAGCGCTACCGCGATCCGACGCCGCCTCCGGCGGCCGGTGCGGGCGATGATCACGCAGACGATTTGGCGACCGGTACCACGACGCGGGTTCCCGCAGGACAAGGGCGGAATGACTGATACGAAGAACAGCGGTGACAAGACGCTTCACGTCCCCTCGAAGACGTTGAGCCTCAAGCGTCCCGTGGAGCAGGGCGTCGTCCGCCAGAGTTTCTCCCACGGGCGCACTAAGGCCGTCGTCGTCGAGAAGGTGAAGCGCCGCGTCATCGGCCCGGGCGAGGCGAAGCCCGAGCCGGCTGCTCCGGCGGCGCCCGCCGCACCGCGCGCCGCGGCACCCGCCGCGTGTGGTTCGCCGGCGCGTGGCACGA
>NZ_JBTSWJ010000008.1:122239-242367 GCF_054612375.1 Alsobacter sp. R-9 | reverse complement strand
GCGCGTCAACGACAATGATCCTCTGTTGAGGACAGCGATCCTGTGGATGCTTGGTCGGGGAGGCCCTCATCCCCCTCTGCTTCGCTCCGGGACCTTCTCCCCGCAGGCGGGGAGAAGGGGGCGCCCTTCCGGCGGAAGCCGAGCCCGGCGCCGACGTGGTTCACGCGCGCCGCAGCTTCCTTCGCCCCGCTCGCGGGGAGAAGGTGGCCCGCAGGGCCGGATGAGGGGCGGCACCCCGCAGGGCCGCGTGAGGGGCGGCGCTGCGAGCAGCCTGACGGGCAGGCGAGGTCCGGGGATTTCCGCAGAGGTCGCCGACGGGCAGGGGAGCCGTCGCGAGGACGGGACTTGCGAGGGGCGGCGCATTGGCGGAAGGTTCGGCCTGGGGCCCTTGTCGGATCCTGCTGCGTTGCATCCCGTGCGGCGTGGCGGGCCTCGAGACCGGGCCCGCGCGTGAGGCGGGGACGGCCGGGCCGGTCCTCGCCGGAGGACTTCGCCATGTCATCGTCTGACGCTCCCCGTTCCCCCACCGCCGTCACCGGCACCGCCCTTCGCGGAGCCAGCCGACGCGCCCTACTCGCCGGCGGCCTCGGGGCCGCCGCGTTCTGGGCCGGGCTCGCCGCCGCCCCCGGCCGCGCCCGCGCCGCCGAGGTGCTGAAGATCGGTGTCCTGAAGTTCGGAACCGTGTCGTGGGAAATGGACGTCATCCGCCGCCACGGGCTCGACCGGGCGAACGGGTTCTCGCTGGAGGCGGTGGAACTCGCCTCCAACGATGCGACGAAGATCGCGCTGCAGGCGCGCGCGGTGGACATGATCGTCAGTGACTGGCTGTGGGTGACGCGCCAGCGCAGCGAGGGCGTGCCGCTGACCTTCGTGCCGTTCACGACGTCGCTCGGCGCGGTGATGGTCGCGGAGTCCTCCCCGGCCCGCAGCCTCGCGGACCTGCAGGGCAAGGCCATCGGCGTGGCGGGCGGCCCGCTCGACAAGTCCTGGCTCATGGTCCTGGCGCTGGCGCGCCGGCAGGGCCTCGACCTCGCCCGCGCTGCCCGGCCCGTCTACGGCGCGCCGCCGCTGCTGGCCGAGAAGCTCGCCTCGGGCGAGCTGGACGCGGCGCTGCTGTTCTGGAACTTCTCGGCGAAGCTGGAGACGCAGGGCTTCCGCCGGCTGCTGCCGATGGAGGACGTGGAGAAGGCGCTCGGCGCCCGCGAGCCCGTCGGCATGGTGGGCTACACCTTCTTCGACGACCTCGCGCGCACCCGCCCGGCCGTCGCCGAGGGCTTCCTGAAGGCGACGACGCAGGCCAAGGCGATCATGCGCACCTCGGACGCGGAGTGGGAGGCGCTGCGCCCGCTGGTGAAGGCCGAGGACGAGGCGATCTTCCTCAAGCTGCGCGACCGCTTCCGCGAGGGCATCCCGGGCCGCCGGCCGGCGGACGAGCACGCTGACGCGGCGCGGCTCTACGAGGTGATGGTGGAAATCGGCGGCGAGAAGCTCGTCGGCCGCGCCACGACCCTCGTCGACGGCACGTTCTACCGGCCGCCGGGCTCGTGAGCCGGCCGCTGCTGGCGCGGCTCGCGTCCGCGCTGCTCCTCGTCGCGCTCTGGTGGATCGGCTCCCGCCTCGCGGGGGACCGGCTGCTGCCGTCGCCCGCGACGGTGCTGGCCAAGGGTGCCCGGGAGGCGGCGGACGGGACGCTGGCGGCCGCGGTCCTCGTGACGCTGGGGCGCGTCGCGGCGGCCTTCACGCTCGCCATGGCGATCGGCAGCGCCATCGGCCTGTGGCTCGGCCGCTCGGCGACGGCCGACCGGCTGCTCGACCTGTGGGTCATCGTGCTGCTGAACCTGCCGGCGCTCGTCGTCATCATCCTCGCCTATGTCTGGTTCGGCCTGAACGAGGCCGCCGCCATCGGCGCGGTGACGCTGACCAAGGTGCCGACCGTCATCGTCACCATGCGCGAGGGGGCGCGGGCGCTCGACCCGAAGCTCGAGGCCGTGGCGCGCGTCTACCGATTCTCCCGCCTCACCCGCCTCACCGACGTCGTGTGGCCGCAGATGCAGCCCTACGCGGCGGCGGCGGCGCGCACGGGCCTGTCGCTGGTGTGGAAGATCGTGCTCGTCGTCGAGCTGCTCGGGCGGCCGAACGGGGTCGGCTTCGAGCTGCACCTCGCGTTCCAGAACTTCGACGTGGCGGGCATCCTCGTCTATGCGTTGAGCTTCACCGCGGTGATGATCGCCGTCGAGATGCTCGTTCTCCAGCCGCTCGAGCGGCGGGCCAGGGTCTGGCGTGTCGCAGCCGTTTGAACTGAGGATCGCGCGCAAGGACTTCCGGACCGCCGGCGGGGCGACCGTGGAGGTGCTGCGCGAAGTGGCTCTCGACCTGCCGGCCGGGTCGGTGACGGCGCTCGTCGGCCCGTCCGGCAGCGGCAAGACAACGCTGCTGCACATCCTGCTCGGCCTCGACCGGGACTTCGAGGGCAGCGTCACGGGGCGGCCGGAGCGCATCGGCGTCGTCTTCCAGGAGCCGCGCCTGCTGCCGTGGCGCACCGTGCGCCAGAACCTCGACCTCGCCACGTCCAGCATGGGCGCACCGCCGGCGGACGCCGCGCTGCTCGCCGCGCTCGGCATCGCCGACGCCCAGGAGCGCTACCCGGCGGAGCTGTCGCTCGGCATGGCGCGGCGCGCCTCGCTCGCGCGGGCGCTGGCGATCCGGCCGGACCTGCTGGTGCTCGACGAGCCCTTCGTGTCGCTGGACGAGGCGACGGCGGCACGGATGCGCGAGCTCGTCGGCCGGGTGATCCGCGAGCGCCCCGTGACGACGCTCCTCGTCAGCCACGACCTCGACGACGCGCTCGCCCTCGCCGACCGGGTGGTCGTGCTCGCCGGCCGACCGGCCCGCGTCGGCCGGATCGTGGAGCTTCCCGCAGGGGAGGCGCGCGACCGGGCGGCACTGGCGACGCTGCGTCAGCGCCTTGCGGGCTGAGCGCGGGCGCGGGCGCCCATGCCGGCGCAGGGAGCCTCGTCCTACCGGCGGACTTGTCGCTCCCGGCGGGATGGGCTTTGATCCGGCCGACTCAGGCGCGGCTGCTCCGGCCGGCCCCTCTCAGGAGACCTCAGCATGGCCATGACCATGTCCGGCGACTTCGTGCTGCCGGCCGACAAGCCGACCGTGTGGGCCAAGCTCAACGACCCGGAGGTGCTGAAGGCCTGCATCCCGGGCTGCCAGTCCCTGGAGAAGACCAGCGACACCTCGTTCGCGGCCACCGCGAAGGTGAAGGTCGGTCCCGTCGGCGCCACCTTCAAGGGCAAGGTCAACCTCACCGACATCGACGCCCCCAACGGCTACCGCATCAGCGGCGAGGGCGAGGGCGGCGTCGCCGGCTTCGCCAAGGGCGGGGCGGTGGTGAAGCTCGAGGATGTCGAGGGCGGCACGAAGCTCACCTACGACGTCGAGGCGCAGATCGGCGGCAAGCTGGCCCAGCTCGGCGGGCGCCTCATCAACGGCGTCGCCAAGAAGATGGCCGACGAGTTCTTCGCCAACTTCGCCAAGGCGGTGAACCCCGTGGCGTGAGCGTCTCCGTGGCGCCCGGATTCGTCTGCTGCAGTGCATCACGACTGCGGCAAAACAAGCCAAAATCGCGCCAAAATCGGGGGTGATGCGGCGCCGAATGCCGCTTGACCCGCCATTTTTGGCGGTTCACACTCCCGATCCAGTCGAGAAGCCCGGCTGCGCTTCAGCCGCCCGCCGGGTCCGTCCCGATCCCGTTTCGCAGGCGCCGCCCCGGCGGCCAACAACGCGGTGCCGCCCGGCGCCGCCATCCTATGTGGAGGAAGAGGCATGGCTCAGGTCACCATGACGGTGAATGGCAAGGTGGTGTCCGGAAACGTGGACCCGCGCACCCTGCTCGTCCAGTTTCTGCGCGAGAACCTTCGGCTCACCGGCACGCATGTCGGCTGCGACACCAGCCAGTGCGGGGCCTGCGTCGTCCACGTGGACGGCCGGGCGGTGAAGAGCTGCACCACGCTGGCCGTGTCCTGCGACGGCGCGTCGGTGACGACGATCGAGGGGCTGGCCAACGGCACCGAGCTGCACCCGATGCAGGCGGCGTTCCGCGAGCATCACGGCCTGCAGTGCGGCTTCTGCACGCCCGGCATGATCATGACCGCGGTCGACCTCGTGAACCGCAAGGGCTCCCACCTCGACGAGCACACGATCCGCGAGGAGCTGGAGGGCAACATCTGCCGCTGCACCGGCTACCACAACATCGTGAAGGCGGTGGAAGCGGGCGCCAAGGCCATGGCCGGCGCCGGCCAGAAGGTCGCGGCGGAGTAAGCCGCGGGACGCGGCGGGCGCGGCACCGGAGCGCGGCGGCGGCGACGTCCCCGCCTGACCCGGTCCGCAGGCCCGCGATCCGTCCCCGGCACCGTCCCATCCCGCGACCCGACGTGAACCATTCAGGCCGCCTCGAAGCGGCCACCAGGAGGGAACCATGACATCGACCGGCGTCGGCGCCCCTGTGCGCCGCAAGGAGGACTTCCGGTTCATCACCGGCAAGGGCCAGTACACCGACGACATCAACCGCCCCGGCCAGGCCTACGCCTACTTCATCCGCTCGCCCCACGCCCACGCCACGATCAAGTCGGTCGACACCTCCGCCGCGAAGGCGAAGCCGGGCGTGCTCGCCGTGCTGACCGGCGACGACCTCGCCGCCGACAAGGTGGGCGGGCTCATCTGCGGCTGGATGATCCACTCGAAGGACGGCTCGCCGATGAAGGCGGGCGCCCATCCGGCGCTGGCGCAGGGCAAGGTCCGCTACGTCGGCGACCACGTCGCCGTGGTCATCGCCGAGGACTACGCGACCGCCCGCGACGCGGCCGAGGCCGTGGTCGTCGACTACGGCGTGCTGCCGGCGGTCGTCGACATGGGCGCCGCGGTGAAGAAGGGCGCGCCCGTCATCCACGACGTGTCTACGGACAACCGCGTCTACGACTGGCACCTCGGCGACAAGGCGGCGGCCGACGCGGCCTTCGCCAAGGCCAAGCACGTGACGAAGCTCAACCTCGTCAACAACCGCCTGGTGCCGAACGCGATGGAGCCGCGCGCGGCCATCGGCGACTACGACGCCGGCAACGACGCCTTCACGCTCTACACGACGTCGCAGAACCCGCACGTCGCGCGCCTCGTGCTCTCGGCCTTCATCGGCATCGCCCCCGAGCACAAGCTGCGCGTCATCGCGCCGGACGTCGGCGGCGGCTTCGGCTCGAAGATTTTCATCTACGCGGAGGAGACGGTCTGCGTGTGGGCCGCCAAGAAGGTCGGCCGGCCGGTGAAGTGGGTGGCGGAGCGTACGGAGGCCTTCCTCTCCGACGCGCACGGCCGCGACCACGTCACGCACGCCGAGATGGCGCTCGACGAGAAGGGCAAGATCCTCGGCCTGCGCGTCAAGACCCAGGCTAATCTCGGCGCCTACCTGTCGACGTTCTCGTCCTGCGTGCCGACCTACCTCTACGCGCCGCTGCTGTCGGGCCAGTACGACATCCCGGCGATCTACTGCGAGGTGGAGGGCGTCTACACGACGACCGCGCCGGTCGACGCCTACCGCGGCGCCGGTCGCCCCGAGGCGACCTTCGTCATCGAGCGCCTCGTCGAGGTGGCGTCGCGCGAGATGGGCATGGACCCGGCGGCGTTCCGCAAGCGGAACTTCGTGAAGAAGTTCCCGCACCAGACGCCGGTCATCATGATGTACGACGCCGGCGACTACACGGCCTCCCTCGAGAAGGCGCTCGAGATGGCCGACTACAAGAACTTTGGCAAGCGCAAGCGCGAGAGCGCCCGCAACGGCAAGCTGCGCGGCATCGGCTTCTCGGCCTACATCGAGGCCTGCGGCATCGCGCCGTCGGCGGCGGTGGGCTCGCTCGGCGCCGGCGTCGGCCTGTGGGAATCGGCGGAGGTGCGCGTCAACCCGGTCGGCACCGTGGAGGTGCTCACCGGCTCGCACTCGCACGGCCAGGGCCACGAGACGACCTTCGCCCAGCTCGTGTCCGACCGCCTCGGCATCCCGATCGACCAGGTGTCGGTGGTGCACGGCGACACCGACAAGGTGCAGTTCGGCATGGGCACCTACGGCTCGCGCTCCGGCGCGGTCGGCATGAGCGCCATCGCCAAGGCGCTCGACAAGGTCATCGCCAAGGGCAAGAAGGTCGCGGCCTACGCTCTGGAGGCCTCCGCCGACGACATCGAGTTCAAGGACGGCCGCTTCTCGGTCGCCGGCACCGACAAGTCGCTCGGCTTCGGCGAGGTGGCGCTGCAGGCCTACATCGCCCACAAGTTCTCCGGCCAGGAGCTGGAGCCGGGGCTGAAGGAGGGGGCGTTCTACGACCCGACCAACTTCACCTTCCCCTCGGGCGTGCACATCTGCGAGGTCGAGGTGGACCCGGAGACGGGCGTCACGAAGATCGAGCGGTGGACGGCGGTGGACGACTTCGGCCACGTCATCAACCCGATGATCGTCGAGGGCCAGGTCCACGGCGGCATCGCCCAGGGCGTCGGGCAGGCGCTCTTGGAAGGCGCCCACTACGACTCGAACGGCCAGCTCGTGACGGCGTCCTACATGGACTACTGCATGCCGCGCGCCGACGACCTGCCGTCCTTCGCGGTCGGCACCACGGTGACCCCGTGCCCGTCGAACCCGCTCGGCATCAAGGGCTGCGGCGAGGCCGGCGCCATCGCCGCGCCGCCGGCGGTGATCAACGCGATCACGGACGCGCTCGGCCACGAGGACGTCACCATGCCGGCCACCCCGCAGGTCGTGTGGCGCGCCGCCCAGAAGGCGATGCGCAAGCAGGCCGCCGAGTAACAACCAGCGGACCGGCCTGGGCTAGCCCCGCGCCGGTCCTCCGTTCTCATCCGCTTCGAGGAACGAACCCATGTATGCCTTCTCCTATGTGAGCCCGAAGACGGTTCGCCAGGCGGCCTCCGCCCTGGCCAAGGCCGAGGACGGCAAGCTGCTGGCCGGCGGCCAGACCCTGCTGCCGACCATGAAGCAGCGCCTCGCCGCGCCGTCCGCGCTCATCGACCTCGGCAAGGTCGAGGGCCTCTCCGGCATCGAGATGAAGGGCCGTGCCGTCGTCATCGGCGCGATGACGAAGCACGCCGACGTCGCCACCTCCGCGGTGGTGCAGCAGGCCATCCCGGCGCTGGCCGCGCTGGCCGAGGGCATCGGCGACCCGGCGGTGCGCAACCGCGGCACCATCGGCGGCTCCATCGCCAACAACGACCCGGCAGCCGACTACCCGGCGGCGGCGCTGGCGCTCGGCGCCACCATCGTCACCAACAAGCGCAAGATCGCGGCGGCCGACTTCTTCAAGGGCCTGTTCGAGACGGCGCTGGAGCCGGGCGAGATCATCGTCAAGGTGGCCTTCCCGATCCCCGGCAAGGCGGCCTACGCCAAGTTCCCGAACCCGGCCTCCCGCTACGCGCTGACGGGCGTCTTCGTCGCCAAGCGCGGCTCGGACGTGCGGGTGGCGGTGACGGGCGCCGGCTCCAACGGCGTGTTCCGCGCCGCGGCGCTGGAGGAGGCCCTGAAGAAGCGCTTCTCGCCGAAGTCGCTCGAGGGCGTGACGCTGCCGGCCAAGGGCCTCAACGGCGACATCCACGCCTCGCCCGAGTACCGCGCGCACCTCATCGTCGTCATGGCCAAGCGCGCCGTGGCGGCCGCGATCGGCAAGTAAGGGGACGGCCCCTCATCCGGCGCTGCGCGCCACCTTCTCCCCGCATGCGGGGAGAAGGTGCCCCGCACGCGCCGGGCCTGCCCGGCTCGTGCTCCAAAAGGGGCGGAAGCGGGCAACAGCCCGCGTCCGCTGGGCGGATGAGGGGCGGCTCGGCCGAAGCACGCCGCCGCTGCACATGGCTGCTCCACGGGGGCCGGGCTTGTCCCGGCCCCTTCGTTGTTTATCTGAGTTCCGGCCGCGCTCGCGGCACTGTAGCGTTCCGGCTGCGCCCGCCCGGACGCCCGACCGCAAGACGTTCACCGAAAGACCGCTCCCATGGCCTCCACCCCTGCCGCCCGCCCGCTGCCCGCCTCCATCGACGACACGGTCGCGCTGCTCGAGAGCGGGCGCTATGTCGCCGACCGGTCGCTCGCAACGGTGGTGTTCCTGGCGCTGCGGATGGGGCGGCCGATCCTGCTGGAGGGCGAGGCGGGCGTCGGCAAGACCGAGATCGCCAAGGTGCTCGCCCAGACGCTGGGCCGCCGCCTGATCCGCCTGCAGTGCTATGAGGGCCTCGACGTCGCTTCCGCCGTCTACGAGTGGAACTACGCCGGCCAGATGATGGCCATCCGCCTCGCCGAGGCGCAGGGCGCCGTCGACCGCGGCCGGCTGGAGGAGGACGTCTTCTCCGAGCGCTACCTCGTGAAGCGGCCCCTGCTGCAGGCGCTGACGCCCGACCCGGCCGGCGCGCCGATCCTGCTCATCGACGAGCTCGACCGCACCGACGAGGCGTTCGAAGCCTTCCTGCTCGAGATTCTTAGCGACTTCCAGGTGACGATCCCGGAGCTGGGGACGATCAAGGCCGAGCACGCGCCCATCGTCATCGTCACCTCCAACCGCACCCGCGAGATTCACGACGCGCTGAAGCGGCGCTGCCTCTACCACTGGGTCGACTACCCCAACGCCGAGCGCGAGCTCGCCATCCTGCGCGCCAAGGCGCCGCAGGCCCCGGCGAAGCTGAGCAAGGAGATCGTCGCCTTCGTGCAGGCGATCCGTGCGCAGGACCTCTTCAAGGTGCCCGGCGTCGCCGAGACGCTGGACTGGGCCTCCGCCCTCGTCGAGCTCGACGCCGTGGCGCTCGACCCGACGCTCGTCTCCGACACGCTGGGCGTGCTGCTGAAGTACCAGGACGACATCCAGAAGATGCAGGGCTCGCAGGCCAAGGCCATCCTCGACCAGCTCAAGGCCGAGGCCACCAACGTGAAGCGGGCGGTGTGAGGGTGCGAAGGGCGGCCGGGGGCAGCGCGGCGTGAACGGGACACCCGACATCCTCACGCCGGCGGGCGGCGACGGGCGGCTCGCGGAGAACATCGCGTTCTTCGCCCGCGCGTTGCGCGACGCCGGGCTGCCGGTGGGGCCGGGGGCGGTGCTCGACGCGCTGGCGGCGGTCGAGACGGCGCGCGTCGGCACGAGGGCGGACTTCTACTGGACGTTGCATGCCGTGTTCGTGAAGAAGCACGAGCACTCCGACATCTTCGACCAGGCGTTCCGCATCTTCTGGCGGCGCAAGGCGCTCGTCGAGAAGATCATCGCGACGCTGTCGCCGATCTCGCCCGGGCAGAAGGACGAGAAGCCGAAGAAGCCGGATGCCGGCGCCCTGCGGGTCGCCGAGGCGCTGCTCAAGCAGACGAAGCGCGAGGAGGAGAAGCCGGAGGAGCAGACGGAGTTCTCCGCCCGCCTCACCGTCTCCGAGCGCGAGATCCTGCAGTCGCGCGACTTCGCGCAGATGACAGCCGAGGAGATCGCCAGGGCGCAGCGCGCCATCGCCATGCTGCGCCTGCCCGACGACCGCATCGACACGCGCCGCATGGTGGCGGCGGTGCGGGGCCGGCGCGTCGACCCGCGGCGCTCCTTCCGCCGCTCGCTGCGGGCCGGCGGCGCCGTCATCGACCTCGCCTACCGCGACGTGGAGCAGAAGCACCCGCCGCTGGTGGCGCTGTGCGACATCTCCGGCTCGATGGCCGACTACACGCGGCTGTTCCTGCACTTCCTCCACGCGCTCACGGATGCCCGCCGCCGCGTGCACACCTTCCTGTTCGGCACGAGGCTCACCAATGTCAGCCGCGCGCTGAAGAGCCGCGACCCGGACGAGGCGCTCGCGCTGTGCTCGACGCAGGTGCAGGACTGGTCGGGCGGGACGCGGATCGCCACGTGCCTGCACGAGTTCAACCGCCGCTGGTCGCGCCGCGTGCTGGGGCAGGGCGCCGTGGTCCTGCTGTTCACCGACGGGCTGGAGCGGGACGGGACGGACGACCTCGCGGTCGAGATGGACCGGCTGCACCGCTCCTGCCGGCGGCTGGTGTGGCTCAACCCGCTGCTGCGCTTCGGCGGCTTCGAGGCCAAGGCGCAGGGCATCCGGGCCATGCTGCCGCATGTCGATGAGTTCCGGCCGATCCACAACCTCCAGTCCATGGACGCGCTGATCAAGGCGCTGGGCGAGGAGGGCGGGGCCGACGCAGACCCGCGCCGCTGGCTGAAGAGGGTCGCGTGAGGCGGGTGGCGTGAGAGGGCCCGCGGGCGCATGATCCCGCAGGGCGGCGTCATCGCCGGCCTGGCAGACCAAGAAGGAGAGCCGACATGCTGTCCACCGACGACGACATCCTGAACCATGCGGAGGCCTGGCGCCGCGAGGGCAAGGGCGTGGCCATCGCCACCGTGGTGGAGACCTGGGGCTCCGCCCCGCGGCCCGTGGGCAGCCATCTCGTCATCGACGAGGAGGGCAACTTCCTCGGCTCAGTCTCTGGCGGCTGCGTCGAGGGCGCCGTCGTCACCGAGGCCATCGACGTGATCGGCACGGGCGCGCCGCGCATGCTGGAGTTCGGCGTCGCCGACGAGACCGCCTGGCGCGTCGGCCTGTCCTGCGGCGGGCGCATCCGCGTCTTCGTCGAGAAGGTGGCGTGATGGACCTCGCCCTGCTCTCCATCCTGAACGCCGAGCGCAAGGCGCGCCGGGCGACCGTGCTCGTCACGCGCGTCGCCGACGGCCGGCAGCGGCTCGTCCGCGAGGCCGACGTGGCGGGCGACTCGCTCGCCGACCTGCTGCGCGAGCGTCTGCGCTCCGGCAAGAGCGGCATGGCCGAGACGCCCGAGGGCGACGTCTTCCTGACCGTTCAGGTGCCGCCCGTGCGCATCCTCGTGACGGGCGCCGTGCACATCTCGCAGGCGCTCGCGCCGATGGCGCGGTTGCTCGGGCACGACGTGGTCATCGTCGACCCGCGCACCGCCTTCGCCACCCCGGAGCGGTTCCCCGACGTGGCACTGCACGCAGAATGGCCGGATGCGGTGCTGCCGACGCTCGGCGTCGACCGCTACACGGCCTTCGTGGCGCTGACGCACGACCCGAAGATCGACGACCCGGCCCTCGACCACGCGCTGAAGTCCGACTGCTTCTACGTCGGCGCGCTCGGCTCGCGGAAGACGCACGCCAAGCGGGTGGAGCGGCTCGCCGCGGCGGGCTTCACGCCCGAGCAGATCGGCCGGATCAAGGCGCCGATCGGCCTCAACATCGGCGCGATCAGCCCGGCGGAGATCGCGCTGTCGATCCTGGGCGAGATCACCGCGGCGCTGCGGCTCGACCCGGCGACGGGGCATAAGAAGGGCAGCGGCTGAGGGAGGCCCCATGCAGTTCGGAGCGGTCCCCCTCGCGCAGGCCATCGGCGGCATCGCGGTGCACTCGGTGCGCGCGGGCGAGGCCGTGGTCCGCAAGGGCACGGTGGTCACCGAGTCCGACGTGGCGAAGCTGCGCGAGGCCGGCATCGACACCATCGTCGTCGCCCGCCACGAGGCCGGCGACGTGCCCGAGGACGAGGCCGCGCGCCGCCTCGCCACCGCCGCGGCGGGGGAGGGTGTTCGCGTCGAGCGGCCCTTCACCGGGCGCAGCAACCTCTTCGCCGAGCACGCCGGCGTGCTGGTGGTCGACGAGGCGGCGGTCGACCGCATCAACACCGTCGACGAGGCAGTGACCATCGCCACGCTCCCCGCCTTCCGGGCGGTGGAGGAGGGCGAGATGATCGGCACGGTCAAGATCATCCCGTTCGCCGTGCCGGAGGCGCTGCTCGCGCGCGCCGTGGCGGCGGTCGCCGTGCCACCCGTGCGCGTCGCCGCCTTCCGCCCGCTGAAGGTGGGCGTGGTGTCGACGCTGCTGCCGGGGCTGAAGCCGTCGGTGGTGCGCAAGACCATCGGCGTGCTGCAGGGCCGGCTGGGCCCGGCCGGCGCCGCCATCGTGGCGGAGAGCGAGGTGCCGCACGAGGCCGACCGGCTCACCGACGCCCTGGCCACGATGGCGCAGGGCGGGGTGGACCTTATCGTCGTCTTCGGCGCCTCCGCCATCACCGACCGGCGCGACGTCATCCCCGCCGCACTCGAGGCCGCCGGGGGGCGCATCGAGCATTTCGGCATGCCGGTGGATCCGGGCAACCTGCTCCTCGTGGGGGCGATGGGCGACCTGCCGGTGCTCGGCGCGCCGGGCTGCGCCCGCTCGCCGAAGGAGAACGGCTTCGACTGGGTGCTGCAGCGGCTCATGGCGGGCCTGCCCGTGCGGCGCGCGGACATCGTGCGCATGGGCGTCGGCGGGCTGCTGATGGAGATCGTCCAGCGCGGCCAGCCGCGCGAGGCCCACGGCGGGGAGGGGGAATGATGCGCACCACGCTGAAGGGCATCGGCGCCATCGTGCTGGCGGCCGGCCGGTCGAGCCGCATGGGGAGCAACAAACTCCTCGCCGACCTTGCCGGGCGGCCCATGGTGCGGCACGTCGCCGAGGTCGCGCTCGACTGCGGCGCGGCGCCGGTGCTCGTCGTGACCGGTCACGAGGAGGCGGCGGTGCGCACGGCGCTCGACGGGCTCGACGTGACCTTCGTGGCCAACCCCGCCTACGCGGACGGCCTCTCCACCTCGCTCAAGGCGGGCATCGGGGCGCTGCCGGAGGACGTCGACGGGGCGGTCGTGCTGCTCGGTGACATGCCGCTGGTGCGCGCGGCCTTCATCCGCCGCCTCGTCGCGGCGTTCGAGGCCGAGCCGGGCGGCTGCGCCGCGGTGCCGCTCCACGACGGGGCGTGGGGCAACCCCGTGGTCCTCGCCCGGGCGCTCTTTGCCGAGGTCGCAGGCCTTTCCGGCGACGCGGGCGCGCGGCGCCTGCTCGAGGCGCACCGTGACACGGTGATCGAGGTTCCCGCCGACGACAGCGTCCTCGTCGACGCCGACACGCCGGATGCCCTGAAGGCGCTGCGCGACCGGCAGGTGTGAGAGGGCGGCCGCGAAGGCCGGCATCGGGATCCTGCGTCCTTCGAGACGGCCGCTGCGCGGCCTCCTCAGGATGAGGAGATCCGGGGCTGCCCCGCCTGACGGTGGCCCTGTCCCACAATGTCCCTCATCCTGAGAAGCGGCCGCAGGCCGCGTCTCGAAGGACGCACGATGGTCGTGCCGCTGCGAACGCCTGCGTGCTGCCAGATCGCGTGACGGCGCGGCGTGTCGGCGCGCCGCCATTGATCTCGAGGCCCCCTCCCTTAGGTGCTGCGCTTCGGGCGGCGAGGGTGCCGCCGAAGGCAGCGAGGATGGCATGACGGCTCCGGTGGTGGTGTTCGGCGGGACGGGCGGGATCGGCAGCGCGGTGGCGAGGGCCCTGCGGCAGCAGGGGCGGGCCGTGCACCTCGTGGCGCGGGACCGGGCCCGGGTCGACGCGCTGGCGGCCGAGATCGGCGCCACGGGCACGGCCGCCGACGTGGAGGAGGCCGAGGCCGTCCGGGTGGCGGTGGGCGAGGCCGCCGCCGCGGGCGGGGGGCGGCTGTCGGGCCTGTGCTACGCCGTCGGAACGATCAACCTGAAGCCGTTCGGGCGGCTCACGGATGCCGACTTCGAACGCGACTTCCGCATCAACGCGCTCGGCGCGGCGCGGGTGGTGCAGGCGGCCGTTCCCGCGCTGCGGGAGAACGGCGGCGGCAGCGTGCTGCTGTTCTCGACCGTTGCCGTGGCGCAGGGCTTCACCGCGCATGCCTCCGTCGCCATGGCCAAGGGCGCGGTGGAGGGCCTGACGCTGGCGCTGGCGGCGGAACTGGCGCCGAAGGTGCGGGTCAACTGCATCGCCCCCTCGCTGACGCGCACGCCCCTCGCGGCGGGCCTCACCGCCAACGAGGCGATGGCCGGCGCCATCGCGCAGATGCATGCCGTGCAGCGCCTCGGCGAGCCCGCGGACATCGCACCGATGGCGGCGCTGCTCCTCGGCGAGGAGGCGTCGTGGATCACCGGGCAGGTGATCGGCATCGACGGCGGCCGCTCGCGCCTGCGGACCAAGGGGTGAAGGGCGGGCTCCCCGGCCTGGGCCTTCCACGCTGTCATCCCGGCGCGCCGCAGGCGCGGGAAGGGATGCACCGCCGACCGTTCGGCCGGATCCCCTTCCCGACCGGCTTCGCCGGTCGCCGAGGATGATGGTGAGGGGGCTTCGACGGTCGTCGGGGATACTCTGGGAGGGGGCTCCGCGGGACGCCGGGGATGACGGCGAGGGCTGGCCCGCTTGTCAGCACTCCGTCATCACTGCTGCTAAAACATTGATGTTCATCAGGAATTTACAACTCGCCCCGGATCATGAACCATTGCGTTCGTGGTGCATTCTCCGGGGCGGCTCCCGGGGCGAGCCTGGGCCGAAGCCTCCCCCCGGAGGGAAGGAGGCTTCATGGTTTCGCAGGACTTCATCAAGCAGCTCAATGGCTACGGCCTGACGACCGCGCGCATCCTCTACCGCCTGCCCGACTACCCGACGCTCCTGCAGACCTATGTCTGGCAGGATTACGACGTGGCCCCCGACTTTCCCGTGCTCAACGACTTCCTCGCCTTCTGGCGGGACAGCCTCGAGGGTCCGCTGCACTCGGTCCAGGTCGCCCATGCCCGGCTGGTGAAGCCCGCGGAGCTCAAGCTCAGGGGCGGGGAGTTCCGGCTGCACTAGGTCCCCGCCCACCGGCGCCCGCGGCTTTCCCGCAACTCGCGGGAGGTCGTCGGGAGGAGGGCATCGGCCTTCGGGACGGCACGGCGCTTGGAGAACCCGGCGTGGTGCGATACATGAACGCGCGTCCGTTCATGGACGCCCTGCCCACGCGTACCCGGGACCCATGGCGGCCGCCACCCTCAGAACCTCCGAAATCCTCGCAGGACTTGCGGCCGCGACCGGCGATACCCGCATCACCGTGCGGGAGGTGGTGGGGGCGCTCGGCGAACGCGCCTACTCGCTCCTGATCGTCGTCCTCGCGCTTCCCAACTGCCTGCCGATGCCGCCGCCGATCCCGCTCATCTGCGGCATCCTGCTCGCCGTCGTGGGGGTCCAGATCTTCGTCGGGCGGCCGCAGCCCTGGTTGCCGCAGCGTCTCCTCGACCGCAGTCTCTCCCGGGCCGACGTGGAGCGGGCGGCCAACCGGGCGGTCCCGTGGCTGCGATGGCTGGAGCGCTTCGCCCGGCCGCGCTTCGGCGTGTTCGCGTCCGACCTCGCGATGCGGCTCATCGGCATCGCCCTCGTTGCGTTCTCGCTCGCGCTCGTCTTCGCCGCGCCCTTCATCGGGCAGATCCCGCTGGGGCTCGGCATCGCCCTCGTCGGCCTCGGGCTCGTGGAGCGCGACGGCTACGTGGTGATCGGCGGGCTCGTGGTGGGGTCGATCGGCACCAGCCTGACGCTGGGCTTCATCGTGGCGCTGGTCGCGAGCGCCGAAGCGATCTTCTGAACCGAGGCGGGGTCAGGCCACCGCGCGGGCACGCAGCCGGACGACCTCTCCCGGGTTGGCGAGCAGGTCGTCGATGTCGCGGGCCGACACGGGGCGGCAGAACAGGAAGCCCTGCAGCTGGTGGCAGCCCACCGCCTGCAGGAAGCGCTGCTGCTCCAGCGTCTCGACGCCCTCCGCCGTCACGGTCAGGCCGAGAGCACGGCCCAGATGCACGACCGAGTGGACGAGGATGGCGCTCTCCCCCGTCGACTCCATCGATTCCAGGAACGACCGGTCGATCTTGATCTTGTCGAAGGCGAAGCGCCGCAGATAGATCAGTGATGAGTAGCCCGTGCCGAAGTCGTCGAGCGCGAAGCGGAAGCCGCGGGCCCGCAGCTCCATCATGGCGTTCTCGGCGGCGTCGGCGTCCTCGACGATGACGCCTTCCGTCACCTCCAGCTCGACGCGGCCGGGATCCATCTCCTCCTCGGCGACGATGCGCGTCACCGCCTCGACGAAGTCGGTCTGGCGGAACTGGATCGGCGAGACGTTCACGGCCACGCTGATGCCGGTCCAGCGGCGCGCGTCGCGGCAGGCGCGGCGGAGCACCCATTCGCCCAGCAGGCCGACGAGGCCGCGCTCCTCGGCGATGGGGATGAAGTTCGCCGGCGGGATGGCACCGTGGATCGGGTGGTTCCAGCGCACCAGCGCCTCGACGCCCTGCACCTTGCGGCCGTCGGCGGAGAACTGGGGCTGGTAGAGGATGTCGAGCTCGTCGCGCGCGATGGCGCCGCGCAGGTCGTCCTCGACCGCCTTGCGCAGCCGCAGGGCGTCGTCCATGCCGAGCTCGAAGAAGCTGTAGCGGTTGCGCCCGTCGTTCTTGGCCCGGTACAGCGCGAGGTCGGCGAGCTTCATCAGCCGCTCGCGCTCGCGGCTGTCCGCGGGGGCGATGGCGATGCCGACCGAGACGCCGACGGTGGCGGTGCCGGCCGAGAGCGAGAAGGGCGGCTCGATGGCGTCGAGGACGCGCTGGGCGAGCGCCGCGCAGTCGCCCGGGTTGCGCACCCGCGTCTGGATGATGGCGAACTCGTCGCCGCCGAAGCGGGCCAGCAGGTCGGCCCCGCGCAGCGTGTCGGCGAGGCGGCGGGCCACCTGGCAGATCAGCTCGTCGCCGGCCTCGTGGCCGAAGGTGTCGTTGACCTCCTTGAAGCGGTCGAGGTCGAGGAACAGCACGGCGACGCTCTCCGTGGTGTCGCGGATGCGGGAGAGCTCGGCGTCGAGGCGCTTGGTGAAGTTGACCCGGTTCGGCAGGCCGGACAGCGGGTCGTGGTGGGCGAGGTGGTTGGCCTGCTGCTCGCGGTGCACGAGGTCGGTCGTCACCGAGCGCACGTGCGCGAACATGAAGGCGGAGAACACGCCGATGGCGAAGATGGCGATGAGGATGGAGGGGAACACGTGCTCCATCACGTTGTCGCCCGGCCGCTCGGGCGTCCAGACGAAGCGCGGGCGCAGGCCGCCGTCGAGCGACATAAGCCGCAGGGACGCGGCCGTCTCGCCCGGCGTGGTCTCGACGTGCAGGTCATCGAAGCCGGAGGTGAGGGCGCCGTCGCGCAGCAGTTCCGGCGTGAGGGGTCGCAGCGCCAGCGCCACGAGCCCGCCGAAGGCGCCGGACGCGGCGGCCTCGCCCGGAAGCGCCACGCCTACGACGATGCGGGCGCTGCGCCCGTCGTGCAGGACGCGGGCGACCCCCGTCAGCGCCACCGCGGTGGCCGGGCTGCGGGTGGAGGCGAGGCGCCCGTCGCGCCGCAGGGTCAGCTGGGCGACCCTGTCGCGCACGTCGGCCAGGACCCCGGCGAACAGGGCGCGGCGGCTCTCGAAGGCCCGCTGGTCGGCGGGCTGGTCGTCGACGCGGCCGGTGACCACGAGGTCCTCCGGCGTGACGATGAAGCTCGCCTCGAAATCGAAGAAGGTATCGAGGGCCTCGCCGATCTGCTTCTGCGCCCGGCCCGGGATCATCGGGTAGCTGAGGACCGACAGCGCCTCCTCGGAGGTGGCGATGCGCGCCAGCTGCTCCAGGGCCTGCCGCTTGCGGCTGTCGATGGCGCCGAGGAGCTGGGTCTTCTGCCGCTCGATGGCCAGTTCGTTCGTCCGCTGGCCGGTCCAGATCAGGCCGCCCACGGCCAGCGCCAGCATGGACAGCAGGATGCCGGCCACCGGCCAGACGATCCTTGCCGTCGCAGCGCTCGGTGCGACCAATCCGTTGCTGGGCGGCATTCCCTGGTTCCGGGACTCTCGATCAGGAAAGCCATGACACAGCTTTCCTACCGATCGGTTTCGCCCGGACGTGCAACCTCGGCGCGTCTGACCGCAGGAATACTTACTTATGCGCGAAGAGCGCTACTTCGGCTTGTAGGGCGGTGGGGGGATCGCGATATGGGCGGCCCGCAGCGCCGCCGACCAGCGCTCGCGCAGGTCATGGAAATAGGGTTCGCCCGCCTCGATGCGGTGGACGAGGTCCGGCGCCAGCGCGTCCCGGCGCAGCGTCACGATGTCGATGGGCAGGCCGACGCCGAGATTCGAGCGCATGGTCGAGTCCATCGAGATGAGGCCGAGCTTCAGCGCGTCCGACAGGCTCGTCTCGTAGGTCACGGCGCGGTCGAGGATCGGCTTGCCGTACTTGTGCTCGCCGATCTGCAGGTACGGCGTCTCGATCCCGCACTCGATGAAGTTGCCGGCCGCGTAGAGCATGAAAAGGCGCGGCGCGGCGCCGCGGATCTGGCCGCCGATCAGGATCGACACGTCGAACTTGATGCCGGCCTCGTCGAGGCTGCGGCCGTCGACGGCCCGGACCTTGTGGACGGCGCGCCCGACGAGCTGGGCGGCGCGGAACATCGTCGGCGCGTCGAGGAGCGTCTCCATCTCGCCGGTCGTATCGTTCTCGATGCCCTCGCTGAGGAAGCTGACCACCGACTGGGAGATTGACAGGTTGCCGGCCGTCGCCAGCGCGATGACACGCTCGCCGGGCTTCTCGAAGACGTGCAGCTTGCGGAACGTCGAGATGTTGTCGAGGCCCGCGTTGGTGCGGGTGTCGGCGATCATCACGAGGCCGTCGCGAACGAGGATGCCGGCGCAATAGGTCATCGGGAAGTCTCTCGTCTCCGGTCGGCGGTCCGGGCCGTCGGTGCCTGCTGCGAGGCAGTCGGCGGCGCGTCGGGGGCAAGCTCTAGCGGGTCGGGCGGTCGGGGGCCAGCGTCACGACTGCGACTGGCCCTGCGTCGTCAGGCGGATGGACACGTCGAGCGACTCGTGCCCGCCGCCGAAGCGGGTGCCGCGCACGGGCGCCGCGCCGTCGGCGTCGAGGCCGATGGCGACGCGGACATGGCCGACGCTGGGGCAAACGTCGTGGACGGCGTCGAAAGCGACCCAGCCCAGCCCCTCGACATAGGCCTCGGCCCACGCGTGCGCCGTGCCGCCGTGCTCCTCGCCCGGATCGCACCGGTAGCCGCTGACATAGCGGGCCGGGATCTCGATGCGCCGCGCGGCGGTGACGAAGACGTGCGCGAAGTCCTGCGCCACGCCGGCCTTCGCGGCGAAGGCGGCGGCCGCGGAGGCGGCGGCGCCGTCACGCGGGGGCAGGGCATTCATCGCCGCGTTGAGGCCGGTCTTGAGGGCGTGCAGCCGGGTCAGCGTATCGGGCCCGGCGGCGGCGGACGTGTCGGTCGCGAAGGCCGCGATCGCCTCGTCGGGCATCGTCAGCGGCGTCTCGCGCAGGAACACGATGGGCGGGAACCGCTCGATGGTGCCGCGCACCACGCCGGCGGTGTCGTGGGTCTCCACCTCGCCGTCCACCCGCACGCTGAGGCGCTCGACCGGTCCTGCGACCGACAGGCCATGCGTGGCGTTGCCGAAGGCGTCCTCGGCGGGCTTCAGGCGCGCGTCGATGTCGACGTCGATGCGCCAGTGCACGACGTATTGCCCGTCATGGTTGCGGGGCGTCAGGCGCAGCGTCTGGATCAGCGACTTCGCCGGCGGGTCGTAGTCGTAGACCGTCTGGTGGGAGACGCGGATGCGCATGGAAGAACCCTGGCGCGAGGAACCCTCGGGCGGCGCCGGCGTCCGCCCGTCATCCTCATACGAGGTACTGGTCGGTGATGGCAGCGCCCAGCTTGTTGTTGTCCACGATGAAGGCGTCGATGAACTCGTGCAGGCCCGTCTTGAACACCTCCTCGATGGTGGTGTTCTCCAGCCGCGTGAGGATCGACCGCGACAGGCGCTGGGAGGTGCCCTGGCGCCCGTACTTGCGGCCGATGTCGTCGAGGAAGCGCACGATGTTCTCGTAGGACGAGGCCAGCGAGCGCGGCATCTGCCGGTTGAGGATCAGGAGGTCGGCGACGAGCCAGGGCTTCAGGCTCTCGCGATACACCCAGTGGTAGGCCGTGAGCGCCGAGACCTCGCGCAGGATCGTCGACCACTGGAAGTAGTCGAGGCTGCCGCCCACCTGCTCGTTCTCGGGCAGGAGCACGTGGTACTTCACGTCGAGGATGCGGGCGGTGTTGTCGGCACGCTCGATGTAGACGCCGAGGCGCGAGAACCAGTAGGCGTCGGACCTCAGCATCGAACGGTAGGCCGAGCCGTCGAAGGCCAGCGAGACCGATTTCACCCACTCGAGGAAGCGGGCGAACTCCTCGCGCGTCATCTTCTTCGAATCGTATTTCCGCAACTCGAGGTAGGCACCGTTGATCGCCTCCCACATCTCGCCGGTGAGCGCGGTGCGCACGGCGCGGGCGTTGGACCGGGCGGTCTCGAAGCAGTTGCGGATGGAGGAGGGGTTGTCGGGGTTGAAGGCCAGGAACTCCGTCACCGTGCGCTCGTTGGCGGCGCCGTGGTGGCGGTCGAAGGCGTCGGAGGCGCCGGCGGTCAGCACGGCGCTGCGCCACTCGTTGCCGGCTCCGCCATAGGCGGCCGGCAGGGTGGCGAGGCGCGCCGTCGCATCGAGGATGCGCGCGATGAACTCGGCCCGCTCGATGTAGCGGGAGACCCAGTAGAGGTTGTCGGCGGTCCGGCTAAGCATCGAGCACCCAGGTGTCCTTGGTTCCGCCGCCCTGGCTGGAATTGACCACCAGGGAACCCTCCTTCAGCGCGACGCGGGTGAGGCCGCCGGGCACGATGCGCACCTGGTCCGACCCCGACAGCACGAAGGGCCGAAGGTCGACGTGGCGCGGCGCGACGCCGGAGGCGACGAAGGTGGGGCAGGTGGAGAGCGCGAGCGTCGGCTGCGCGATAAAGCCGTCCGGCGCCATCTTCAGCTTGCGGCGGAACTCCTCGACCTGCTGGCGCGTGGCGTGCGGGCCGACAAGCATGCCGTAGCCGCCGGAGCCGTTGACCTCCTTGACCACCAGCTCGGGCAGGTGGTCGAGCACGTAGGTCAGCGCCTCCTTCTCGCGGCAGCGCCAGGTGGGCACGTTGTTGAGGATGGGCTCCTCGCCGGTGAAGAAGCGGATGATCTCCGGCATGTAGCTGTAGACGGCCTTGTCGTCGGCGACGCCGGTCCCCACCGCGTTGCACAGCGTGACGTTGCCGGCCATGTAGGCGCTCATCAGCCCCGGCACGCCGAGGATCGAGTCCGGCCGGAAGGCGAGGGGATCGAGGAAGTCGTCGTCGATGCGCCGGTAGATGACGTCGACGCGCTGCGGCCCCTGCGTCGTGCGCATGTAGACGATGTCCTCGCGCACGAAGAGGTCCGAGCCCTCGACGAGCTCGATGCCGAGCTTGTCCGCGAGGAAGGAGTGCTCGTAGAAGGCCGAGTTGAACTGTCCGGGCGTCAGCAGCACGCAGACAGGGTCGCGAGAGGCGCTGCGCGGGGCCACCGAGCGCAGCGTGGCGAGCAGGCTGTCGGGATAGTTCTCGACCGGGGCGACCCGGTGCTCGGCGAAGAGCTCCGGGAAGAGCCGCATCATCACCTCGCGGTTCTCCAGCATGTAGGAGACGCCAGAGGGCGTGCGGGCATTGTCCTCGAGCACGTAGAAGGTGTCCGGGTCGACGCGCACGATGTCGATGCCGGCGATGTGGACGTAGATGTCGTGCGGCACCTTGCGGCCCGCCATCTCGGGCCTGAAGCCGGGATTGCGGTAGACGAGGTCCTCCGGGATGATCCCGGCCTTCAGGCACTCGCGCGGGCCGTAGACGTCGCCCAGGAAGGCGTTAAGCGCATTGACGCGCTGGACGAGGCCCTTCTCCAGCCGATTCCACTCCGGCTTGGTGAGAACACGCGGGATGATGTCGAAGGGGATCAGCCGCTCGGTGGCCTCTGCGTCTCCGTAGACGGCGAAGGTGATGCCGATGCGCCGGAAGAACAGTTCGGCCTGGCTTCGACGCAGCGCGATGTGGTCGGCGGGGACGGTGTCGAGCCATTGCTTGAGGGCCCTGTAGGCCTCCCGGATCTCCGACCCGCCGCCGTGCATTTCGTCGAAGGCTGACGCCATCCCGCTCCCCCGAAGCCGCCCGACCGACGCGGCGGCACACTCCTCGTGCGAAGCGTAACCGCAAAGCCCGTGCCAGTGGAAGGAACTTGCATGCGACGCGGGCGCCGCCGGGGCCTTGCCGAAGAATTGGGCAGGCGCGGCTGAGCCCTTGGGCGGTCGGACGGAGTCAGGTGCGGTTTCAGAAGAGACCGAGGCCCTTGAGGCTGCTGTGGCCCTGCCGGCCGACGATGATGTGGTCGTGCACGACGATGCCGAGCGGGCGGGCGGCCTCGGCGATCTCGCGCGTCATGCGGATGTCCGCCTGCGAGGGCGTGGGGTCGCCGCTCGGATGGTTGTGCACCAGGATGACGGCGGAGGCGGAGAGTTCCAGAGCCCGCTTCACCACCTCTCGCGGATAGACGGGCGTGTGGTCGACGGTGCCGGTCTGCTGCACCTCGTCGGCGATGAGCGCGTTGCGCTTGTCGAGGAACAGGATGCGGAAGCTCTCCCGGTCCGAGAAGGCCATGGCGGCGCGGCAGTAGTCGATGACGGCGGACCACGAGCCGAGCACGGTGCGCTTGGCGACGGCGCCGCGCGCCAGCGCCAGCCCCGCCGCCTCGACGATCTTCAGCTCGACGGCGGTGGATTCGCCGATGCCGGGAACCTCCATCAGCCGCGTGACGGGCGCGCCGAGCACCTCCGGCAGCGAGCCGAAGCGCGCGATCAGCGCCTTGGCCAGCGGCTTGACGTCCTTCTGCGGGATGGCGCGGTAGAGGATGAGTTCGAGGAGCTCGTACTCCTCCAGCGCGAGATGACCCACGCGCATGAACCGGCTTTTCAACCTCTGGCGGTGGCCCCGGCGGTGGTCCTCCCCGGTATCGTACCCGGGAGGAGCCGCTTCGCGCATCGCCTCAGCCGGCCGCGCCGGCGGCGGGAGGCATGTCCCAGCCCTTCGGGGAGAGGGTGAAGATCTCGACCCCCGTCTCGGTGACGGCGACGGTGTGCTCGAACTGCGCCGAGAGCGAGCGGTCGCGGGTGACGGCGGTCCAGCCGTCGCCGAGCACCTTCACGTGAGGGCGGCCGAGGTTGATCATCGGCTCGACGGTGAAGAACATGCCGGGCTTGAGCGGCACGCCGTCGCCGCGCCGGCCGTAGTGCAGGATGTTCGGCTCGTCGTGGAACAGCCGGCCGAGGCCGTGGCCGCAGAAGTCGCGCACCACCGAGCAGCGCTCGGCCTCCGCGAAGTCCTGGATGGCGGCGCCGATGTCGCCGGTCGTGCCGCCGGGGCGGATGGCGGCGATGCCGCGCATCATGGCCTCGTAGGTCACCTCGACGAGGCGCTGGGCGCGGCGCGGCACGTCGCCGACGAGATACATGCGCGAGCTGTCGCCGTGCCAGCCGTCCAGCACCAGCGTGACGTCGATGTTGACGATGTCCCCGTCGCGCAGCGGCTTACTCTCGGGGATGCCGTGGCAGACGACGTGGTTGATCGACGTGCAGATGCCCTTGCGGAAACCGCGGTACATCAGCGGCGCCGGGTAGGCGCCGTGGTCCATGGCGAACTCGAAGACGAGGCGGTCGAGGTGCTCCGTGGTCACGCCGGGCCGCACTTCCGGCACCAGCATGTCCAGCGCCCGGGCCGTGAGCTGGCCGGCGTGGCGCATGCCCTCGAAACCCTCGGGGCCGTGGAGCTTGATCTCGCCCGTCTTCCGGCTGGCTGACTGGGCGGCGTCGACGAAGGTCATCGGGACGTCCCGGACGGAATGCAATGCCATCACATGGGCCAATCCGCGCCCCGGCGCAAGATCGGTGGTTAACCGGGGGCTGGCGCGCGGGGCCGCGAGGCTGTAGTCGTGCGCCCATGTCGAGCTCCACCGCCGCCCCGGATACCGCCGGAACGAGCCCCATGACGCGCTCCACGGACACCAGCGCCTACGGCACCCACCAGCCGGCGGGTGCCTTGGCGCGGCTGATCGCGTTCAGCCGCCGGATGCCGCGCAGCTGGGCCGGCCGGCGCCTCGCCTTCGCGGCGCGGCAGATCGGGCTTTGGATGCTGCGCGGGGAGCCGGTCGACATCGAGTCGGTCGGGGCCCGGATGCGGCTCTACCCGGGCAACAACGTTTGCGAGAAGCGCCTGCTGTTCACGCCGCAGTACTTCGATCCGGACGAGCGCGCGGTGCTGGAGCGGCACATTAGGGAAGGGTTCGTCTTCGTCGACGTGGGGGCGAACGTGGGCGGCTACGCCCTCTTCGTCGCCGCCCGGGCGGGCGCGACCGGCCGGGTGCTGGCGGTCGAGCCGCAGCCCGTGGTGTTCGAGCGGCTCGTCTACAACATCCGCCAGAACCCGTTCGGCACGGTGAAGGCCGTGGACTGCGCCGTCGCCGACAAGGCGGGCGAGCTGACCCTGTTCGTCGACACCAAGAACCACGGCGAATCGTCTGTGAAGTTCGTCGGGCTCTCCGGCGGGCCGGCGGTGAAGGTCGCCGCCAAGACGCTCATCCAGCTCCTCGACGAGGAGGGCTTCGACCGCGTCGACGCGATCAAGCTCGACGTGGAGGGCGCAGAGGACCTGATCCTCGAGCCGTTCCTGCGCACCGCGCCCGAGAGCCTGCTGCCGCGGCTCTTCCTGATCGAGAACGGCACCGGGCGCTGGCAGATCGACCTGCCGGAGCTGCTGCGCGAGAAGGGCTACGCGCTCGTCGCCAAGACCCGCGTCAACCTGATCTTCGAGCGCTTCTGAGACTGCTCCCGCCCCTCATCCGCCCGCTGCGCGGGCACCTTCTCCCCGCAGGCGGGGCGAAGGGAGCGGCACCGTTGCGCCTTTTGCGATGACGTCCGGTGCCGGGGCGCTGTCGGTCGCAACGCGCTATCGGTTGTGAGGCGCCGTGGCGCCGCCCCCCTTCTCCCCGTCCCACGGGGAGAAGGTCCCGGAGCGAAGCGGAGGGGGATGAGGGGCGGCGTCGCCCCTCCCGCTCAGTCGAGCTTGAAGCCCGATTCCTTGATCACGCTCGCCCAGCGGGCCGACTCGGTGCGCATCATGGCGCCGAAGGCGTCGGCCGAGTTGCCGACCGGGGTGGCGCCCTCGGCGGCGAGGCGCTCCTTCAGGGCGCCGCCGGTGATGGCGCCGGTCGTCGCCTCGCGCAGCTTCTCGACGATGTCCTTCGGCGTGCCCTTCGGCACCGCGAAGCCGTACCAGGCGGTCGCCTCGTAGCTGGGGAAACCTTTCTCGGCGACGGCCGGGACGTTCGGCAGCGAGGCGACGCGGCCCTGGCCAGTGACGGCGAGGGCGCGCAGCTGGCCGCCCTCGACGAGGCCGACGACGGAGGGCAGCGTGGTGATCATGAAGTCGGTCTGGCCGCCGACGAGGTCGTTCAGCGCCGGGCCGGCGCCGCGGTAGGGCACGTGGACGATGTTGATCTTCGCGACCTGTCCGAGCAGCAGCGCCGCGAGGTGGCTCGCCGAGCCGTTGCCGGCGGAGCCGTAGCTCAGCTTGCCGGGGTTCTTGTTGGCGACCTCGATGAACTGCTCGAAGGTCTGGATGGGCGAGGCCTTCGGCACGACGAGCACGAGCGCGGCCGAGGCGATCAGCGTCACCGGGTCGAAGGCGGCGAGCGGATCGACCTTCACCGACTTGAACATGTGCGGGTTGACGACCATCGGGCCCTGGTTGGCCATCAGCACGGTGTAGCCGTCCGGCGCCGCCGTCGCGGCCTGCGCCGTGGCGACGTTGCCGCCGGCCGCGCCGTTGTTCTCGACGACCATGCTCTGGCCGAGACGCTCGCCGACGCCCTGCGCGACGAGGCGGGCGATGGCGTCGGTGCCGCCGCCGGCGGCGTAGGGCACCACCAGCTTGATGGGCCGGCTGGGATAGCCCTGGGCGAAGGCCGGCAGGGCGGCAACAGCGGCGAGGGTGACGCCGAGAAGGGCGCTGCGGACGCGAAGCATGGGTTTCCTCCGAGTGTGGTTATGCTGGATCAAGGCCGGCGGGCCAACGGCGCCGTCAGGCGGCGCGCGAGGCGAAGGCGAGGCTGTCGGGGACGGGCACGAGGAGCGTGCCCTCGAAGATCCGGCGGGCGGTGCGCACGACGCTGACCGTGGGCTCGGCCCGTCCGGCGTCCCGCTCGACGTGCAGTTGCAGGCGCCCTGACGGGTGCTCGACGACGATGTCGACGGGCGGGACGGGAGGGGCGACGAGGGCTTCCAGCACCGTCCCGGGCGACGTCGCGGCGGTGGCGAGCGCGACGCCGCCCGTGACGGCGAGCGCCTTGTGGCAGTTCGCCGGCATGAAGTAGCGGGCGGCGAAGGCGCCGCCGGCGCGGGGGGGCGCGACCAGGACCGGCTTGGGGATGACCTTTCCGGAGACGTCGCCGAGGCCCATCCGGCGTCCCGCCTCCCGCCGCACGGCCTCGATGCGGGCCATCAGCGCGGCGTCGGCGTCGAGCGCCTCGGGCGTCTCGGCGCCGGTCTTGCCGAGGCTCGCCGCCGCCATGACGACGAGCGGCATGGCGGCGTCGACGCATGTCACCTCGATGCCGTCGATCGTCTCGCGGCGAAGGCCGGTGGGGAACAGGCCGCTGGTGCGGGAGCCCGCGGCATCGACGAAGGCGAGGTGGACCGCCGCGGCGGTGCCGGGCACGCCGTCGATGGCGGTCGTGCCGTCGTAGGTGACCCGGCCGCCGGGCGTGGCGACCCGCGCCTCGATCACCTTGCCGGTGTTGACGTTGTGGATGCGGACCGCGGTGGTGCCCGAACGGGCCGGGACGAGGCCCTGCTCGATGGCGAAGGGGCCGACGGCGGCGAGCATGTTGCCGCAGTTGGGGGAGGTGTCGACGCTGCGCTCGAGCACCTTCACCTGCGCGAAGAGGTAGTCGATGTCGGCGCCCGGCACGGTCGCCGGCCCGACGATGGCGACCTTGCTCGTCAGCGCGTTGCCGCCGCCGAGGCCGTCGATCTGCAGGGCGTGGCCGGCCCCCATGGCGCCGACCAGCACGAAGTCGCGCCGGGCCGGGTCCGACGGCAGGTCCGAGGCCAGGAAGAACGGGCCGCGGGAGGTGCCGCCGCGCATGAGCACACAGGGGATCCGCAGGGTCGCCATGGTCGGGGCACTCTCTTGCGAGCATCAATTGCCGCGACCAAACTGCTAGGCGGATCAATACACGTTGAGAAATGCAAAGATTCGCGTTATTGATCCGCTATGCGGATCAATTTTGAGCTCCAGGACCTGCGGGCGTTCCTGACCGTCCTCGATCTCGGCGGCTTCCATCGCGCCGCCGAGGCGCTGGCCATGTCGCAGCCGGCGCTGTCGCGGCGCATCCAGGCACTGGAAGCGGCGGTGGGCGCGCCGCTCATCGAGCGGACCACGCGCCGCGTGGCGCCGACGTCCGTCGGGGCGTCGTTTGCGCCGCTGGCGCGCCGGCTCCTGGACGAGCTCGAGGACACGCTGCTCGGCATGACGGGCGTGGGGCAGTCGCAGGCGGGTCAGGTGACGCTGGCCTGCGTGCCGACGGCGGCCTTCTACTTCCTGCCGCGCGCCATCGAGGCGTTCAACGCGCGCTTCCCGCAGATCCGCTTCCGCATCCTCGACCTCTCCGCCAACGAGGGCCTCCAGAGCGTCTCCCGCGGGGAGGCGGAGTTCGGCATCAACCTGCTCGGCAGCTCCGACCCGGACCTGCAGTTCACCCCGCTGGTCGAGGACCCCTACGTGCTCGCCTGCCGCAACGACCACCCCTTCGCGCGGCGCGAGCGGCTGTCGTGGTCCGACATGCAGGGCGAGCGGCTGATCGGCGTGAGCCGCGCCAGCGGCAACCGGATGATCCTCGAGAACGCGCTGGCGCGCACCGGCGTGCGGCTCACGTTCCAGTACGAGGTGAACCACCTGACCACGTCGCTGGGGCTGGTCGAGCGCGGGCTCGGCATCTCCGTGCTGCCCCGCCTCGCGACGCCCGAGGGGCCGCACCCGCTCATCGTCACCAAGCCCATCCAGCCCGCCGTGACCCGGACCATCGGCCTCGTCGAGCGGCGCATGGCGCGGCTGTCGCCGGCGGCGCAGCGCTTCCGCGACATGCTGATGGAGTTCGCGCGGGGGTAGGGCGCCGGCCCCTCATCCGCCCCTTCGGGGCACCTTCTCCCCGCAAGCGGGGCGAAGGGGTGGGCGCCGTTGCGGCTCTTTCGATGGCGTTCGGCTGCCGGGGCGATGTCAGCGTGAAGCTGCGGTGCGCCGCCCCCTTCTCCCTGTTGCACGGGGAGAAGGTCCCGGAGCGAAGCGGTGGGGAATGAGGGGTGGTGGGTCAGCCTGCCTCCACGACCTCCACCGGCCGTTCCAGCACGATCTCCTCCGGCGTCACGCGGCAGCACCAGGCGAGCGCCTCGACGCCGCGGGAGCGGGCGCGGGCGCGGGCGAAGGCGGCGGCGTAGCCGGGGTCGATGTCGGCGGCGAGCGCGAAGCGGTCCGCCGCCATCTGCACGACGAAGAGCATCACCGCCCGGTCGCCGGCCTCGACGCGGTCGCCGAGCTCGTCGAGGTGCTTGGCGCCGCGCGTCGTGACGCTGTCGGGGAACTCGGCGAGGCCGGGGGTGCGCATGAGGTGCACGTTCTTCACCTCGACGAAGCAGGGCGGACGGCCGCCGCCCTCCAGCAGGATGTCGACGCGGCTGTTCTTCCCGTACTTCACCTCGCGGCGCAGTGTGGGGTAGCCGTGAAGCGCCGGGATCAGGCCCTTCGCGATGGCCTCCGCGGCGATGGCGTTCGGCCATGCGGTGTTGATGCCGACGAGTTCCGGCCCGCGCCCGAACTCGGCCTCGACGATCTCCCACGAGTGGCCGAGCTTGCGGGCCGGGTTGTCGGACCGCGAGAGCCACACGCGGTTCCCTTCGGCCTGCAGGCCCATCATGGAGCCGGGATTGGCGCAGTGGGCGACGATGGTCTCGCCCGTGGTGTCGAGCACGACGTCGGCGAGGAAGCGCTTGTAGCGCCGCACGAGGCGGCCGGGGACGAGCGGGGCGGGAAAACGCATGGAATCGGGGTCTGTCGCTTCGGGAGCGGCATGGTGGCTGTCGCGGACGCGATGCGGAAGCCGTGCCGCCCGTGCTGTGCACAGCGGCGTGGCCGCGCAGCCTTGAGATGGCGGGCGGGGCACGTTAAATGCCGCAACTCCCGGAGGTTCTCCATGGCCGAAGCCGCGCCCGTCGTCACCGCCGCCCTGCTGGTCATCGGCGACGAGATCCTCTCCGGACGCACCAAGGACAAGAACATCGGCACCATCGCCGACTACTGCACGGCGCTGGGCATCGACCTGCGCGAGGTGCGTGTGGTGCCCGACGTCGAGGAGGAGATCGTCGCCGCGCTGAACGCGATCCGCGTGCGCTACGACTACGTCTTCACGACCGGCGGCATCGGGCCGACGCACGACGACATCACCGCCGACGCGGTGGCCAAGGCCTTCGGCGTCGGCATCTCGCATGACGAGCGGGCGGTGGCGATGCTGCGCGAGCGCTTCCCCAACCCGGCCGACCTCAACGAGGCCCGCCTGCGCATGGCGCGCATTCCGCACGGGGCGGACCTCATCGAGAACCCGATCAGCAAGGCGCCCGGCTTCCGCATCGGCAACGTCCACGTGATGGCGGGCGTGCCCTCGATCATGCAGGCGATGTTCGACGCCATCGCCCCGACGCTGAAAACCGGCGTGAAGATGCTGTCGGTGTCGCTCGGCAGCGGCGGCCTGCCGGAGGGTGCCTACGGCACGCCGCTCGCCGCCGTGCAGAAGGCGCATCCGGGCGTCGTGATCGGCTCCTATCCCTCCTTCGACGGGCAGCGCTTCCGCAACCAGATCGTGGTGCGGGCGCGCGACCCGCAGGTGCTGGAGGCGGCGCGCGCCGCCGTCGCCGCCATGCTCGTCGAGCTCGGCGCCCCGCCGGCCGCCGAGGCCACCCGTTCCGCCTGACGACCGACCCCGGAGACCCGCCATGTCGCAGCCCGCCTCGCCGAAAGCCTTCCCGGTCTCCTGGGACCAGTTCCACCGCGACGCGCGGGCGCTGGCCTGGCGCCTCGCCTCGTCGGGGCCGTTCGAGGCCATCGTCTGCATCACCCGCGGCGGGCTGGTGCCGGCGGCCATCGTGTCGCGCGAGCTCGGCACGCGCGTGATCGAGACGGTGTGCGTCGCGAGCTACCACGACTACACCTCGCAGGGTGAGCTGAAGGTGCTGAAGGGCATTTCCGACGCCGTCGCCAAGCTCGGCGGGGAGGGCGGCAAGGGCGTGCTCGTCGTCGACGACCTCGTCGACACCGGCAAGACCGCCCGCGTGGTGCGCGACATGCTGCCCAAGGCGCACTTTGCCACCGTCTACGCCAAGCCGCTCGGCCGCCCTCTGGTCGACACGTTCGTCACGGAGGTTTCGCAGGACACGTGGATCTACTTCCCGTGGGACCTCGGCCTCGCCTTCCAGGCGCCGATCGCCGAGGGGCAGAAGGGCTGACCAGGCCCATTCCACGCGCCGCGGCAGGGAGGCCCGGGTGACACGCCACGCCTTCGACGCCGCGACCACCCGCACCAGTCTGTTCCGGGCGCTGCTCGACGCCCGCGACCGGCACGGCGCCGCGACTCCGATCCTGGAGGATCCCGAGCGCGCGCCGCTGTCTTACGGCCGGCTCGTCCTCGGCGCCCTCGTGATCGGACGGAAACTCGCCGCGACGACCCGCACGGGCGAGGCGGTGGGCGTGCTCCTGCCCAACGTCAACGCCGTGGGCGTCACGATCATGGCCCTATCTGCCTATGGCCGCGTTGCGGCGATGCTCAACTTCACCGCGGGAGCGCGCAACCTGCGCTCGGCGGTGGAGACGGCGCGGGTGCGCACCGTCGTCACCTCCCGCCGCTTCGTCGAAACGGCGCGGCTGGAGGAGATCGTCGCGGCGCTGGAGGCGACGCAGGTCGACGGGGCGCCGGTGCGCGTCGCCTATCTCGAGGACATCCGCGCCGCCGTCACCAGCCTCGACAAGGCGGCCGCGCTGGTGCGCTCGTGGTTCGCCCGCGTGGTCCATGCGCGCTACGCCTCCGCGCCGGACGAGGCTGCGGTGGTGCTGTTCACCTCCGGGTCGGAGGGCAAGCCGAAGGCGGTGGTGCTGAGCAACGCGAACCTGCTCGCCAACCTGCGCCAGATCGAGGCGCACATCGGCTCGCCGCCGCTGGGCGAGGGGCAGGTGGTGCTGAACCCGCTGCCGGTGTTCCACAGCTACGGGCTGACCGGCGGGCTGCTGCTGCCGCTCGTCACCGGCATGCGCGCCGTGCTCTACCCGAGCCCGCTGCACTACCGGCAGGTGCCGAAGCTCGCCAAGGCCGTCGGCGCGACGATCCTGTTCGGCACGGACACGTTCCTTCAGGGCTGGGCCCGCGCTGCGGAACCGGGCGACCTCGACAGCGTGCGCGTGGTGGTGGCCGGCGCCGAGCGGGTGCGCGACGCGACGCGTGAGCTGTGGGGCGCCAATGGCTGCGTTATCCTGGAGGGCTATGGCGCGACCGAGTGCTCGCCGGTGATCGCGGTCAACCAGACCTTCGACAACCGGCCCGGCACGGTGGGGCGCGTCCTGCCGGGGATCGAGGTGCGGCTCGAGCCCGTCGAGGGCCTGCACGAGGGGAGGCGCCTGGTGGTGCGCGGGCCCAACGTGATGGCGGGCTACCTGCTGCCCGCGGCCCCGGGCGAACTGGTGCCGCCGGCGGACGGGTGGCATGACACCGGCGACATCGTGGTCATCGACGACGACGGCTTCGTCCACATCCGCGGCCGGGCCAAGCGCTTCGCCAAGATCGGCGGCGAGATGGTGTCGCTCGCCGCCATCGAGAGCCTCGCGGGAAGCCTGTGGCCGGGCGCGAGCCACGTCGCCGTGACGCTGCCCGACCCGCGCAAGGGCGAGCAGATCGTGCTCGTGTCCGACAAGCCGGACGCCGACCGCGGCGCGCTGCTCGCCCACGCGCAGGCGCAGGGTTATCCGGAACTCTGGGTGCCGCGCGCGATCCTCGTCACCGCCGCCATCCCGGTGCTCGGCAGCGGCAAGGTCGACTACGCCGGCACGCAGGAACTCGCCCGGACGATGCGGCCGATGCTGTGATGCCGTGACCGGATCCGGTTCCCGCGGGACGCCTCGCTCGTTGCGGCTCCAGCGACTAATGCGTGCGCGGGCGCTGCGAAAAGCCGTCTTCCCCCATCCGGCCGCATGCTCTAGTGCGTCGTGACAGGCCGCTTGCCGGAACCGGTAGACGGAAGGCACTTAAAATGCCTCGGGCCACGCCCGTGTGGGTTCGAGTCCCACAGCGGCCACCATCACGATCGTCGCCTGCGGCGTCTGCGCGCAGTCGCGCCTTCGCGTTAATCAAGTGTTTACATTCCCGTTGGCGGGCGTATCAACTTGAGGTTGTCTATTCCCGTCCCTTCGGAGCGGGTGCCATGCCGACGTTCTGCAACGTCACCGACGACGACATCCGCGTTCTCGAGCGTTTCTTCGGGCGGCTTCGGGCTGATGCGGACGTCGTGTCCGAGGCGCCGCCCATCGCCGCGCCGCTGCTCGCGGCGGACTTCGCCGTCAGCCAGTTCGTGAAGCTGTCGATCTCCGCCCGACAGCCGCTGCTGCCGGCCACCCGTCGGCGCGTGCATCCCGACGCGGCCTGACCTCCGCCCCTTTCAGAACAGCGTCTGCGTCGCGCGCGACAGGAAGAAGCCGCGCCCGTGGCGGTTGCGGCATGTCACGCCCTTCATGTCGGAGAGGCAGACGAAGCCGAAGCGCGTCCACGAGGCGCCGTAGGGCAGGACGGGATAGCCCTCGTCCATCACCGTATCGCCGTGGCAGATGCGGGCGGCGGGACGATCCTTGTCCGACACCTCGAAGGCGGTGCCGTAGTCGAGGTCGCAATCCCTCGGGCGCGGCGGTCGCCGGGCGATGGACTTCAGGTCGCAGCGCAGGAACACCCCGTCGCCGTCGTCCGCAAGGCAGTAGATGTTGCCCGACGGCATGACGAAGCCATTGACGGAGCTCTGCGCGGATGCCGGCGCGGCGGCGATGAGGCCCGCGGCGAGGACGCCCGCGGCGGCCAGTGGCGCGTATCGGACGGAGTGGGGCATGGACGAACTCCCGGCGCGGCCGAAGGCCGGCGACCGTGGAGGGATAGCCCCGTCGCCGGAGGCGGCACAAGCGCTTGCAGCGGGAAGGGTTTCCGGGCCGTCGCCACCGCGGCGCCGAGGATCCGTGGCGCGGGCCACGCTGACGCCGGGGAAAAATGGCCCCGCCCGGGCTCGGGACCGGGCGGGGCGCCGGGAACGGCGACAGGAGAGCGGAGCGTCGCTTTCCCCGGAGGCGTCAACGTCAGGCTCGACGGCCAGATGGCGGATCAGGGCGCGTCGGGCGGGTGCCTGACGGGAGGGTTCGTACTCCGGGGCGCGGGTCTTTCCAAACGACATCCCGCAGTCTCGCAAAGCATCGGTCACCGCCCGCGGCGGCAAAGCGTTAAATCCTAGCGAAGGCGAACAGTGTTTCCGCCGGGGTCACAGACGTCGGCGGCGGCGGCGAAAATCGGCCCTGCCCGGAGAGGGGCCGGGCAGGGCCGAGGGGCCGGGTCAGGCCACGCGACGGGCATGGGCGTGGCGGTGGCCCGGGAGGGGGTCGTTGCGGCCGGCGCCCTTCACGCGGAAGGTCGCGACCAGCTGGTTGAGCTGCTCGATGCGGTCCAGCAGGGCGGACGCGGAGGCCGCGCTCTCCTCGGCCAGCGCCGCGTTCTGCTGGGTCATCTCGTCCATGTGGGCGACGGCCTGCGTCATCTCCTCGATGCCGTTCGCCTGCTCCGCGGCGGCGTCGCTGATGGTGGCGACCGTGGCGGCGACCTTCTCCGACGCCTGCACGATGCGGCCGAGCGCGTCACCGGCCGAACGCACGAGCTGGACGCCCTGCTGCACCTCCTGGCCGGAGGACTGGATGAGCCCGGTGATGTCCTTGGCAGCCTCGGACGAGCGCTGGGCGAGCGTGCGCACCTCGCTGGCGACGACGGCGAAGCCCTTGCCGGCCTCGCCGGCGCGTGCGGCCTCGACGGCCGCGTTCAGCGCGAGGAGGTTCGTCTGGAAGGCGATGTCGTCGATGACGGACGTGATCGCCGAGATCTTCTGGCTGGCCTGCTCGATGCGGGCCATGGCCTCGACGGCCTGGTTGACGATGGACCCGCCGGTGCCTGCCACGCGGGTCGCCTCGCCGGCGAGCGTGGCAGCTTCCCGCGACGAGCCAGCGGACGACTTGACGGACGCGGCGAGCTGCTCGGTCGTGGCCGCCGTCTCCTCCAGCGAGGAGGCCTGCTGCTCGGTCCGGCCGGAGAGGTCGTTGGCGCCGGCATTGATCTCCCGCGCGGCGGACGCGACGTCGACGGCCGTCTGCTGGATCGTCGCGAGCGTCTCGGCGAGGCGGCGGATCGTGCCCGAGATGGCCGAGCCCATGTCGCCGAGGCGCCCGGTCCACGAGCCCTCGACCTCGCGGGTGAGGTCGCCGCTGGCCACGGCGTCGAGGACGCGGGTGAACTCGGCGGTCGCCTCGTCCACGGTGGCGTTGATGGTGTTGATGCCCTCCACCAGCGTGGCGAGGTCGCCGTCGGCGCCGCTCGCGTCGATGCGGCGGCTGAAGTCCCCCGCGACGGCACTGCGCACCGTCTCGGTGACGCGAGTGACGATCTCCGCCATCGCCTGCGCCTTGCGGGCCGCCTGCGCGTCGATCTCGCCCTTCTGCCGCTCGAGCTCGGCGCGCTCGTCGAGCGACCGGCGCAGCGCCTGGAACGAGCGGGCCATGGAGCCGATCTCGTCGCGGCGGTCGGTGAAGGGAAGGCTGGAAGGCTTCCCGGCGGCGAGGTCCTCGAGCGCCTTGGACGTTGCGACGATGGGGCGCGCAATGCCGCGCGCCGCCGCCAGTGCGCCGAGGATGCCGAGCAGGGCAAGGAACGCGATGCCCGCCACGGACACGTATTCCCGGCGGGTGATCTGGGCTTCCAGCGACGCGACGTTGGCGGCCTGCTCGGTGGAGACGAGTTGCTCGAGGGCGTCGAGGTGCTTCTCGAGTTCCACGAAGGCGCGCTCGGCGCCCATCATGAACATGAGGGCGGCACCGGCGTCGCTGTCCGCCATGTTGGCGACGTTCTTGCCCTGCTTCAGGTAGGACGTGAGGACCGGCTGGGCCTTGTCGAAGAGCGCCGCGGCCTCGGGCGAGGGCATCTGCTGCCGGAAGTTGGCGAAGGCCGCCTCGAGCGGTGCCACGAGGTTCGTGGCCTCCTTGGCCACGGCCTTGATCTTGGCCTCGTCGCTCTCGTTCGCCGCCGTCGCCGTGAGGTAGTAGAGCTTCCCGTGCAGCCGCGTCAGCGTGCTGCCGACAAGACCCGACGCGGCCTGCTGGGCATCAGCGCGTTCGGTATGCCGCAGCAGGGCGGCCTGGTTGACCTCCATCGTGCCGATCAGCGACGCGCCCTCGACGAGCTGGGCGGCCACGAGGGCCAGCGGTGCGGCGAGCACCTTCCAGCTGATGCCGAGGTTCGCGAAGCGGCGTGTGATCGATCCTGCCATGGTCGATTCCCTGCTGCGGACAATCAGTGGCGACGCTCTCGCGTCAGAACTTGTACACGCCGCCGCAGACGGCGGTCTCGCCGAGGCGCTCGCAATACATCTGCTTCGGCTCGATCTTCTTGGAAACCGGATTCACGAACTTGTAGTCCTGCCAGAACGACGCATTCGTCTTTGCGAGATCGACGCGCTCCTTGACGAAGAACTTTCCGTCGACATCCTGCGCGTCGATCATCTCCTTGCCGACGAGCTTCTCGTTGGCGCCGTGCGCGAGCACCTTGCCGTCGAGCCCGTAGACGACGATGTAGAGATCGCGGTCGATGAACTCGGGCGCCTTCTTCGTGAAGGTGGCGTAGGCCTTGTCGGGCCCCTCGGCCTTCACGAAGGCCACGGCCTTCTTCACCATCGCGGCCGCTTCATCCTTGGTGGCCCATTCGCCGCCGGCGACCGCGGCGGACATGGACGCCGCCAGGACGGCGGCAGAGACGCTGACCTTCATCCAGAACATGACGTCCTCCTCCTGATTGCTGCGGGTGTGTTCCGCACGCGTCAGATGTGGGCGTCGGCGTTCTAAGATTCTCCAAACTCTGTAATTCAGATGGTGACAGTGTGAACCGTGAGTAAAGTTTGCGGGTCCCTGGCAAGACTGCGCAATACTGTCCTCTGCAAGTATCAATTCCTGTTGCAGTGCAGCATCGACGGTGCCCGCCCGAGCCCCGGTCCGGCGTTCCGGGAGGCGGACAAAGAAAAACCCCCGAACAAGGCGCCGGGGGCTGGTGAGGTGTGGGAGGACCCGCTGCCGGCAGGAAGGGCCGAATTGCAGCGAGGATTTCAATGTATCCCGAATCGCGTGCACTGCCTGTTGCATGCGCGCATCAGTCGGTTCGTTTCCGACACCGTTACAGTCGGAGGCGCGCCCGGCCCGTCAGGCGGGCGCCGTCGTCACGCGTCCGGCTTCCACTCGTAGAGCCAGGCGTACCGCTTCATCAGGCCTTCGCCGCCCATCTGGCGCATGACGAAGTCGCGGGCGAGCGAGAAGGGCTCGGGCATGTGGTAGATGCGCCCGTTGGCCCGCCCGGCGTTTTGCAGCGCGGCGGCGCGCGGGCGGCGGACTGTCTCATAGGCCCGCAACGCGGCCGGAAGGTCCAGCGGCGTGGCGCCGATGCGCGCGGTCAGAATGGCAGCATCCTCAATGGCGCAGGCGCCTCCCTGCGCGAGGAAGGGCAGCAGCGGATGGGCCGCGTCGCCGATCAGGCCGACCCGTCCGCTCACCCAGCGCTGGCGCGGCGCGCGGTCGAACAGCGACCACACCTGCCACTCGGGCACCGCCTCGAAGAGCGCGCGGAGTTCCGGCGACCAGCCGCGGAAGCGCCGCTGGAAGGTGACCGGATCACCGGGGCGCGACCAGCCCGGCTCGCTGTTGCGGTCGCTGATGACGGCGACGACGTTGACGACCTTCCCGCCGCGCAGCGGATAGTGCACGACGTGGGCGTTCGGCCCCAGCCACAGCCCGGTCTCCTGCCGGCGGAAGGGCGGGGGTGCCTGCTCGGCGGGAATCAGGCCCCGCCAGGCGACGAAACCGCTGAACTCGGCCTCGGAGTGGTCGCCGATGGCATGGGCAACGCGAGACCACAGCCCGTCGGCGCCGACGAGGATGTCGCCGCGAAACGTCTCCGCCCCGCCGGCGGCCTCAACCGCCACCACCGCCTCGTCGCCCTCGGTGTCGGCCGAGACGACCCCGCGGCCGAAGACGAGCCGGATCTCCGGCTGGCTGCGGACGGCGTCGAGCAGGATGGTCTGCAGGTCGGCCCTGTGAACGACGTAGTAGGGCGCGCCGAAGCGTTCGCGCGCGGCGGCGCCGAGCGGCATCTCGACAAGGCGGCCGCCGCCGATGCCGCGGCGCACGACGAGCTTCTCCGGTTCGCCGGCGGCGCGGGCGAGGGCCGGGCCGAGCCCCAGCCCCAGCAGAATGCGCGAGGCGTTGGGCGAGAGCTGGATGCCGGCGCCGACCTCCTCGACGCGCGTGCGCTTCTCCAGCACCACCACCTGGCGGCCGGCCCGCGCCAGCATCAGCGCGAGGGTGAGCCCGGCGATGCCGGCACCCGCGATCAGGATCGGCCGGCCGGCGCCGGCCGCGGCGGCGCTCATGTCGGGAACCGGCTCACGGATGGAAGGATGCGGAAGGAAGGACGCAGGTCAGGCGGCAGCCTTGCCGTCCTTCGCCGACCAGGCGCAGCCGGCCGGATCGGTGTCGGCGCCGTGCAGGGCCGCGTCGTGGACGTAGAGAGTCGAGCAGTAGGGGCAGACGATCTCGCCGTCGGAGCCCATGTCGAGGAACACGTGCGGGTGGTCGAACGGCGGCTTCGCGCCGATGCACATGAATTCCTTCGCGCCGATCCGGATGGAGCGGGCCCCGGTGTCGTTGTGGAAGTGCGGAACGCCGACGTCGGCCATGCGGGAACTCCGGACATCACCTGAAAATCGGGCGGCACCATAGAGGCTCGACGCCGCTTCGGCTAGGTCGCCAAACGCCGTAGTCGCGGCAGCGCCGCGCCGTCGCGCTTGCCGCGCGGCGGCGTGCCTGCCTAAACAGGGAGGATCTCAGGACCTCCCATGCACACCTTCTCCTCCGACGGCGTGACGATCGCCTACATCGACGAGCGCCCCGCTCAGGGGGACGGCGACCCGATCGTGCTCGTGCACGGCTTCGCGTCGAACCATGCCGTCAACTGGGTCAACACGCTCTGGGTGAAGACGCTGCTGGGCGCCGGCCGACGCGTCGTCGCGCTCGACAACCGCGGACACGGCGCCAGCGAGAAGCTCTACGACCCGGCGGCCTATTCGTCCTGGACCATGGCCGAGGACGTGCGGCGCCTGATGGACCACCTCGGCATCGCCCGGGCCGACGTGATGGGCTACTCCATGGGCGCGCGCATCACCGCGCATCTGGCCCTGTCGCACCCAGAGCGCCTGCGCGCGGCGCTGCTGGGCGGGCTCGGCATCCATCTCGTCGAGGGCGTCGGGCTGCCGCTCGGCATTGCCGACGCGATGGAGGCGCCCGCGCTCGACAGCCTGACCGACCCCATGCAGCGCATGTTCCGGGCCTTCGCCGAACAGACGCGCAGCGACCTGCGGGCGCTGGCCGCCTGCATCCGCGGTTCGCGGCAGACGCTGACCCCGGAGCAGGTGGGCGACATCCGTGTCCCGGTGCTGGTCAGCGTCGGGACCCGCGACGCCGTGGCCGGCGACCCGCACGCGCTCGCGGCGCTGATCCCCGGCGCGAAGGCCTTCGACATCGCGGGCCGCGACCACAACCTCGCCGTCGGCGACCGGACGCACCGCGAGGCGGTGCTGGCCTTCCTCGGGCAGCGCCCTTGACCGGACACCGCGTGACGTTCACCGGCGCCGACGGCCAGCGCCTCGCGGGAACGGAGCACGGCGCATCGGGGCACCCCGTGCTGCTGCTGCACGGCGGCGGCCAGACCCGGCACGCCTTCGACAATCCGGCCCGGCGCCTCGCGGCGGCCGGCTTCCATGCCTTCACCGTGGACCAGCGCGGCCATGGCGACAGCGAGTGGCATCCGGGCGGAGACTACGCCTTCGCCGACTTCGCCCGCGACGCGGTGGCGATTGCCCGGCAGGTGAGTGCGCTGGCGGGGGCCGCGCCCGTTGTGGCCGGCGCCTCCCTCGGCGGCATCGCCGGGCTGCTCGCCAGCGCGCAGGCGCCCGACGCGGTGTCGGGGCTCATCCTGATCGACGTGACGCCGCGGCTCGACCCGGAGGGCGTCGACAAGGTGCAGGGCTTCATGCGCACGCATGCCGCGGACGGGTTCGGCTCGATCGAGGAGGCGGCCGACGCGATCGCGGCCTACCTGCCGCACCGGCCGCGCCCGAAGAACCTCTCCGGCCTGCGCAAGAACCTGCGGCACGACCCGGACGGTCGCTGGCGCTGGCACTGGGACCCGCGCTTCTTGGACGGGCCGCGTCCCGTCGCCACCGAAGGCGCCGCGACCGAAGCGGCGCTGCTCGCCGCGGCCGGGCGGCTGCGCGTGCCGGCGCTGCTGGTGCGCGGCGGCCAGAGCGAACTCGTCTCCCGCGCCCATGCCGAGGAGTTCCTCGCGCTCGCGCCGCAGGCGGAATTCGTCGATATCGCGGAAGCCCGCCACATGGTCGCGGGAGACCGCAACGACGTGTTCGGCGACGCCATCGTCGCGTTCATGTCGCGCCACTTCGGCGCCCGGGCCTGAGCGAACGCGCGTCCCGTACGGTTCATGCGCAGGATGAACAGGCGCGGGAAATGCGAGTCGCTCGAATCGGTTGTCGGGGGACGCTGAGATCCTGATTCAGCGGCCGGTGAAGGTGGGCGCGCGCTTTTCGAGGAAGGCGGTGCGGCCTTCGCGGTAGTCGTCGCTGTCGAAACACGCTGCTGCGAGCGCCTGCAACGACTCGGCGGATGGCGAGCCGGGGAGGTGGGCGGCGGCGTCAATGCCGGCCTTGGCGGCGCGCAGCGTGAGCGGGGCATTGGCCGCGATGGTCTCGGCCAGCGCCATCGTCTCGCGCTCGAGGTCCGCCACGGCCACGCGCTTCGTCAGCAGGCCGATCCGCTCCGCCTCCGCCGCATCGATCCGGCGGGCGGTGAAGAACAACTCCTTCGCCCGCATCGCGCCAACGGCGGCGACCGCATAGGCGAGGGCGGCAGGAGGATAACCGACGCCGAGGCGCCCCGCGGGAATGGCGAAGACCGCGTCGTCCGAGGCGACCCTCAGGTCGCAGGCGAGTGCAAGGCCGAGGCCGCCGCCCAGACAGAAGCCGCGGATCATCGCGACGACCGGCTTGCGGATGCGGGCGACGGCGTCGAAGGCGGCAAGGTTCGCCGCCTCGTAGGTGCGTCCGCCCTCGGCGGAGGCCCGCACTGTCGAGAACTCGGAAATGTCCGCGCCTGCGGCGAAGGCGAGGTCGCCTGCGCCACGCAGCACGATGACCCTGACCGCGTCGTCCTCGTCGAGGTCCCGGGCGAGGGCGGGCAGGGCCTGCCACATGGCGAGGTCGATGGCGTTCCGGCGGGCCGGATTGTCGATGGCGAGAACGCCGACGCGGCAGGCGCGTTCGATCCGGATGCGGCCGGTGGAGGAGGGCGTCATGAGCGGCGGTTCCTTGCAACAGTGCAAACTGCTGGCCGGAAATCGAGGTTCCGACCTTGGCGGCGTGCAGGGGAGAGCCTAGCTGTGGTAAAAGAACCCCCTGACCGTCAAGTCGAGGAGCGTCCCGTGACCCAGCACTCACCCGTTCCCGCCAGCGTCAGCCCGCTTGTCGGCCGCGTTGATCCTGTCTGGGACCGCATCCGGGACGAGGCGGCGGAGATCCTGCGCCGCGACGTCGTGCTCGGCGGCTTCATCTGCGGGGCCGTCGTGAACCAGCCGACGCTGGAGCGGGCGGTGGCCGAGCGCGTCGCCGCGCGCCTCGATCATGGTGCGGTGCCGGCGCAGCTGATCGCCCAGACCTTCCTCGAGGTCATCGCCGCCGACCCCTCGCTGGGCGAGGCCTTCCGCGCCGACATCATGGCGGTCGCGGACCGCGATCCCGCCTGCACGCGGTTCATCGAGCCGCTGCTCTACTTCAAGGGCTTCCACGCCATCCAGGCCTATCGCCTGGCCCATGCCCTGTGGGCGCAGGGCCGGAAGGACTTTGCTCTCTACCTGCAGAGCCGCTCGTCCGAGGTGTTCCAGACGGACATCCATCCGGCCGCGCGGATCGGACGCGGCATCTTCCTCGACCATGCGACGGGGCTCGTCGTCGGCTCGACCGCGGTCATCGAGGACAACGTGTCGATGCTGCAGGACGTGACACTGGGCGGTACCGGAAAGGACCGCGGCGACCGGCATCCGAAGGTCAGGCAGGGGGTCCTGATCGGGGCTGGGGCGAAGATCCTCGGCAATATCGAGGTGGGCCAGTGCGCGCGCGTCGCCGCCGGTTCCGTGGTGCTGAAGCCCGTGCCCCGCAATACCACGGTGGCGGGCGTCCCTGCTCAGGTCGTCGGGGAGGCCGGATGCGCCGAGCCGGCCCGCACGATGGACCAGCTCCTCGCCGACAAGCTGCAGCCGCTCGACCGCTGACGGGACGCCGCCCCGCGTCAGGCGTCGCCTGCGGCCCCGCCTGGCCCATCATGCGCGCCATGGGCCTCCCTTCCCCTTGCGATTAGGGATTGAGTGCGGGGTTGCCGGAGACCGGGCTCTCGCTTGGCGCAGTCCTGGCCAAGGGCCGTTCTTGCGAAGTGCAGCGTTGAACTGCCGAGACCGCTGCCCCTGGCCCTTCCCGCAAGGGAGAAGGGCAGGCTTCCCTCCACCGCTCGGCGGGTCCGTCCGATATTGCGCGACGACCGGTGCTGATGGCGTCGGATGCCGCCCCGCGGCGGTCGTGCTTGCTCCCGGCGTGCCGACGTGGCAAGTCGCACGCCGGAAGCGGCGCCACATGGTCGCCGCCGCGAGGCAGAGGCCATGGACAAGACCGAACTCCTGAAGCTCCAGAACTATCTGCGCCGGCTGTTCAACAACAGCAACATCAAGGTCGTGGCTCGGCCGAAGAAGACGGATTCGGCCGAGGTGATGATCGGCGACGAGTTCGTCGGAATCATCTCGCTGGACGACGAGGACGGCGACCGCTCCTACGCCTTCAACATGTCGATCCTCGACGTCGACCTCGAGGACTGAGCCCTCCCGAGGCTCACGGCCGGAAATGGGGCCGGCCAGCCCTCAGCGGGCCATGCCGGCGACCATCGGCAGCAGCACGTCGGTCATGCGCTCCCAGCCCTCGGCGAGGCGCGGCTCGAAGAGCACGCGCACGTCGAGCGCCCCACGCCGGAACTCCGCCATGCAGACGGGCTGCAGGACCTCGCCAGGCCTGGGCCGGCCGTCGCAGCGGGCCGTGAAGGCGTTGCCGTCCGGCGGCGAAAACAGCACCTCCTCCCCCTCGTAGGGAGAACCGGCCTTGAAGTGCCGGACCATCAGGCCCGCGGGTCCCGGGCGGACCGACGGTTCGAGGAATCGACCGTAAAGCGTCGCGAGGCGGCCCTGTGGCGCCGCTGGATCGGTCGCGGCGATGCTCACGAGCACCGTCTCGCCCAGCCGCCCCGGCGCGGCGCGCGCCGCAGCCGAGGGATCGACAGGGCCCAGGTCCGGCCATCGTAGCGCGAGGTCGACGCGGCCATCGCGGGCCGCCTGGCGCGCGCCTTCGCGCAGGAGCGGGGAGGGAACGGCCAGTTCCACCATCCCGAGGGAGACCGCGACTGTCGTCGACGTCACGGCTGCCGGGCGGGCGACGAGCCATGCGAGTCCTCCCGCCGCCACGCCCGCCACCATGCCCGCTGCCATCATCGCCGTGGCGAGGAGCCCGGGTCGGCGGTTCGGCGTCGCCTCGAGGGCGATCGTGGCCGTGTCGCGGCTTCCGAAGACCTCGGTTCGAATCGCTGCAGTCATGGACAGGTTCCGGCAGGGCGGTCGACGCCTTTACCATCTTGAAACGATGTTCTTTAACCCCCGGTTAAGGCTGGCATAGTGGCGCCGCGCCCGTCCGGGCGTTCCTTTTCTTCCGGCCCACGACGACGACGATGACCCCCGACAGCCTCGAGGCCTTCCAGGCCCTCATCCTCGGTCTCGCCGCCGCCGGCGCCCTCGCCACCGGTTTCGAGGCGATGACGTCACGGCGCGCGAGCTTCGAACTTCTCGAGGTGGGGGGCCCCAGGGCGCTTGCCTCGGTGCCGCTCATCGTCTTCACGGCGCCCTTCATCATCCTGCGCAACACGGTGCGCGGCCGTCGCTTCGAGCGCCGGCCGGTGGTCTTCGTGGCGCTCGCGACCGTGATCGCGTGCCTGTGGGGCCTCGCCTGCGGGCGCGTGATCCTCGACACCCTCGCCTATCTGGGCTCTTGACGTCCGGCTTCTGCCCGGCCCCCACTGCCGGGGCAGACCGCAGGAGACGTCGCATGCCCCTCTACGCCCTCGACGATCACGCGCCCGAGCTGCCCGGCGAGGGCCGCTACTGGATCGCACCCGACGCGCACGTGATCGGCAAGGTCCGGCTCGGCGACGAGGTGGGCGTGTGGTTCGGCGCCGTGCTGCGCGGCGACAACGAACTCGTCTGGGTGGGCGACCGCAGCAACGTCCAGGAGGCGGCGACGCTCCACACCGACATGGGCTATCCGCTCACCGTCGGGATGGACTGCACGATCGGCCACCACGCCATCCTGCACGGATGCACGATCGGCGACGGGACGCTGGTCGGGATGGGCGCCACGATCCTCAATGGGGCGCGGATCGGCAGCCACTGCCTCGTCGGCGCCAACGCGCTGGTGACGGAGGGCAAGGAGTTCCCCGACTTTTCGCTGATCGTGGGCTCTCCCGCGCGGGCGGTGAAGACCCTCGACGCGGCGGCCGTGGAGCGGCTGAACGGCAGTGCCGCACGCTACGTGGCGAACTGGCGGCGCTACGCCGCGGGACTGCGCCGGTTGGATCCGCCCCGGGCCTGATCCACCGGCCGGGGCCTCGCTGACCCGTCCCCACCGGGCCGGACCCCTTCGGCAGGGCCGGACGGCGACGCCGCCGCGCCAGGGCCGGGCCAGGACGCAACGCGCCCGGCCCGAGCGTCCCGGTTCGGGCCGGGACCCGGTCCTGCGGAAGGGGCTGGAGGCCTCGTGGCCTCCAAGCGAGGGGTGGCGCTTACTGGCCGGCGACCGTCAGGCCAGGGGAGGCCGGCTCGCCGAGCTTGACCCAGAGGGTCGGGTTGACCTGCGACTGGCGCTTGACGAAGCCGTAGCCCGTGGCCCGCCAGGGCAGGACGCGGTTGGTCTTGCTGTCGAGCACGAAATCGCCGCGATCGGTGACGACGGTCAGGATGGCGTGGCCCGCGCCGGTCTCGTCGCGCACGACGGTCATGAGCAGGGACTGCACCGGAAGGCCGGCACGGATGAGGGCGCGGCGCTTGAGCAGCGCGATGTCCTCGCAGTCGCCCTTGCCGTCGTCCGGGTACGTCCACTTCTCCTGGACGCCGTAGAGCGTGATGTCCTCGACCTGCTCGATGGCGCCGTTGACGGCCCGGTTGACGCGGTTGATCTCGCTCCAGGCCGCGGAGGTCAGCGCAAGCACGACCGGATCGCGGTTCTCGCTGCGGCAGTCGTCCTCGTGGCCGGCGCGGCAGAAGTCGACCCAGCCGATCGGCGGGCGAGCCTCGTCCAGTACCGGGGCCGCCGTCGTCGCCACCGGAAGCGGCGACAGCGCCGCCGTACGCGACGGAGAGGCCGCAGACGCCAGGCCCGCTCCCGCCAGGAAGGCAAGGCCCGCCAGCCCCGCCAAAGTGCCCCCAAGATGCCGCATCACGTCCTCGCCCCAAAGGTTAAGAGAACGTTAATCGGAACCCCGGCGTGACCGCAACGTTAGGGTAAATACAAGGTTAACGGCGCGATTCGGCTAATATTTTCAAAGCGCTCGCGAGGTCGCGCGTGCTGCTCAGCTTGACAAGGGAGGAGCCGGTCCCCGGGGACGGGACCGGCTCCGGCGTTTCCGGCCCGGGATGAGTGGGTGGGACTGGACCGGTCCGCTTTTCAGGCGTGGGCGGCCGAAGCCACCGACGACATGATTCGCCGCCGGCTCTTCACCGGCGATTGCGGAGCGTGGGTCAATTTAAGGAAGTCGAAAGGGGCAAAAGCCGCCCCAGGGACCATGCGACGGTTCCGCCGAAACGCAGCACCGTTCGGCGAGAAGGCGGCTTCCGCCGTCTCGCAGCATCCTCCTAGAGGACGACGTCCTCGTCGAACATGTCCTCGGTGATCGGGCGCACGAACTCGACGCCGATCCCCGAGCCGAAGTGGCGGACGACGCGGGCCGGCGTGGAACCGACGGTGACCGCCGTGCCGATGGCGATCGGCACCCCGACGGTGAGCGCGGCTCCCGACATCGACAGGTCGATGATGCGCGCCGCCGCCTCCTTGCCATTGGGCATGCGGACCAGAACGGCCGTGCGACGCGGCGTCAGGCGCTCGTGGCGGCGATCCTCGGGCAGGCCCAGTTCATGCCGGTTCGCGAGCCAGGTGAGCTGGTTGGCGAGCTTGTCCTGCTTGCGCCGGGTGGCGGCGAGCTGCACGGCGAAACCGAGCTCGAACTGCCGGACCACGGTGCCCTCGAGGCGCCCGAGATGCTCAAGATAGATCACGATCCGCTCGCCGACGCGGCCCTGAACCGGGGCGAGAAGGGCGATGCCACCCGGCGAGATGTTCATCGACTGGCAGGGATATTCCTGCTGGTTCTCGAGCATGAACCGACCGAGCAGGACCACGCGCACGCGCTGATGGCGGCGGCGCTCGAGGGCGCGGGTCCGAAGCTTGAGGGCGAGGCTCATGGGCAGGCGACCACGGGGACCGGTGACACGGTGACGCCCCATGATCGACACCGCTGGTTAACGGCGCTTTATCGCGACTGTAGCGGATGGAAAGAACGGCCTGCGATTGTGATTCTAGGCCTGTGGCTGGGACTGAATGGCTCCGCCCTCGAAGACGCGCAGGTGCCCCCGGCGCTGGGCGAGCACGGAGAGGCGCGTCGGCGTGCCGCCGATCGGGCCGAACGAATCCGCTCCCGGCCGGCCGCGGATGACGCGGAAGGAGCGCAGCGCGAGCGCGTCGACAGGAGACAGCCCGAACCAGGACGGGATCGATGCAGGGGAGAGGCATCCCAGCACGCGTGCGTGGGTCTTCCCGCCATGGCGCAGCGGCAGCAGGAGCATTTCCAGGTCGAGATCATGGCCACCGACGGTGGCGGCGAGAACCCCGGCGACGGCGCCCTGCGTCTCGTCGCAGACGGTGCGGACCAACGCGGCGCCGTCGCCACTCGTGCCGTCGGCGCGCTGCCAGAGGCTCGCGAAGGATTCGTCCTTCAGTTCCCGGCCGACGAGGGCGCAGAGGCGCGTTCCCGCGAGCATGAAGGGGTATCGACCGGCTGCATCGACCTCCAGCATGAAGCAGTCGGCGAGGATGGAACGGATGGCGGTCGGGTCGATCTCGGCCCGCTCGGGCGCTAGGCGGTCCCCGCGGACCCGGTCCCAGTAGGCGTAGAGCTCACGCGTCGCGGCATGCTTCATGTCAGTCCCCGCTCGGGACACCCACGCCGATCGAGCCGCGGTCGGGTGTCCCATTTCGGTACGCTTCACCGGGCGTTGGCCGCCCGCCGGGCGGTTTTCGACGTCCGGCGGGGTCTTTCCCGCAATCGGCATGCCAAGGATTTGTTTACCTTAAGCAAGGCTTGCCATTGTCCGGCACGGGCCGGTCGGCGACCCTTGCCATCGACCTGTCGGGTTCCGCGCGCGTGCCGCGCGGGTCACGATCACTGTTCCGGCTGCGGCCGGTGCCGGGGAGGGCGAAGGCTCTCCCCTTCTTTTTTGCCGCAGCGGCCCCGAGGCGAGACGGCCCGTGCTTGAAGAGCCGGTCGCGACGCGCCAAGAAGGGGCTCAGCCCGGACGAAGCCCCGTGACCGAGAACCGCGAACCGATCTTCAACATTCCCGGGGCCGTGGTGGTGCTCATCGCCCTGCTGATCGGCCTCTTCGGCATCGGCGACAGGGTGTTCGGGGAGGTCTGGCTCATCGAGCAGCTCGCCTTCATCCCCGGCCGGTTCGCGATGATGTTCGGGATCGACCTCGTCGCGGCGGCGGAGGACGCCGCGGCGGGCAGCGAGAACGGGCGGCAACTCGTGGCCGTGGCGCAGTACCTCGCCATCGAGGGCGACACCAAGCCGTGGACGCTGGCGACCTACGCTCTCCTGCACGGCAGCTGGGCGCACGTACTCCTGAATTCGGTGTGGCTGCTCGCCTTCGGCAGCGCGGTGGCGCGTCGGTTCGGGGCGGTGCGGTTCCTCGTCCTGATGGTGCTGTGCGCCGTGGGCGGTGCGCTGGGCCACCTCGCCACGCACCTGACGGATGTCGTGCCGATGGTGGGGGCCTCGGCGTCGGTGTCGGGCGCGATGGCGGCGGCGCTGCGCTTCGCCTTCCAGCCCGGCGCCCCCCTCGGGATCTACCGCCTCGACGAGCACACGGCCTACCGCCTGCCCGCCCTGCCGCTGCGCGACGTCCTCGCGGAGCGCCGGGCGGCGACGTTCGTCATCGTGTGGTTCGTGCTCAACATGGCCAGCGGCCTTGCGGCGCCAGGCCTGGGAATGGTCGACAGTGCCATCGCCTGGCAGGCGCATGTGGGCGGGTTCATCGTCGGGCTGCTCGCGTTCCCGCTGCTGGACCCAGTGCCGCGCGGCCCCGACGCCTGAGGGCCGACCGAAGGCCTCTTTTGCGGGCGTTGCGGCAAAGGCCCGAAGCGGGCACACTTCCCTCTCGGGTGCCGTCGAGGGCGGCGTCCCTTCGTCTCCCTCGGGGGTGCGCGGCTGGTGGCCGCCACGGACCGGATCGGCCTCCGGCGCAACCAGGGTCAGCCGCAAACCGCGGACATGGCCGAAACGCAAGGAGGGACACCCATGACCGTCGATCACATCCTGTCCGCCAAGGGGCGCGAGGTCACGACGATCCAGCCGCATCGCACGCTGACCGAGGCCATCGCGGTGCTCGCGGAGAAGCGCATCGGCGCCGTGGTCGTCACCGGGGCCGACGGTCGCGTGCAGGGCATCCTGTCGGAACGCGACATCGTCCGGGCGCTGGCGCAGGGCGCGCACGCGCTCGGCGATCCCGTGTCGCGCTACATGACCTCGCGTGTCGTGACATGCAGCGGCGACATGCTCATCGTCGACGTCATGGAGGAAATGACGCAGGGCCGCTTCCGCCACATGCCCGTGGTGGAGAACGGGCGCCTGGCCGGCCTCGTCTCCATCGGGGACGTGGTGAAGCACCGGCTCGCCGAGTTCCAGCACGAGACCGACGCGCTGCGGGACTACATCACGGCCGGCTGAGCGGCCAGACCGGCATCAGGCGGGAAGCGAGAGCGCCTCCATCGCGGCGGCGATGTCGTCGAGCGCATGCGCGACGGCGTCCTCGCCCAGCGCGATGCATTCCTCGGCGCGGTGGAAGTCGAACAGGTTCACCCGGCCGAGCTTGGGCTTCAGGTGGATGTCCGGCGGGTCGCCGGCAAGGCGCGAGCGGGCGATCCTGTCCTGCGTGATGTTGAAGGCGTCGACCATGACGCTGGCGAGGCCGGGGCCGCTCTCGGTCCGGCGGCCCATCCGCTGGCCGAGCGATCGCGCGGCGCCCAGGACAGGCGAGAACAGCCCCTCCGCTAGCGTCTCGGCCATCTCGTCGGTCGGAACGGCGCGCGTGCCGCCATGGTCGGGAATCACGCTGCCGCGGCCGAAGAGATCCGCGTTCAGGTTCACGGCGATGACGAACTCCGCCGCCATGGCGCGGGTCGTGGTGACCGGAATGGGGTTGACCAGGGCACCGTCGAACAGCCAGCGCCCGCCGAGTTGCACCGGGTCGAAGATGCCGGGCAGCGCATAGGAGGCCTGCAGGGCCTCGACCATCGGCCCGCGGGTGAGCCAGATCTCGTGGCCGGTCCGCAGTTCCGTCGCCACGGCGGCGAAGCGCAGCGGCAGGTCCTCGATGTGGGTTTCGCCGAGATCGCGGACGAGGAGCCGCTTCAGCTTTTCCCCGCCGATGAGCCCGGAACCGATGTGGAAGTCCATCAGCCACAGCACCCGGCTCTTGGTGAGCGAACGGGCGAAGGCCTCGAGTTCGTCGAGCTTGCCGGCGGCGTGGCAACCGCCGACGACGGCGCCGATGGACGTGCCGACGATGATGTCAGGCGCCAAGCCGGCGCGGGCGAGCGCCCGGATCACCCCGATATGCGCCCAGCCGCGGGCCGCGCCACCGCCGAGCGCAAGCCCGATGCGCGGGCGTCGGGACGGCGCGGGGCCGCCGCCGCCGTCCGCCGCCGCTGCCGCGCGACGGCCGATGAGGTCCTGGAACATGGGATGGTCCCCCACTCGCCGTGAGCCTACGCCGCCACCGTTACGATCGGCTGAAGGCCCGGGACAACGGCCGGGCCACGGCCGGGGTTCAGTCGTGGACCCTTGCCAGTCGGGCCGTCCCGCCGGCCACGGGCTCGACGCGGCGGTAGAAGCAATCGCGGCGGCCCGTGTGGCAGCAACCCCCGTCGCCGCCGACGGTCACGCGCAGGAGCAGGCAGTCCTGGTCGCAGTCGACCCGGATCTCCACGACGGTCTGGATCTGGCCCGAGGTCTCGCCTTTCAACCACAGGGTGTTGCGTGAGCGGGACCAGTACCAGGCCTTGCCTGTCTCCAGCGTGCGCGACAGCGCCTCGGCGTTCATGTGCGCCACCATGAGCACCTCGTTGCTGCCGGCGTCCACGGCCACGGCGGTGATCAGCCCGGCCGGGTCGAACTTCGGCATGAGGAGGTCGCCCTCCTCGACGGTCTGGCGGTCGCCGCGGGGAGCGAAGGGCAGGGGAGCTGTGGTCATGGGGGCGATCCCGTGCATGTCCAAACGAAAAGCGCCCGTCCGGGGACGGGCGCTTTCGCTTAGCACGAACCTGCTTCGGGCGGAGCCCCGGGGGAAGGGCTGTCCGACCGTGGGCCTTGTCAGCGCAGGCCGCGCACCATGGTGAGGAACCGGGCCTGTTCGGCCGGGTCGTCCCGGAACACGCCGGTGAACTGGGTCGTCAGGGTCGAGGCGCCGTGCTTCTGCACGCCGCGCATCGACATGCACATGTGCTCGGCCTCGACGATCACGGCGACGCCACGCGGCTTCAGGGCCTCGTCGATGGCGTTGACGATCTGGGACGTCATCGTCTCCTGCGTCTGCAGGCGGCGCGAGAACACGTCCACCACGCGGGCGAGCTTGGACAGCCCGACGACGCCCTCGGCCGGGTAGTAGCCGATATGCGCCTTGCCCACGAAGGGCACCATGTGGTGCTCGCAGTGCGAGTAGAAGGGAATGTCGCGCACGAGGACCATGTCGTCGTAGCCGCCGACCTCCTCGAAGACGCGCGCGAGGACCTCTTCCGCGTCCTCGCGGTAGCCCTTGTAGAGTTCCTCGTACGCCTTCACGACGCGTTTGGGCGTATCGAGGAGCCCTTCCCGCGCAGGGTCGTCGCCGGCCCACCGGATCAGGGTGCGAACGGCGGCCTCGGCCTCCTCTCTCGAGGGGCGCTTGGCATTGGACTTGTCGGCAATCGGCATGGCCGGTCGCGCGGACAAGGGCTTAACCACGGCATCCATGTGGAGCCTCCCGCATGTCACTTACGCCGTGGTCTACGGTGGGGGGCGCGCGGCGGACCACCACGCTCCCGCATTTCGCGGCTCTTGGACGCAGTTTGCGGCCCTGCTGACGAAGACGTGACCGACGCTCGCGGCGCGGCGCGGAAAAGCCTATATTGAGGGTGCAATCCGGTACCGGCACGCCATCATGCTCGACGACATCTACAACCGCCGCATCCTCGAACTCGCAGCCGACATCCCCCGGTTGGGGCGCCTGCCGACTGCCCAGGCGAGCGCCACGGCGCATTCGAAGCTGTGCGGCTCGACCGTGACGGTCGATCTCGTCATGGACGGCGACGTGGTGACGGATTTCGCCCACGACGTGAAGGCCTGCGCGCTCGGGCAGGCGTCCTCCTCGATCATGGCGCGGCACGTCGTCGGTTCGACCGCCTCCGAATTGCGCGCGCTGCGCGACACCGTCCGGCGCATGCTCAAGGAAAACGGCGATCCGCCCTCCGATCCCAAGTGGGAGGACATCCGCGTGCTTCTGCCTGTGCGGGACTTCAAGGCGCGGCACGCCTCGACGCTTCTCACCTTTGACGCCGTCGTCGACGCCATCGGCCAGATCGAGGCGGGGCGGGCGGCGGCCTGATCAGGCGTTGCCCAGCCGCAGGTGCATGAAGCGCGTGCCGACGACCGGCGTGTCGTAATAGGCGGGCATGTCGGTAAAGCCGAGCTTGCGGTAGAGCGCCTGCGCTCCCGCCATGTCCGGCAGCGTATCGAGCCGGATTTCCGCATAGCCGGCCAGCCTCGCCGCATCGCAGACGGCTCGGATCATGGCCTCGCCGAGTCCGCGGCCGCGTCCCTGCGGCGCGACGTAGAGCCTCTTCATCTCCGCCGCCCCGGCTTCATCCGTCGGACGCAGGGCGACGCAACCCAGCGCGCCGCCGTCGTCGCCGCTCGCGAGCAGCAGGGCCCCCCGAGGCGGCGCGTACTTGCCCGGGAGGCCGGCAAGTTCCGTCTCGAAGTCCTGGTAGGCGAGATCGACCGAGAGGGATGCCGCATAGGCTCGGAAAAGCGCTGCCACCGCAGTGATCTCCGCGAGCGTCGACGCCTGACGGATGTGGAAGCGCGCTGAGCCGGTCATCCTGCACTCTTCCGGCGGGTGCGCAGGCGGGTCAAGACGGGACCGCGGTGGATGGCAAGCGACGGCAGGTGCTGCGAGCATCCTCTCCGCGCCGGCCCGGGGCGGAGAGGGTTCGGTCCGTCAGGGCGCGTAGCCGAGCGGGAACGTGTACCCGACCGTGGCGCCGAAGGTGAACTGGTCGCGCGTGCCGAGGCTCTTGGCGATCGGGCTGTCGCCCGCCGGACCGACGAGTCGGTCGTAGTTGCCGCCCACGGTGGTGGTCCACTGGTCGTTCCAGCGGTACGTGGCGGCAGCGGCCCAGCCAACCGACTTCACGCCGGCGTCGGGGCTGTAGGGCGTCACGCGACCGTTGAAGAGCGCGTCCTGCTGCGTCACGCCGAAGTAGGTGTCCATGTACTCGGATCCCGCGATCGTCATGCGCGGTCCGGTGTTGATGGCGAACTGGCCGATGCGGTGGACGTAGTCGAGCGCGAGGCTGCCGATCAGGCCATTGTAGCCGTTGATGCCGTAGCGCAGCTCGCCGCGCATGCGGATCGTGTCCTTGAGCGCCCAGAACTCGCCGAAGAGGCCCGGCTCCAGCGCCCACTTCGCGTCCTGAATGCCATAGAGCTTCTGGCGGTCGTTCTGGTAGTAGCGACCGGTCTGGTAGCGCCCGACGGCACCGACGGCCCACTGGCTGTCGCCGAAGAACACGATGCTGACGCCGTCGTCCCACGCGCTGTAGCGCTCAGGGCCCTGCGCCTTCCGAATGGCAAAGGAGGGGAATGCGACGAAGCCGTACTTGTCCGAGCCGGGGAAGACGGGCGACGCAATCACGTTGCCGCGCACCGTCATCAGCCAGCCATTCGGGAACGTCTCGGACGACGAGGACTTGTTCTGCGCCAGCGCCGGGGCAGTCGTGCACAACGCGATGGCGAGTGCGGCACCCGAGGAAACGCGATACACCAGGGTCAATTCCAGCTCCGTCGTCGAACCGCCGGGGCGGCCGTTACTGCGGGCGCGCAGGCTTAACCATCGTCTCGCTGCTTCGCAACCGGTTCCGTAATCCCCGCGCCTGCGAAGCACCATGCATCATCGCGAAATCGATCCTAATTGTGGCTTACCGAAGGCACAGCCGCAACGGGGCCCGGTGGTACAGGCGGCAAGACTCCTGCTGCGTGTCTATCAGGTCACTCTTTCCGCACTCGTGGGACGTGAATGCCGTCATTTGCCGACATGCTCGGAATACATGGACGAGGCCATCGTCCGCCACGGGCTCTGGCCGGGGCTGTGGATGGGGACGGCGCGAATCTGCCGCTGCAACCCATGGGGAACGCACGGGCTCGACTTCGTGCCCGGCGATTTGCCGCAGGGGGCCGCCTGGTATAGACCGTGGCGCTACGGGCGCTGGCGGGGCACCCTTCCGGTTCCGCCGCCCCGCTGCGAGGCGGTCGGGCCGGGCGACGGCGACCGGTCCTCGTAGGGCGCCATCGACCTCCGCGCTGCCTTTTCCGATCCGTCGCCCATCGGCTTACCTGCATCGTCTGCAGGAGTGAGCAGGAGCACGTGATGATCAACGTGACCTTCCCCGACGGCGCCGTGCGCGCCTTCTCCCCCGGCACCACCGGCCTCGACATCGCCAAGGGCATCTCGCCCTCGCTCGCCAAGCGCACCGTCGCCATGGCGCTCGACGGCCGGCTGACGGACCTGGCCGACCCCATCACGGCGGACGCGCGCATCGAGTTCGTGTCGCGGGAGGATCCCCGCGCGCTCGAGCTCATCCGGCACGACTGCGCCCACGTGCTCGCGGAGGCGGTGCAGAACCTCTGGCCGGGGACGCAGGTGACCATCGGCCCGGTCATCGAGAACGGCTTCTACTACGACTTCGCGCGCAACGAGCCCTTCACGCCGGAGGACTTCCCGGCCATTGAGGCGGAGATGCGGGCGATCATCGCCCGAGACCGCCCCTTCACGAAGGAGGTCTGGAGCCGCGACGAGGCGAAACGGGTTTTCCGGGAGAAGGGCGAGGCCTTCAAGGTCGAGCTCGTCGACGCCATCCCCGAGGGCGAGGATCTCAGGATCTACCGGCAGGGTGACTGGTTCGACCTGTGCCGCGGGCCGCACATGACCTCGACCGGCAAGATCGGCGACGCCTTCAAGCTCATGAAGGTGGCCGGCGCCTACTGGCGCGGCGACAGCAACAACCCGATGCTGACCCGCATTTACGCCACCGCCTTCGCCAGGAGGGAGGACCTCGCGGCCTACCTGCACCAGCTGGAGGAGGCCGAGAAGCGGGACCACCGCCGCCTCGGGCGCGAGATGGACCTCTTCCACTTCCAGGAGGAGGGGCCGGGCACGGTGTTCTGGCACCCCAAGGGCTGGACGCTGTTCCAGACCCTCATCTCGTACATGCGCCGGCGCCTCGCCCGCGACTACGACGAGGTCAACGCGCCGCAGGTGCTCGACAAGAGCCTGTGGGAGACCTCCGGACACTGGGGCTGGTACCAGGAGAACATGTTCGCGGTGAAGTCGGCCTTCGCCTTCACGCATCCGGACGACAAGGAGGCGGACCAGAAGGTCTTCGCCCTGAAGCCGATGAACTGCCCGGGCCACGTGCAGATCTTCAAGCACGGGCTGAAGTCGTACCGCGACCTGCCGATCCGGCTCGCCGAGTTCGGCGTCGTACACCGCTACGAGGCGTCGGGTGCGCTGCACGGGCTGATGCGCGTGCGCGGCTTCACGCAGGACGACGCGCATATCTTCTGCACGGAAGAGCAGCTCGAGGCCGAGTGCATGGCCATCAACGAGCTGATCCTGTCGACCTATGCCGATTTCGGCTTCGACAAGATCATGGTCAAGCTCTCCACCCGGCCCGAGAAGCGGGTCGGCGGCGACCACCTGTGGGACCGCGCCGAGGAGGTCATGATGCGCGTGCTCGAGCGCATCTCCGCCCAGTCGGGCGGCCGGATCGAGACGGGCATCAACCCGGGCGAGGGCGCGTTCTACGGCCCGAAGTTCGAGTACACGCTGCGCGACGCGATCGGTCGCGACTGGCAGTGCGGCACGACGCAGGTCGACTTCAACCTGCCCGAGCGCTTCGGCGCCTTCTACATCGCTGCGGACGGCGAGAAGAAGCAGCCGGTGATGGTCCACCGCGCCATCTGCGGCTCGATGGAGCGGTTCCTCGGCATCCTGATCGAGAGCCACGCCGGCCATTTCCCGCTGTGGCTGGCGCCCGAGCAGATCGTCGTGTGCCCGATCACCGGCGAGGCGGACGACTACGCCCTGCAGGTGACGCAGGCCGCGAAGGCCGCCGGCCTGCGGGCGCGCGCCGACCTTCGCAACGAGAAGATCAGCTACAAGGTCCGCGAGCATTCGCTCGCCAAGGTCCCGGTGATCATCGCGGTCGGCAAGAAGGAAGCGGCCGAGGGGACGGTGTCGATCCGCCGGCTGGGCTCCCAGGCGCAGCAGACGCTGACGCTCGACGCCGCGCTCGCCGCCTTCGTCGACGAGGCGACGCCTCCCGACCTCAAGCGGGAGGCGGCGGCACGCATCGCCGCCGAATGATCAGGGCTTCTGCCGCTCGATCCACGCCGCCAGGTCGGCCGCCTCGTTGCGGCCGATCTGCATGTCCGGCATCTTCGGATGCGGGTTCATCAGGAAACGCTGCAGCGACTGCTCGGTGACGCTGCCGCGCGCCGCGATCGAGGCGAAGGGCGGTGCGTCGGAGCGCGCCGTCTTCTGGTCCGGCGTCACGACGTGGCACTCGGCGCACCAGCGCTGGGCGATGACCTTGCCGTTCTCCGCATCGGGCTTGCGGGGCTGGCCGGATGCATCCGGCGTGGCCGGCGGGGGCGTGACCTGCGCGACCGCGGGCGCGGATGCGGCTCCGACGGCGAGCATGGCGAGCAGAAGAATGCGGGGGAAGACGGGCATGGCACGTGTCCTGATGGGGCGGGCGGAGGACCCGCGGATGCGATGGTGGCCCCGGACAACGCGCGACACCACGATCTGGATCAAGTCGGCGATCCTTTCCTGAGCGGTCGATGCGGAACCTTCGGCAAGCGAGGTCCGCTCAGGGTTTCACGATCACCTCGATGTCGCGATCGAGCCCGGCCTTCACGCTGAACTCCTGCGTGTAGACCTTGCCGCCGTTGCGGGCGATGACGATGTACTCGCCCTCGGCCAGCGTCATGGAAGGGAAGGCGCCGATCGCCTCGCGGATGGTGTCGCCGCCGGGCGTCAGCACGCTGAACGAGGTGTTGGCGAGCGCTTCCGAGCCCGAAGCCGCCACGAGCTTGAGCGTGACCGTCGCCGCGCGATGGCGCAGCGTGGCCTCGGTGACCTTGCCGGCCTCCACCCTCAGGTCGGCGTTGGCGATGGCGTTCGAGTCGCCATAGGTCGACACGACCCGGTAGGTGCCCTCGGGAAGCCGGATCAACTGGCCGCCGGGGACGTCGGACGCGACGGCGCGGCCTTCCGGATCGTTGCCGAGCGGCACGTAGACCGAGAAGCGCAGCCTGTTCGACGGGATCTGCGTGTCGTTGATGACGGCGCCGAGCACGAGTCCGCCCCCGTTGACGACCAGGGTCTCGCTCGCGGCCGAGGCCCCCATGACGATCCGCTTCGTCGCACTGGCGAGGCCGAAGCTGGCATGGACGATGTAGGCGCCGGGATCGAGGTTGAAGACCGGCGTGGGCAGGTCGGTCGTGCTCAGCAGCTGCGGGTCGGAGCCGTCGGAAGGGTCGCTGTAGATCCGCCAGACCAGTCCCGAGCGGATCGGCCCGCCATTGCCGCCGAACACGGCGCTGAGGAAGAGGCCGCTCTCGCGCGGCAGCGTCCCCGCGCGCGACGGCGGCGTCGCGGGGGCGGCCGGCGGGGTGGGGGTCGTCGGAGCGGTCTGCGTCGGCGGCGCCGGCGGCGTCTGGGCGCCCGCACCGGCGGGAGCAAGCGCGAGGACGACGACGGCGGCGCGCAGGGCGCTGGACGGGAACGGCGGCATCATGATCCTGACATGCGACGGCGGGTCGCCGGCCGTCAACGGGGCAGGGTTGGCGTACCGGTGCCCTCCGCCCCGCCACCGACGAGATCGGCGGCGGCGGTGAGAAGATTGTCAGCCGAAAGCGGCCGGAACGTGAACTCGACGCGATGCTCGCCGGCCGGCACCTCGACCCCGCGGAACAGGAGGTTGACGCGCAGCACGGTCATCGGCTCGCCGTCGACCCGGACCTCCCAGCCGGGGTAGTAGAGATCGTGGAGCACCAGCACGCCCGGCCGGTCGGTGGTCACCGAAAGCGTGACGGCGTTGCGGCGGTAGGACAGGAGCTTCACCCGGTTGATCGCGGGCTGCGTGTCGGCGTCGGCCGCCTCGGCGGCGGGGTAGGTGCGCTCGAGGTCGCCCATCTCGGCTTCGTCGACGAGCGCCTCGTCGGTCCGGTCGAACTCGGGAAGCTCCTCGGCGTCGAGCACCTTCTCGGTGTCGACGGGCTTCAGCCGGGTGGCGACGTAGGCCCGCGGTGCCGCCGGCGGCAGCCGGTAGATCCACATGCTCCCCGAACCGTGCAGCAGGGTCGCGTTGCGAAGGCGCGGGAAGTGGCGCGGCAGCTTCTCGGCGGGGCGGTCGAGAACGAGGTATTCGAGGCCGAGCAGGGAGGCGAGGCTGCAGCGGTAGCCGCGGAACGTGCCTGGGAACTGCCGCAGGCTCAGTTCGACGGCGTTCTCGCCCGAACCGACCGCGCGCTCGTACTCCGCGATGCGCAGGGCGTTGTAGCCGACGGTGTCCTCGATGCCGAGGACCATGGAGGCATTCTGCCAGGCCCCGCCCAGCCCGAGGATCTCGACGCGCGGGCGCTCGCCGCGCGCGTGGCGCTCGTCGAGTTCGCGCTTCAGGGTCTGGAGGCCCGCGAAGTCCTGCGGCGCGAGGGTGTTGTAGACGGCGTAGCGGGCCGCGGGCTCCATGTTGAGCGACGAGGCGGCGTTGCGCCAGACCAGTTCGCCGCCCGTGGCCGCGACCACGAGCGCGGCGGCGACCGCCCGGCCCGCGGCCGACGACTGCGTCGCCAACAGGCTGAGCCCCACCGCGGCGATGGCGACGAAGGCCGCCGCCTGCAGGACGGCCGCCTGGCCGTGCCCGACCCGCACCGAGAAGGCGACGCCCACCGCCAGAAGGCCCGCAGCGAGGGACACGGGCGCCGCGAGGCGCAGGATCCGCAGAACCCGCGGCTCTACCGTCGTCCGCAGGGACGAATTGACGTAGATGTGGAGGCAGTAGCCGCAGGCGAAGGCGAGCGCGATGTTGATGAAGAAGGTGGCGTCGGCCGGACGACGGTAGAGCCGCACCCCGGGGATGTGATCGAAGATCACTTCGAAGACGGGCGTGTAGCGCCCGAGCGCGTAGACCATCGCGGCGAAGCCGAGCGCCAGGAAGTAGCGGATCTCCCTCGTGAACAGCCCTCCGCGGGCCACGCCCTGCCAGAGCAGGAGCACGACGGGCAGGGTGCCGGCGAACAGGTAGTTGATCGCCCGGTCGGTGTAGGTGCCCTCGGGGATCGTGTCCCACATCGGGCCCCAGTAGTCGTAGGTCAGGTTCAGCGTGCCGAAGATGTTCGGCGCGATCAGCGTGACGAGGCTCGACGGCGGCAGCGAGTTCATGGCCGCGACGCCGTAGGGGATGCCCGGGCGGTTCGAATCCATGAGGAACTGGATCGTCAGCAACGCGGGGACCGCGAGCAGCGCCACGACGGCGACGCCCATTCCGGCGAGCCAGGGCAGCCGGGAGACGAGGAAGCGCAGGGGCTGCGCGGCGCCGAGCGTCTCGTGCAGGACGAGGCCCGCGAGCGCCATCGTGCCGAGGAAAGCGACCTGGTCCCGCCCCAGCGCCATCAGCGCGGCCGTCAGCGCAAAGCCCGCCGCCGTTCCCCAGCCCGGCCGACGCAGCGTGGCCTCGAGGAAGGCAAAAGCCGGCAGGAAGAAGGCGTAGCTGAAGATCATCCCGGTGTGCTGCAGGCGCGCCGCCGCCGAGCCGCCGAGGATGATCATCATGGCCGCGACGACGGCCCCGGCCGGATGCCAGCCTCGCCGGGCGAAGAGAACGAGCGCCGCGAGGGCCGGCAGCAGCAGGTGCGCGAACACGACCGTGTCGAATAACTCCATCGACGGCGCGGGTACCAGCGCCGCGAGGGCCAGCATCGTCGGGGTGAAGAGGAGCGACTGGGGATCGGCGACCGCCGGATGCCCGCTGAAGTGGTACGGGTTCCACAGCGGCCATTCGCCTTGCGCCAGCGCCGCCCCGAGGTTGCGCAGCATCGGGTAGAAGTGGTTCTTCGAATCCCATGGCACGACGCCACCGCCCAGCCGCCATGCGAGGGCCGCGACCAGCCAGAACACGATGACCGCGGCGACGGCGCAAAGGCTCTGCCGCCGCGTCCAGGGGCGCGGGGCGGGGACGTCGGTTGGCGTCATCGATGCCGATCCGTGGAGAGCGAGGCCGGTCGTCCGGGTCCAAGACCCATCCGGCACGTGTGGTCTAGGCCTCCGGCCGTGAATGCTGCATGAACGCGCAGGGTTCCATCCGGGACAGGGGCGGCTTGCGCCCGTGCGTTGCCCGACTATGCTCCGCCCACTCCCATGGACATCCGGACTTCGCATCTCATGACCGACGCCCTTGCGCTGCTGCGCACCCGCCGTTCCCTGCCGCCGCACCAGATGACCGGCCCCGGCCCGACGCGCGAGGAGCTCGAGGCCATGCTCGCCGTCGCCTCCCGTGTTCCCGACCACGGGAAGCTCACGCCGTGGCGCTTCATCGTCATCGAGGGGGCTGCGCGCGAGAGGCTCGGGGCGGTGGCGGCCGACCTCTACGCCAAGGCCAATCCCGGCGCCGATGCCGACAGGCTGGCGCTCGAGCGTGGCCGGTTCTCGCGGGCGCCGGTCGTGGTCGCGGTCGTCAGCCGGGCGGCGCCCCACCCCAAGATCCCGGAATGGGAGCAGCAGCTCTCGGCCGGCGCCGCCTGCATGAACCTGACGACCGCCGCAGTCGCGATGGGGTTCGTGACCGGCTGGCTCACCGAGTGGATGGCCTATGACCGGGCTTTCCTCGATGCCCTCGGCCTGTCGTCCGGGGAGCGGATCGCCGGCTTCGTCCACATCGGCCGCGGCGCGCGCCAGGAGGACCGGCCCCGTCCGGCGCTCTCCGACATCGTGACCTGGCTGGACTGACCGGACCGCCGCGCGCGCGGGCAGTCGTTTCTCCCTGCAACCCGGACATCCCCGGAGACGTCGATGTTCTATACGCCCGCGCTTCGCGACCACGGCCTGCCGCACGATCCGCTCAAGGCCATCGTCGCGCCGCGTCCCATCGGCTGGATCAGCGCGATGGACGGGCAGGGGCGGCTGAACCTTGCCCCCTACAGCTTCTTCAACATGGTCTCGACCTATCCGCCGATCGTGGGGTTCTCCTCGGAGGGTCCGAAGGACTCGGTCACGTTCGTGCGTGAGACCGGCGAGTTCGTCTGCAACCTCGCCACGTGGGACCTTCGGCACGCGATGAACGCGACCTCCGCTCCACTGCCGCGTGGGGAAAGCGAGTTCGCCCATGCCGGCCTCGCCACCGAGCCGTCGCGCACGGTGAAGCCGCCGCGGGTGAAGGGTGTCGCCGCCGCCCTGGAATGCCGGCTGTGCGAGATCATCGTGCTGAAGACCGCTGCGGGTCAGGCGCTGGAGCGCTTCCTCGTGCTCGGCGAAGTGGTCGGCGTCCACATCGACGACCGCTTCATCCGCGACGGGCGCTTCGACACCGCAGCCGCGCGGCCGATCGCGCGATGCGGGTATTCGGACTATGCCGTCGTCGACAGCCTGTTCGCGCTGGAGCGGCCCGCCGGCGGCTGAAACCGCCTGCTCGTCAGGTTCTTGCCGCGCGCGCCAGGACGCGCTGCGCCTGCCGCAGGTGGGGGCGGTCCACCATCTTGCCGTCGAGGCCGATGACGCCGGCGCCCGGCCGGGCGGCAAAGGCGTCCACGATCCGACGCGCATGGGCCACCGCCTCGGGCGAGGGGGTGAAGACGGCGTTGATGACGGGCACCTGGGCAGGGTGGATCGCCATCTTCGCCGAGAAGCCGTCGCGCCGTGCGGCCTCCGCCTCGGCGGCGAGCGCCGCCTCGTTCCGGAAATCCGCGAAGATCGTGTCGATCGCGTCGAGTCCGCCGGCGTGGGCGGCCGCCAGGGTCAGGGCGCGCGCGAGGCGGTAGGGATCCGCGTAGGTCCCGTCGGCGAGGCGGTTCGTCTCCGCCCCCAGGTCGGCGGCGAGGTCCTCCGCGCCCCAGGTGAGGCCGGCGAGGCGATGGCTCGCCCCCGCATAGGTGCCCATGACGAACAGCGACCGTGCGGTCTCCGTGGCGATGGCGATGATGCGCGTTGCGCCGTCGGGGAGGGCGTTCTCCGCCTCGCGCACGGCGAGCTTGGCGGCCAGATGCTGCACGTCCGTGCCGCCGGCGGCCTTGGGCAGCATGATCCCGTCGGGGCCTGCCGGCATCACGGCGTCGAGGTCGGCCTCGGTCAGCCCACTGTCGAGCGCGTTGACGCGCACGTAGAGACGCGGGCGATCCTGCGCGGCCTTCGCCTCGGCGATGAAGCCGCGTGCCGTCTCCCGTGCGGCCGCCTTGCCGTCGGGCGCGACGGAGTCCTCCAGGTCGATCAGCAGCACGTCCGCGCCGCTGCCGAGCCCCTTCTCAAGCTTGCGGGGGCTGTCGCCCGGTACGAACAGCAGCGAACGCATGGTGGTGGGTCCTCCTCGGTGGCCCGACCGTAGCGGATTCGGCCTGCATCGCGAGAGCAAAGGGCGCCGCGGCGCACGCGACCGCGGCCGATCCTTACCGTTCGTTTACCATAACCGCCCCACCATGCCGGCGAGGTGGAGTCGGGTGCGCCAGCGGCGCCGGGGCTCCCGGAGACCGGTTCATGTTCCTGTTCACGACGCCCACGGGCCCTTCCGGCACCAGCGAGAAGCCCGCTTCCGCATCCGCGCCCGCCACCCCCGTGGTCGAGGCGATCCGGACCGGTTCGCAGCGGACGGGCACGGACTTCGGCTACCTGCTCAACACCGCGCAGCGCGAGTCCTCGCTCGACCCGGACGCCAAGGCACGCACGTCGAGCGCGAGCGGCCTCTTCCAGTTCATCGAGCAGACGTGGCTCGGCGTCCTCAAGGGCACGGGTTCCCAGCACGGGCTCGGCCCCTATGCCGACGCCATCACGGACAAGGGCGGGCGGTTCGACGTCCCCGATCCCCAGATGAAGGCGCAGATCCTGGCGCTCCGGAACGATCCAAAGGTCGCGGCCGTCATGGCCGGCGAACTGACGCGCCGTAACGCGGCGACCCTGTCCTCGGCGCTCGGCCGGGCGCCCAGCGACGGCGAGCTCTACGCCGCCCACTTCATGGGCGCCACGGGCGCCGCCGACCTCATCCGCGCCGCCGGAACCAACCCGCGTGCCCGCGCCGCCGACCTCTTCCCGGACCAGGCGGCGACGAACAAGCCGATCTTCTACGACCGCGTCACGGGGCAGGCGAAGAGCGTGTCCGAGGTCCATGCGACGCTGGTGGCAGGGCAGGGGAAGCTCGCCGTTCCGGCCATTCCCCAGCTTTCCGGCGACCCGGCTACGTGGCTCGGCGCCAACGAGCCCGTTGCCGCGCCTGCCTATGCCCCGGGCGGACCCGCCATGCACGGCCTCTTCCGGACCGAAGGGCCGCGGGGGCCGGTCAACCAGACCGTGCAGCGCCTGTGGGCCAGCCGGCCCCAGGAACAGGCGGTCAACGCGCCACGCTTCTTCCCGCGCACGGCCTCGCTGTCTTCCACGGCCAGCGACGCCCCGGCGCCGGGCCTCGCCGCTTCCGCGCCCGTGGGCCAGCCGGCCGACGTGCCGCTTCCGCCGGAACGCCCGGCCGAGTTGCGCAAGACCGCCGTGCCGCGCGGCCAGCCGCTCGATCTCACCGCCATCCGCAGGACCGGAGCCTGACCCCGAGGGGACCGCCGATGATCGTCCGCCGCTTCCTTGCCTGGATGAAGACCGCCCCCGCCGAGGCCCGTGCCGAGGCCACCGGCGCACTGGCCCGCGCCTGGCTCTATTCCGAGATGGACCCGCACGACCGCGCCGAGGCCGAGCAGGCGCTGACCGTCGCCCTCGACGACCCTTCGCCGTGGGTGCGGCAGGCCCTCGCCGAGGCCTTCGGCCGGGCATCGAATGCGCCGCAGGCCATCGTCGCCGCGCTGGCCCACGACCAGAGCGACGTCGCCGCCATCGTGCTGTCGCGCTCGCCGCTGTTCGACGAGGCGGCGCTCGTGGACCATGTCGCGACCGGCGATGCGCTGGTCCAGACGGCGATCGCGATGCGCGCGGAGTTGCCGGCGCCCGTCTGCGCGGCCGTGGCCGAGGTGGCGGAACTTGAGGCGGTGACGGCGCTGGCGGCCAACGCGTCGGCCGCGATCCCAGCCTTCTCCCTGGGCCGCATGGTCGAGCGCCACGGCGACGACCCCGGGCTTCGCGACGCGCTGATGGCACGCGACGACCTGCCGACCGACGTGCGGATGGCCGTGGTGCTGCGCATCTCGGAGGCCATGGCGTCGGCGGGGGACGGCCGTGCCGAGCGCCAGCAGCGGGAAGCTTCCGAGCGCGCCGTGCTCGACCTCGCGGCCCGTGCCGACGATGCCGAGGTCACGGCCATGGTCCGCCGCCTGCGGTCGACCGGCCGGCTGACGGCCGCCCTCGTGCTGGCCGCGGTCGTCGACGGCGACCTGCGCCTGCCTGCCGCGGCCTTCGTCGACCTCACGGGCATGAACCGCAAGCGCGTCGACGCACTCCTCTCGGAGGGGCGCGGCGCCGGCTTCGCGGCGCTGTGCCGCAAGGCGGGATTGCCCGAAACCTTCGTTCCGGTGCTGGAGGCGGCGCTGGCCGGACGCCGGGCCATTCTCGCGCATGAGTTCGCCCCGGTCGGCGCCGCACGCCGGCGTCGCATCGCCGCGCACACGCTCCGCGACGCGACGGCGCGCGGTCTCGATCCGGAAGGGCGCGCCATGCTCCTCCTGCGGCGGCTCGAATCCGAGGCGGCGAGGGAGGAGGCGCGCCTCGTCACGCAGGCGCTGGTCGCAGCGCAGGAGGCCGAGAGCCAGGCCCCCCTGCTGCTCGGGCCGGACTGGCGGGTCGAGGGCGAGCGGATCGCGCCGCTGCCCGGCCCGGCCGCGCTCATCGACGCGGCCTGAGCGGGATCGTCAGTAGCCGAACTGCTCCAGGAGGATGCGCTCCTCGAGGCTGTGGCCCGGGTCGTGCAGCATCACGAGGTCGACGCTGCGGTCCATCGCCACGTCGACGCGCTGGACGTTGCGGTACTCGAAGTGGTCGGCGACCGCGCTGACGGGTCGCTTCTCCGGCTCCAGCACCTCCACCGAGATGCGGGCATGGTCGGGAAGCAGGGCGCCGCGCCAGCGCCGCGGCCGGAAGGCGGAGATCGGCGTCAGCGCCAGCAGCGGTGCATCGAGCGGCAGGATCGGTCCGTTCGCCGAAAGGTTGTAGGCCGTCGAGCCGGCCGGCGTCGCGACGAGCACGCCGTCCGCCACGAGCTCCGCGAGGCGCGGCTTGCCGTCGATCAGGATGCGCAGCTTGGCCGCCTGGTAGGATTGCCTCAGCAGGGAGACCTCGTTGATGGCACGCGCCGTGTGGGCGACGCCCTGCGCGTCGAACGCCACCATCAGCAGGGGGTGCACGACACTGCGCTCGGCGCGCTCGAGGCGCTCCAGCAGCCCGTCCTCCGCGTACTCGTTCATGAGGAAGCCGACGGAACCGCGGTTCATGCCGTAGATCGGCTTCCCCGTGCCCATCACGCGGTGCAGCGTCTGCAGCATCAGGCCGTCGCCGCCCAGGGCGACGATGACGTCGGCCTCCGTCGGATCGGCATTGCCGTAGGCGGCGGCGAGGCGCGCACCGGCCTCACGGGCCTCCGGCGTGTCGCTGGTGGTGACGGCGATGGTCGAGAAGCGTCGCATGCGGTCGGCCCGGCTCGCGCACGTCTGGTGCGGTGGGGGACTGCATAGCACGGTTCGACGCCGTCCGCGCGACGGCGAGCCGCCCTCGTCAGGCGAAGAGATCGGGCCGGGCGAGGCGCAGGCGCAGCAACAGGAGCACGGTCTTCATGTCGCCGAGCCGGCCGGCGTCGGCCTCCGCCGCCCAGTGGGAGAGGCTGCGCTCCTCGACCACGATCGCCTCGTGCTCCTCGGCCAGCCCGCCGCCGTCGGCGACCCGGTCGGCCGCGCCGTAGGGTGCCAGGAACAGGTGCACGCGCTCCGTCGAAATGCCCGGCATCGGCCAGAGCGGCGGCACGGGCTCGAGGGTGGAGAGGCGCAGCCCCGTCTCCTCCATGGCCTCGCGCCGGGCGCAATCCTCGGGATTCTCGCCTGTCTCGAGCAGGCCCGCGGGCACCTCGGCCAGCGTGTCCGGGCCGCCGGCGACGATCACGGCCGGGCGCATCTGCCGCACGAGGATCGCGACGCGGCGCTCGGGGTCGTAGGGCAGGACCGCGACGGCGGAGCCGTGGTCCTCGACCTCGCGATGAAGGACCGTCCCGTCCGGCGTCCGGATCCGGAATACGGAGAAGCGTGCCCAGCCGTCGTGGACGACACGGCGGTCGAGAATTTCGGGCGGCGGGGGAGAGGTAGTTGCAGCGGAGGACATGCGCGATCCCTGTCAGGCGCGGCGGGTGGCCGGCGCGTGGGCGGCATTCCATCGGGCGATCATGTCCTTGTCGGGACGGCGCGAGGGATCGCCGAGGTCCCAGTAGAGGCCCGCCATGATGCCGAGCGCCTCGCGCAGCAGCGCGGCCGGCACGTGCTCGTTCGGTGCGTGCTGGGAACAGCCGGGATAGGAGTGGGGCACCCACAGCGTCGGCAGGCCGAGTTCCTCGACGAAGATGTCGTTGGGCAGGCCGCCGCCGAGGTTGGGCAGGAGGCCCGCTCGCCCGCCGGTCGTCTCGCGGATCGAGGCGAGGGCGAAGCCCGCCCAGGGGTGATCCGGGTCGAGGCGCGTGGCGTTGGCGAGTTCGTCACGCAGGATGCGGACCTCCACCATGGGCAGGCCGGCCCGGTCCAGGTGGCGCCGGATCGCCGGGCCGACGGCGGCGGGATCGACGCCGACCACGAAGCGCAGCTGGCAGCGGGCCCAGGCGCGGGGCGGGATGGCGTTGACCGGTGTCTCGATGTTGCCGCAGGCGAAGGACAGCACCTCGAGGTTGCACCAGCCGAAAACCTTCTCGGGGGTCGACAGGCCCGGTTCGCCCCACCACGGCTCGATCGCCGGCCCGTCCGGTCCTCCATCGACGATGCAGTCCTTCAGCACGCGGCGGACATTCTCCGGGATGCCCGGCGGCACGAGCTCCGGCACGCGGATCTGCCCGTTGGCGCCGACGAGCGAGGCGATGGCGTGGGACAGGATGATCCCAGGGTTGGAGAGAAGCCCGCCCCAGTTGCCGGAATGGTGGCCGCCCTTTCGGGCATCGACGACGAGGTCCAGCGCCAGCGCTCCGCGCGCGCCGAGGAAGAGCGTCGGCAGTTCCGCAGCCATGCGCGGGCCGTCGGAGGCGACGAGCACGTCGGCGGCGAACAATTCCCGGTTGTCGCGCACGACGTCGCGCAGGCCCGGGCATCCGGCCTCCTCGCCCGTCTCCAGCAGGTAGCGGACGTTGAACCCGAGCCGGCCGCGGGTGGCCAGCACTGCGGCGAGGGCGGCGATGTTGACCGAGTGCTGGCCCTTGTTGTCGGCGACGCCGCGCCCGTACCAGCGCCCGTCCCGCTCGGCCAGCGTCCAGGGCGAGAGGCCGTCGTCCCAGCCCGCGTCGAGCCCCGGCACCACGTCGCCGTGGCCGTAGCCGAGCACGGTGGGCAGAGAAGGATCCTCGATGCGCTCGGCGACGAGGAACGGCCCGAGGCTCTTCGGGTGTGTCAGGAAGCGGCAGGTGAAGCCCAGCCGCTCCAACGCGGGCGCCATCTCGGCGCGCAGGTAGCGGTCGAGGTCGCCGGCCCGGGCCGGGTCACGGCTGTCGGTGGGGATGGCCACCCGGCGGGCGAGGTCGTCCCGGAAGGCGCCGTCGTCGAAGTGGCGGTGCGCGGCGGCGATGGCATCTGAACGGGACATGCGGCTCTCTCGGGCTCTCGGCAAGGCGAAGGGCCGCACCCTGCCGCATCTCCGCTCGCGCGGGAACCCGGGTCCGTGCAGGGGAGACCCGGGCCCGAGTCCGCCTTGCCATGCCCGCGCCATCCCTCCGCCGTCCCCGGCCGGAGCGACGCAGCCACGCATGGGAAGGGGATCCGGATGGCCTCGGAGGCTCCGGATTCCCGTCCCGGCGCTGCGCGCCGCCCGGGATGACAGCGGGGGAGTGCGCGGAACCAGAGATTGGACGCTGCGTGGCCTCAGGCGGCCGCGAAGGCCCGATTTCTCCTCACTGCGCCGGCTTGAAGCTCATCGCCAGCGTGCGCTCGTCGGAGCGCGGCTCGATGGCGATGCCCTTCTTGGCCGCCCAGGTGGTCGACTGGAAGTGGATCGGGATGACCGCGCCGTCATTGGCGGCGATCTTCGAGGCCTGGTTGAGGATCGTCGTGCGCTGCTTGTCGTCCATGGTGGCGAGGCCCTTGGCGAGCAGGTCGTCGACCTCCTTGTTGCAGTAGCGGCTCCAGTTGAACGCGCCCCAGCCGCGGTCCTTGTTCTCGCAGGCGATGATGGCGCGCAGCGTCGAGGACACCTCGCCGGTCTGGGCGCCCCAGCCGATAAGGCCGAAGGAGAAGTCGCCCTTGGCGCCGCGGGTGGCGTAGACCGACATGGGCATCGCGTCGACCTGCGCCTGGATGCCGATGCGCGACAGCATCTGCGCCACGGCCTGCGTGATCTTGCTGTCGTTGGGGAAGCGGTTGTTCGGCGAGTGCATCGTGAGGCGGAACCCGTCGGGCCAGCCGGCCTCGGCCATCAGCTTCTTGGCTCCGTCCGGGTCATAGGCCATCAGCTCGAACCCGCTCTCGCCGGCGCGCAGCGAGGGCGGCACGATGTGGCTCGACGGGAAGGAGAGCCCCTCCATGATGCGGTCGCGGATCGCCTCCCGGTTGATCGCCATCGACACCGCCTTGCGGACGCGGGCGTCCTTGAACGGGTTCTTGCCGATGGGCCCGCCGTCCTTGTTGGTGACGAAGGGCGGGTCGTCGCGGCCGCTGTCGATGTAGAAGTAGATGACGCGCAGGGACGGCTTCTGGGCGAAGGTGACGGACTGCTCGCCCCGGATGCGCGGCAGGTCGGCCGAGGGGACGTTGTCGATGGCGTCCACGTCACCCGAAAGCAACGCCGCGGTACGCGGGCCGTCGCTGGTGATGTAGCGGTAGGTGACCTTGTCCCAGGCGGGCTTGCCGCCGAAGTAGGTGTCGTTGCGGACGAGTTCCGCCCGGTCCTCCGGCGCGTAGGAGCCGAGCTTGTAGGGCCCGGTGCCGACTACGCCCTTGCCCGTGTTCATGTCCTCGGTGGTGACGCCCGAGGCCGCCTTCTGCGACATGATGAAGACCTGCGCCAGGTCGTTCGCCAGGAGCGGGTAGGGCGCAGTGGTGGTGATGCGGACCGTCAGCGGGTCCACCGCCTTCGCCTCCTTGATGGAGCGCGTGTAGATGGTGAAGGGCGCCGGGCTCTTGGTGATCGTCGCGGGGCGTGCCAGCGAATAGACGACGTCGTCGGCCGTGAAGGGCGAGCCGTCGTGGAAGGTGACGCCCGGCCGCAGCTTGAACTCCCACGTCGTGTCGTCGGCGAGCTTCCAGCTCTGCGCCAGCGACGGGACGATCTGGCTGTCGGCGTCCATCCGCACGAGCGTGTCGAACATGTGCGCGGACAGCGCCAGGTTCGGAATCAGGTTCTGCCAGTGCGGGTCCAGCGACGACGCCGGAGAACTCGTGCCGATCTTCAGGTCGGCCGCGGACGCGGCGTGAAGTCCCCCGGCCAGCGCGACGGCTGCCGCCGCGAGCATGGTGCGACGCAAGGTCATGATCTTTTTTCCTCTCCCCCCGATCCGCGAACGCGGATGCTGAGCCAGACTAGGACAGCCCGGCGCGCGGCCACAACACGCAGGGCGCGCAGGGCGCCGATGCGCAGTACTCAGTCCCGGCCGAGACGGCGGGCGTCGCCCAGGCGCTGCGCGACCGCCGCACGACGTGCGGTGGCGCGTTGCAGGGCGAGGATGCTCGGGAAACCGGCGGCCTGCCACCCGCTGGCCTCGTCCCCGCCGCCGATGACCTCCGCGGCAACAAGCCGGACGTAGTCCACCAGTTCCTCGAACGTCACCCGGCGGTGCAGGCGCAACGCCCGGTTGAGGCGAGCGGGGGCGATGCCCAGTTCGCCGGCGACCCCCGACAGCGTCAGCGCCTGGCCATGGCGGGAGACCACCAGCGTCTCGGCGCGACAGGCGATGGCATAGCTGCTGCTCATGACGGCGGCGGGCGCGCGGAACATGTCGGTGAGAAGCGTCGCGCTGGCCGCCAGCAGGGACTGGCCGAACATCCCGTCGGTCCGCCGGTGCGGCATGGGATCGACATCGTAGAGTTCCGCCACGTCCAGCGCGAGCCGAAGCAGCCGCCGGGCAGAGGGCAACGAGGCCGGAATCTCGGCGAAGGCGTCGCTCCACGCGTGCAGTCCGCCGCCGCCGTGGTCCTCCAGCGCCTCCGACAGCAGATCGGGCGGGAATCCGAGGACCAGTGCGCGGGTGTCGGGCGCGAAAGTGGTGGTCCGGTCGCCGACAGGCATCATGCAGGCGATCGAGCCGGGCCCCGCGGCGAGCTGGCGGCGCCCCGAACTGGCCTCGATCCCGCCCCGCAGCACGAGGAACAGCAGTCCCGTCGCGTTGTCCTGCGCGCGGACGGTGCAGGCGGGCATGCGGCTGGCGAGCAGGTTGACCCCCGCGAGCCTGAGCGCGCCCGCCTCATGAGGGATGCCGGGATCCCCGGCCTCGAGGATCCGTCGGCGGCTGCCCGTGATGCGGTCGAGGATGGCGCACGCCTCGTCGTGATCAGGCGTACGCAGCAGGTTGAACCGGTCGAGCAGCGCGTTTCCCCATGGCGTGTCGCCGGGCATTCCAAGGCCCGACGCTCAAGCTGGAGGTTGACGCGCGGCGGACTCGGGGCAAACGGCCGTTTGGATTCCCTCAGCCCCGCAGCATACGCAGGGCCCTGCATAAACTACCGAAAACGTTCGGTAATCGGGGTCGGCAACCTGGCGGTGCAGTGTCTGCGGCGGATGGTCGCATCAGCCCCAAGGGCCGCGCCGGCGGCCGGCATGGCCGCCCCAGGGGCCGGAAGGCGCCCCGGAGGAGGTCGGCGGGGCAGCCTCATGGACGCTCCCTGCGCCCATCTCCCGCGCCTGCTCGACGAGGGCGTCGATCCGGTTCTGCGGGTTGGGGTGGGTGGAGAACAGGTTGTCCATCCGGGCCCCGGAGAGCGGATTGACGATGAACATGTGTGCCGTTGCGGGGTGGTGCTCCGCCGCCATGCTCGGGATCGCGGCAGCGCCATTCGCAAGCTTCTGCAGTCCGGAGGCGAGCCAAAGGGGCTGGCCGGTCAGTTCGCCCGCGAGCCGGTCGGCGGCGTACTCCCGCGTGCGGGAGATCGTCATCTGCACGACCATCGCGGCCAGCGGCGCGAGGATCATCATCAGGATGGTGCCCAGCATGCCGAAGCCGTTGTTGTTGCGCTGGTTCGACGAGAACAGCATGCCGAAGTTCGCCAGCATCGAGATGGCGCCGGCGACGGTCGCCGTCAGCGTCATGATTAGCGTGTCGCGGTTGCGGATGTGGGCGAGTTCGTGGGCGACGACGCCCGCGACCTCCTCTCGCGACAGGAGCTGCAACAGGCCGGTGTTGACCGCCACGGCCGCGTTCTCCGGGTTGCGGCCGGTGGCGAAGGCGTTCGGCTGGTCGTCGTGGATCAGGTAGAGGCGCGGCATGGGCAGCCCGGCGCGCTGGGCGAGCTCGGCCGTCATCTGCCACAACTCGGGCGCCGACTGCGCGTCCACCTCCTGCGCGTTGTACATGCGCAGGACCATCTTGTCGGAGTTCCAGTAGCTGAAGAGGTTCGTGGCCGCAGCGAAGGCGAGCGCCAGCAGCATGCCCTGCTGCCCGCCGATGGCGAAGCCCACCGCCATGAAGAGCGCGGTCATGCCGGCCAGAAGGACCGCTGTCTTGACCATGTTCATCGCCAACCTCCTCGCCCGGGCGCGGCCCGGTGCCGTTCAAGGATGGGAATGCGAGGGCCGGACTGCAAGCGTGCCCGCGCCCGGCAGCCCGGCAACCCGCCGCTCACGAGGCCTTGCGGATGACGAAGCTCACAACCGGACCGTCCCGGTCCTGCTGTTCGAGGACATCGCCCGTCTCCCGGACGAGGTGCGGAATGTCGATCACGGCCAGCGGGTCCGTGCATTCGACGCGCAGGACCGTGCCGGGAGGGGCCTTCGCCAGCGCCTTGCGGGTCCGCAGCGCCGGCATGGGGCATTTGAGGCCGCGCAGGTCGAGCAGCACGGGCTGCGGGGGCGCGTTGACCATCGGTAAGGCGTCCTGCAAAGGAGTTCGGCGGACAGAAGAAGGAGTGCGCGCAGGGTGTCAACCGGGGCGGGACGAGCGACGGCCGGGCGTTCCGGCGGCCTGACGTCGGCGGCGGCGGCCCGGCAGTGGCTGGCCGAGCGACTTCCCCGTGCCGTCGAGACCGTACCCCTCGCGCTGGCGGCGGGACGTGTCGCAGCCGAGCCGATCGTTTCTCCGCGGGCCCTTCCGGCCAAGGCCCTGGCGCTGACCGACGGCATCGCCGTTGCCGCGCTCGATACGGTCGGGGCCGGCCCCTATGGACCCGCGCCGCTCCCGTTGGCCATTGCGGTGTCGCGCGGCGACGCGCTGCCGGATGGTACCGACGCCGTCCTCCCGGCCGACGCCCTGGTCCGGATGGGCCCGCAAGCACACGCGCTTGCGCCGGTCGCCCCCGGGGAGGGCGTTCGGCGGGTGGGCGAGGATCTGAAGGCGGGGGCTGTCCTGTGCGCTGCCGGCCGGACCGTGCGCGCGCCGGCGCTCGCCGTTCTCGCGGAGGCCGGCGTGGACCGCGTGTCCGTGGTGCGGCTGCGGCTCGCGGTGGACGGGGATCCCGGTTGTCCGGCGGTCCGTCTCGCCGTGGCTCTCGCTGCGAAGGCCGGCTTCATGCTGGTCTCCGCGGCCGACGTGGCGGACGTCCGGTGGTGGATCGATGGTGCCGCGCCTTCCGAAGGCCGATGGGACGTCGACGGACTTGCCCTGCGGCCCGGCGGGGATGCCTGCGCGCTCGGCATGTCCGGTGCCGGCCCGGTGCTGCGGACGCCGGCCCGCCCCGAGGTCGTCCTCGCGCTCTGGCTGGCGGTGCTGGAGCCTTCCTGCCTTGCCGCGTCCGGTGCCCGGCCCCTGCGGCTGGAGGCCCGTGCGACGGGCAAGGTGGCCTCGACACCGGGCTTCGACGACCTAGTTCTGCTGGGGCGCTCGGCTGACGACCCCGGCGCATGGGACGTGCTCTCGTCCGGCGACGCGCCCTGGTCGCGGCTGGCGCAGGCGGAGGCGGCCGGGATCATCCCCGCCGAAAGCGAGGGGCACCCGCCTGGCGTCCCGCTTCCCGTGGTCGTGCTGTGACGGGACCGACGCCGATGAATGCCATGCCTCCGCCGCGCGCCGCGGTCGCCCCGGATCAGGACCAGTTTCTCACCGTGCTGTCCCGGGACGAGGCGAAGGCCCGCTGGGATGCCGCGCTGCCCGAGCCGGCTCCGGGCGTGGAGACGGTTCCGCTCGCCGCCGCGCTGGGCCGCGTGGTCGCCTGGCGGATCTCTTCGCCCATGGATGTGCCGCCCTTCGACCGGTCCCTGGTCGACGGCTTCGCTGTCCGCGCCGCCGACACGGCCGGAGCCGGCGAGGCGGAACCGGTCGCGCTTGCCCTGACGGGGGAGACGATCGCCTGCGGCACGGCCCCGCGACTGGCGGTCCCGGAGCACGGCGCCACCGTCATCGCGACCGGCGGCCCGATCCCGCGCGGCGCCGACGCGGTCGTCATGGTGGAGCACACGACCCCGGGACCGAACGGCACCGTGCTCGTGAAGCGTCCGGCCGCGCCGGGTCAGGGGATCGGCTTCGCGGGCGGGGACCTCGCCCGCGGGGAGGTGCTGCTGCGGCGGGGCATCGTCATCACCTCCCGCGAGGTCGGCATGCTGGCGGCCGCGGGTGTCGCCGAACTGGCGGTCTGCCGGAAGCCCCGGGTGGCCGTGCTGTCCACCGGTGATGAGCTCGTGGCCCCGGGCAAGCCGCTCGGCCCGGCCCAGATCTACGATTCCAACGGCCCCATCGTCGCCGCAGCCGTGGCGGAGAACGGGGGGGAGCCCGTGTCCTTCGGCGTGACGGGCGACGACGAGGCGGCGCTGACCGCCGCCCTCGCCGAGGCGCACCGCACCTGCGACATGGTGATCCTCTCCGGCGGAACCTCGAAGAGCGCCGGCGACCTGACGTACCGGGTCGTGGCGCGGCTCGGCCGGCCGGGCATCGTTGCCCACGGCGTGGCGCTCAAGCCCGGCAAGCCGCTCTGCCTCGTGGTCGCCGACGGCAAGCCGGTCGTGGTGCTGCCCGGTTTCCCGACCTCGGCGATGTTCACGTTCCACGACTTTGTCGTTCCGGTGCTGCGCCGGATGGCCGGCCTGCCGCCGCGCGTGGAGGACCACGTGGATGCCACCGTGCCGGTGCGCGTGCCGTCCGATCTCGGGCGCACGGAGTTCGTCATGGCGGCGCTGACGCGCGGGCCGGACGGGCTCGTCGCCTTCCCGACGAGCAAGGGGTCGGGCGCCGTCACCTCTTTCTCGCAGGCGGACGGGTTCTTCGCCGTCGACGCGCTCGCCGACCACGTTCCGGCCGGCGCGGGAGTGTCAGTCACCCTCATCGGGCGCCAGGCGCTGCCCGACCTGACCATCATCGGCAGCCACTGCGTTGGGCTCGACGCCGTGCTCGACATCCTGGCGGGGCAGGGGATCAGCGCGCGCAGCGTGTCCGTCGGCAGCCTCGGCGGCCTCGGCGCCGTGGCGCGCGGCGAGTGCGACCTCGCCGGCGTGCATCTCCTCGATGCGGCGACCGGCGTCTACAACCGTCCATTCCTGGCGGCGGGACTGGACCTGGTGCCCGGCTGGCGGCGCATGCAGGGCGTGCTCTTCCGGCCCGGCGATGCCCGCTTCGAGGGCGCGACCGCACAGGAGGCGGCGGCGAGGGCTCTTGCCGATCCCGCCTGCATCCTCGTCGGGCGCAACCAGGGGGCCGGGACCCGGATCCTGCTCGACGGACTGCTGGCCGGTGCCCGGCCGCCGGGCTACTGGAACCAGCCCCGGTCCCACAACGCCGCCGCAGCCGCGATCGCACAGGGACGTGCGGACTGGGGCCTCGCCATCGAGCCCGTGGCGCGGGACTACGGCCTCGGATTCCTGCCGCTCTCCGAAGAGCACTACGACTTCGCCGTTGCCGCCGCGCGCCGTGACCAGCCTGGCGTCCGCGCCTTCCTCGCGGCCCTCGACGCGCCGTCGGTGCTGGCGGCACTGTCCGCCCTCGGCTTCGCCCGCGCCAAGGACTGACGCATGCGCCTGACGTCGTTGCTTGCCGGGCTCGTGGCTGCACTTGCGCTTGCATGGGCGGGCTCCGCCTCTGCCCAGCTCAGAGGGCACGGCGGGCCGGTTCGCGGGGTGGCCGTGACGGCGGACGGGGCGCTCGCCATCAGCGGCGGGTTCGACAGCACCGCCATCGTCTGGGCCATCGGGCAAGGACGCGCCCTGTCGGTGCTGCGGGTTCACGACGGTGCGGTCAACGCCGTCGCGACCCTGCCGGATGGCCGCTTCGCCACGGCCGGGGAGGACGGCCGTGTGGCGCTGTGGCGGCTTGGCCGCCCTGAGCCGGAGCGCGTCCTGACGGTGCATGAGGGCCCCATCGCCGGCATCGCCGTGGCGCCTGACGGAACGGCCATCGCCACGGCCTCGTGGGACGGGACGGCCCGCATCACGCCGCTCGGCGAGGGCGAGCCGGTTGTGCTTCGGGGCCACCAGGGCAACGTCAACGGCGTCGCCTTCGCGCCCGATGGGCGCACGCTCTACACCGCCGGCTACGACGCGACGCTGCGGGCCTGGGGCAGGGGCGGCGAGGCGCTGCGGACCGTGACGCTGCCGACGCCGCTCAACGCGGTTGCGGTGGCCGGATCTGTCGTCGCGGTCGGCGGCGCGGACGGGCAGGTCCGGCTCGTGCGGCCCGACGGTGTCGTCGCGGCCGAGGGCGAGCCGATCGGCGCGCCGATCGTCAGCCTCGCGGCATCACCCGGCGGGGACCGCGTCGCGGCAGCGGGCGCGCGTGGCGCGGTCGTCGTCGCCGATGCACGCACGGGCAAGCCGCTGGCCACGCTCGTCGGGCCTGGGCTGCCGGTCTGGTCGGTGGTGTTCCACCCCGACGGGGAGCGGCTGGTCACCGGCGGCGGGGACCGCCTCGTCCGGCAGTGGAACGCGCGGAACGGCGAACCGGTGGGCGCCTTCGTCGTGGCCGCCCCCGGCAACGGGCTGGAGGCCTTTGGCGATGACCGGGGAGCGCAGGTGTTCCGCGCCTGCGTCGCCTGCCACGCCCTGCGCCCCGAGGACGGCGAGCGCGCCGGCCCTTCGCTGCACGGGCTCATGGGCCGGCGCATCGCCAGCGTGCCCGGCTACAACTATTCGCCGGCGCTGCGCGCGCTCGACATCGTGTGGACGCCCGAGACGGTTGCGAAGCTCTTCGAGGTGGGGCCCGCCACCTACACGCCGGGCACCAAGATGCCCGAGCAGACGGTGGGCAGCGCCGAGGACCGGGAGGCGCTGGTGCGCTTCCTCGAGCGCGTCACGCGGCCCTGACAGCGTCCGCGGGGACGATCAGCCGAGGTCGTCCTTCCCCTGTTCGCGCTCGCGCAGGTAGTCCTCTGCGGTGCGCACGCGAGGACGTTCGGGTGCGGCGTGGGGGTCGAAGCCCTCGGTCACCACGCGGCTGACGCGGCAGTCGTCGCACATCATCAGCACCTCGACGCGGCTGCGGTTGGTGCCGGAGAACATCCAGTGCTTCTCCTCCAGCTTCGCCTTGATCTTCTCGATCGTGCTCTTGGTTCCGAAGGGCTTGGCGCAGGTGATGCAGTGGAAGGGCTCCTCCTCCTTGAGGATCCGCTTCGGCTCGTTCCACGCCGCGAAATCGACCTGCGCGGCGATGGAGATCGCGTCCTCCGGGCAGGTCGCCTCGCACAGGCCGCACTGGACGCAAAGGCTCTCCGTGAAGCGCAGCATCGGGCGCTCGGGATTGTCCGACAGCGCGCCGGCGGGGCAGGCCGAGACGCAGGAGAGGCACAGCGTGCAGGCCTGCGTGTCAAGCTTCACCGTACCGAAGGGTGCTCCCTTTGGCAGCGGCACGACGTCGACGGGCGCCGGAGCAGCCTCGTGCAGCGCCTTGAACGACAGCTGGAGGAGCCGGCGCTTCTCGTCGAGCGGCATGAAGCCCGAGGGGCGCGCGCTCGCGACGCCGCGCGGCGTCGCGTCGAGCGCCGCCCGCAGCGCATCGGGATCGTCGGTCTCGATGAGGCCGATGGCGCCGTCGCCCCAGCCCAGGGCGCCGAGCAGGCGCGACGACAGATCGAGCGTGGCGACGATCCCTGCCGTGTCGTGCTTCGGCTTCGCCCGGCCGAGGAGACGCAGGCCGGAGGCGCCGTAGGCGAAGGCGGCGGCGATCCACTCGGGTCCGACCTGGCTGGTCTCGTTGACCTGCAGCGGCAGCACGTCGGCGGGCAGGCCGCGACCGAAGCGGGCGAGCGCGTCGAGGAGAGGCGCGCCGTGGTCGCCGTCGTGCAGAAGAACGACAGGCGAGCGCCCGCCGGCCTCGCGATAGCTTGTCAGCAGCGTGCGAAGGCGACGCAGCCCGGCGTCGACCGGGGGCAGGGCATAGGCGGCGGCGCCGGTGGGGCAGGCGGCCGCGCAGGCCCCGCAGCCGGCGCAGATGTTGGGGTCGATCGCAACATGGTCGCCTGCGGGCGTGATGGCGCCGGTCGGGCAGAGGTCGAGGCAGCGGGTGCAGCCGGTGATGCGCGAACGCGAATGGGCGCACAGGCTCTCGGTGAAGGTGATGTAGCGCGGCTTGTCGAAGGTGCCGACGAGGTTCGCCGCGTCGAACACCGCGCGCTCGACGGCCGCGCGGTCGTTGGGATCGGCCCGAAGGTAGCCCGGGCGAAGTTCGTGGGCCGGGAACAGCGGCGTGCCGCCGGTCAGGTCGATGATGACGTCGCAGCGCGAGACGGCGCCGTCGCGCGCCGGTCCGAACCGCCAAGCCCCTCGGGACGAGGGCAGCGGCTGGGCGACGCCGTCCAGCGTCACCTCGAAGGCGCCGAGGCACCCGCCGGCGTTGCGCACGCGCCCTCGCAGCACGGGGAAGTCGGTGACCCGCGGCGGCACGGCGTCCTCGGGGCGGGTGAGGACGACCGTGAGGTCGAGGCGGTCGGCAAGCCGGGCGGCGGCGTCGATCGCTGTCTGGTCGCGCCCCAGGACGAGGGTGACCCCCTGGCTCTCAAGCGTCACCAGCGGTGTCGCCGGCATCGGCTCCGCTGCGGCGGCGAGGAGGGCAGCCATCTTCGGTCCGGCCCGGTCCGCCTCGTCCGACCAGCCGGCCAACTCGCGGACGTTGGCGAAGACGATCTCCGCCCCGGGGGCGACCTCCGCGGCCGTCTCGCGGAAGAGCGGCTCCTCCTGCGTGCAGGCGATGGTCAGAGGTCCCCCGGCCTCCATGAGCATCCGCGCGACGTCCAGTTCACGGCGGCACAGCTGCGTCGCGGTGCGGACCTTGCCGCCGCATCCCCGGGCGAGCGCCTGGCCGTCGAGGGGCATCGTGTCGTCGCAGGAACACACCACGACGGTGCGTGCGGTGTCGGCCATGGTCTTTCCCCTCAGGCGGTCTCGCGGGCCGGGTGGCGATGTTTCTGCCGGCTCTCGCCCTTTCGGCGGGACCATATATATAGCTCCCGAACCGGGTTCGACCCCCTTTGGGGCGTAATTCCGGCCCGAGTTTGCCGATGACCATGCCGAATACGCCGCTCGCCGCCGATCCCGACGCCCTTCTCCTGCCGCCGCTGTTCACGCTCGTGACGCTGCGCGAGGTGGGCGACGCCTTCGCACACGCCTGCGCGATTGCGCCCGATGCTGGGGCAGGCACGCTGGTTTGGGTCCGGCGCTACGACATCGTCGAGGTGGCCGTCGTGCTTGAGCCGGAGGAGGCGCTTCCCGGCGCATTGTGCGCGGCCTTCGTGGGGATGAACGCGCTCGCCGACACGCTCGCCGCGCACTGCCCCCCCGAAAAGGAGGTCGAGATCGGCTGGCCCGTGACCTTGCGGTTCAACCGCGCGCGAATCGGCGGCGGACGGCTCGCCGTCGCCCCGGGAGCGGGCGATGGGGACGTGCCGGACTGGCTCGTGTTCGGCGGCATGCTTATCGCCGACTCGCTCGACCCGACGGCGCCCGGCCGGACGCCCGAGACGACCTCGCTGTTCGAGGAGGGCTTCGCGGACGTCGAGACGCCGCGGATGGTGGAGAGCTTCGCCCGGCACCTCATGGCGGGCTTCCACACGTGGAGCGAGCGGGGCTTCCGCCACGTCGCCCGCACCTACCTCGAGCGGCTGCAGGGCGCCGAGCCGGGCGTGCGGCGCGGGATCGACGTCAACGGGGACCTTCTCCTGCGCCGCTGCGAGGATACGCAGCGCGTGCCGCTCCGGTCCCTCGTGGACGGCTCCGAGTGGTACGACGCCGACCGCCGGGAGCCGCGCCTGTGAAGCTGCCGCGCACCATCCGTCTCGATCCGTCCGACAGGTTCGTCTTCGAGCGGGCTGCCGAGCCCGGCGAATGGGCGGTGTCGGGCGCCTTCCTGCATGCCGACGTCGACCCGGACTCGCTCGACGGCAAGCAGCGGACGGCCCTGCGCAGCGGCTTCCTCGGCGTCAGCAGCTTCGGCTTCTCGACACTGGTCGTGGTGACGGAAGCCTCCGCTGCCGACCGTGAGGAGGCCATCGCCCGCCTGGCCGGTCATTTCGTGACCCGGCTCGGGGCGCCGGACCTCGGGACCGCACGGGCTGCGGCAGCGGAGGAGGTCGACTTCGCGGCCTCCCTCTGCGACCACCCGGTCAACACGATCCTGGCGGTGCACCGCTCGGTGGAGGCGGACGGGCTCGTCGAGCGGTTCCGCACGTTCCACGAGCGTCCGGCACTACCCGGCACGGACAGGCTGCATGCCCACGCCCGGGCGTTCACCATCGAGGAGTTCGACGACGAAGGGCCTGCCGAGACGGTGGACCTGACGTCGCTCGCAGGGAAGGGCGGCGCGCCGCGCTGAGGGGAAGCATGACCGAGTTCTGGGTGTCGAGCGGGCATCACCTGACCCGCCGCAATGCGGCGGGGGGCCTGGTCGCGACCGACGAGCTGATTCTCGCCTATCTCGCGCGGCCCGAGGTCCTGCCACCCGACGAGGCCTGCGACGCCGAGCGGGCGCTGCACGCCGGCCTGATGGCCGAGCCGCGTCGCGCGGTCAGCGCCGCTGACATCGAGGCGCTTGCCGATGCCGATGCGCGCGAGAACTGGGAAGTGCTCCTCTCCTTCCGCGACAGGCTGGTCTCGTCGCCGAGCCTCGAGGCCGCCTACCGCGGGTTGGTGGCAGACGGGGCCAAGGGTGTCCCGCCGCTGTTCATCAACCAGCTCGTGCATCTCATCCTGCGCAACGCGCTCGACGGATGCGACGACCCCTACGTCCTGCGGGCTGCGGAGCTGTTCTTCCGCCCGCAGAAGGTCAGCATCACCGATGGGGCCGCGATGCTCGCCGACGCCGAGCTCATCGAGGCGCAGGAGGTGGATCCTCACGCCTCTCCGCTGCTGGCGATGATGGGGCATTCGCCGATCCGCGAGCTCGACGTGCTGACGGCCGAAAGCGCCTGGAGCTACTGGAGCCGGTCCGACGCCTTCACCATGGTGCTCAACCTCGGTGGCGACCGCCACTCGCGGGAGGCGCTCGCGACGGTGATCGGCACGTGGATCCGGCACCTCACCGGCATCGGCGCAACGGTCGAGCCGCTGGAGCGGCTGAGCGACGACGACTGGCGCTGGTTCATCGGCCTCGACGCCGAGGGCACGCGACTGGGCAACCTGCTGTGGCGCGGCGGACGGCTGACGGCTGACGAAGAGGGACGCATCCTCGCCCTCTTCCGCCTGACGCTCGAGGCCGGTGCGCCGGTGCGCCCCGAGGTGAAGGGCCGGCCGATCTATTGCATCATGGCGATGACGGCTGACCGACAGCTGCGGGTGAAGCCGCAGAACCTGATCGCCGGCCTGCCGCTGGTGTCAGCCGGAAGCTGAGGGGAGGACGACATGCCCCAGATCCATGTGGAAGTCGGCGTGATCATCGCCCGGCAGGAACAGACCGGCCCATGGGGCGGCACCGTCTGGCGCGTCGCCGGCGTGCTGCCGGCCGCGCCGCCGGTCGCGCCGGGCACCCCGCTCGGGCGGACGGCTGTGGGCGAGACGTTCTACGGGGGACCCGCCGGGCTGGTCTTCCACTCAGGCGAGACGGAGCACTACCGGGACAACCTCCTCTCCGGCGCGCCCTCCGTCTGGGTGGCGCTGAAACCGACGATGGATGGGTGCGACGTCGCCGTGGCCACGGTCGATCCCTACGAGGCGGAGGGCCTGACGGAGGGATTCGAGGATCGCATCGATGCGGTGCCCATGCCCGAGATCGTGCGCGAGCAGCTGGAAGCCTTCGTGGCCGAGCATCACGTCGAGCGCCCCTTCTACAAGCGCAAGCGCGACAAGGTGGATCCGCGCAAGGGCTTCCGCCGTCCGCCGCAGGCCGGCGCCCGTGTCTGCGACCAGGAGGAGTCATGAGCGGGGAGGGCGAGGGCTTCCTCGGCCGCTGGTCACGCCTGAAGCGGCAGGTCACGCAGCCGGAGCGTGAACCCGGGTCGCCGTCGACGGAGGAGGGCACGGCGGACACGGCCCGGGCTCAGGAGGGTGTCTCCACGGCTCCGCCCGTCCTTCCGGAGATGCCGGAGCTGCCCGCGATCGAGACCATCGCGGCGGGCTCCGACGTCTCGGCCTTCATGCATCCGGCCGTACCGGAATCGCTTCGGCAGGCGGCCCTGCGACGGCTTTGGTCGGTGGATCCCTCGATCCGCGACTTCATCTCGCCGGCCGTGGACTACGCCTACGACTGGAACACGCCGGGCGGCGCGCCGGGCTGGGGCGCCCTGGGCTCGGCCGACGACGTGGCGCGGATGCTGGGGCAGGTCATTGACGGATTTGCCCGTCCGACGCCCGACGAGGCCGAATCCGGGACGGAAGAGCCGCAGGCCGATGCCGGGCCGGGTTCATCGGGGTGCGACGAGACGTCGCAGGCTGGCGCGAGCGGCGGACCCGCTCCGGAGGGAGACGCGCCCATCGCGACCACCTCGCCTGAGGCGCTGCCTTTTGTGCAGGCGACCGGAGTCGCGGCCTCGTCGGGCACGGTGAGGACGGCGATCCTCAACCAGGGCGAGCAAAAGGCCCCCCAGCGGCCGGCAAAGCGGCACGGCGGCGCGTTGCCGCACTGAAAACGCTTGCAGATAAGCTCTGGTTATGGTCGAAACCGTGTCGAGTTTGCGGTTTCCGCAATGACGCCGAACCGAATGGCGCGTGGCGGTGTGGGAGAGACAGGTGCGCGACGCAGGGCTTGATGCCGCGATCCGTGCAGCAGGCGGGGTGGGGACGCTGGCCAAGGGCCTCGGAATCTCACAGCCGGCCGTGTCCGCTTGGCAGCGTGTGCCCGCCGAGCGCGTCATCGCCGTGGAGGCTTTGACGGGGATCGATCGCACGACGCTTCGCCCCGATCTCTATCCGCTTCCTGATGCCATCGAGCCGGTGCGCGAGCCCGCAGTCGACGACGTCGACGCGGCGCGGGCCGGCGAGTACGCCCTGCTCGCCGCGCTTCTCGGACGCGAACCGTCTGCCGACACGCTCGCGGCGGTCGCGGGCCTGACCGGCGACGTCTCTCCGCTCGGCATCGCGCATATCGCGCTCGCCGAGGCGGCTTCCCGGGCCGAGCCCCGGCAAGCGGGCCGCGAGTTCTTCCGGATCTTCATCGGCGTCGGGCGTGGCGAACTGCTGCCTTACGCCTCCTACTACCTCACGGGCTTCGTTCACGAGCGGCCGCTGGCCAACGTGCGCGAGGATCTGGCGCGGCTCGGCATCGCCCGCGCCGAGACGATGCGCGAGCCCGAGGACCATGTCGCCATCCTCTGCGAGACCATGGCCGGCCTCGCCGACGGCCGCTTCGAGGCGGACTACGACGCCCAGAAGCGCTTCTTCCGCCGCCACCTGCAGCCCTGGGCCGCCCGCTTCTTCGCCGATCTCGAGTCGACGAAGGACGCGCCCTTCTACAGCTGCGTCGGCGCGGTGGGCCGCACCTTCATGGAGATCGAGGCGGCCGCCTTCGATCTCGACGACTGACAAGCAAACTGACGGGTCGGGGGACAGACACATGACAGACCAGTCCGACACGAAGGCGATCCACCGCAGGCGGTTCCTGATGGCCGCCGGTGGCGCCTCGACGATGGCCGTGGCCGTGGTGGCCGGGCCGCTGGCCGACGAGGCCCAGGCCCAGCAGCAGGGCGGCAAGCCCGACCCGCGCCGTGCCCGCTACAAGGAGAGCGAGCACACCAAGGCCTTCTACCGGACGAACCGTTACTGAGGAGGGGCGCCCGTGCTCATCAAGCGCAAGAGCGGCGAAGCGAGCCGCAGCAAGCTCCAGGGCCTCGCGGCAGGCCTGTCGTCGGGGATCGTGGACCGCCGCTCGTTCCTGAAGCGGTCGGGCCTCATGGCCGGCGGCCTCGCCGCGGTCGGCTCGATCTCGCTCGGCTCGGTCCGCAAGGCCGAGGCCGGTCCCATGCAGCCCGGCGTGCCGGTCACCCGCGTCAAGAACATCTGCACGCACTGCTCGGTCGGCTGCACCGTCGTCGCCGAGGTGCAGAACGGCGTCTGGGTCGGCCAGGAGCCGGCCTGGGACAGCCCGATCAACCGCGGCTCGCACTGCGCCAAGGGCGCTTCCGTGCGTGAGCTGGTGCACGGCGACCGCCGCCTGAAGTACCCGATGAAGCTCGTCAACGGCGAGTGGCAGCGGATCACCTGGGACGTCGCCATCAACGAGATCGGCGACAAGATGCTCCAGCTGCGCGAGCAGTCGGGCGCCGACAGCGTGTTCCTCCTCGGCTCGGCGAAGATGTCGAACGAGGGCGCCTACCTCTACCGCAAGTTCGCGGCCATGTGGGGCACCAACTCGGTCGACCACCAGGCCCGCATCTGCCACTCCACGACCGTCGCCGGCGTCGCCAACACGTGGGGCTACGGCGCGATGACGAACAGCTACAACGACATCCGCAAGTCGAAGACCATGATCATCATGGGCGGAAACCCTGCGGAGGCGCACCCCGTGTCGCTCCAGCACGTGCTGGAGGGCAAGGAGCTCAACCGCGCCAACATGATCGTCATCGACCCGCGCTTCACCCGCACGGCCGCCCACGCCACGGAATACGTCCGCATCCGTCCCGGCACGGACATCCCGGTGATCTACGGGATCATGTGGCACATCTTCCAGAACGGCTGGGAGGACAAGGAGTTCATCAAGCAGCGCGTCTACGGCATGGACCAGCTCCGCAAGGAGGTGGACAAGTGGACGCCTGACGAGGTGGAGCGCGTCACCGGCGTTCCCGGCGAGCAGCTGAAGCGCGTCGCGGAGAAGTTCGCCAAGGAGAAGCCGTCCACCCTGATCTGGTGCATGGGCGCGACGCAGAAGACGGTGGGCACGGCCAACGTGCGCGCCTACTGCACGCTGCTGCTGGCGACCGGCAACGTCGGCGCCGAGGGCACGGGCGCCAACATCTTCCGCGGCCACTGCAACGTGCAGGGCGCCACGGACATGGGCCTCGATGTCAGCAACCTCCCCTGCTACTACGGCCTGGTCGAGGGCGCGTGGCGGCACTGGGCCCGCGTGTGGGACGTCTCCTACGACTGGCTGCAGTCGCGCTTCGACGAGGTTCCGGCCAAGGCCGGCCGCCCCGCGCGCAACCGCAAGCAGAACATGGAGACCCCCGGCATCACCACTACGCGTTGGTTCGACGCCGCGCTGATGCCGGCCGACCAGGTCGACCAGCGCGACAACATCAAGGGCATGGTGGTTTTCGGCCACGGCGGCAACACCGTGACGCGGATGCCGGAGGTGGCGAAGGGCCTCGAGAAGCTTGAACTTCTCGTCGTTGCCGATCCGCATCCGACCACGTTCGCCGCGCTCTCCGAGCGCAAGAACGGCACCTACCTGCTCCCGATCTGCACGCAGTTCGAGTGCTCGGGCTCGCGCACGGCGTCCAACCGCTCGATCCAGTGGGGCGAGAAAGTGGTCGACCCGATCTTCGAGTCGGCGAACGACTACTGGGCCATCTCGAAGCTGGCCACCAAGCTCGGCTTCGGCGCCGAGCTGAACAAGAACTTCAAGATGGTGAAGGGCAAGTTCGGCGACGAGCCGGAGGCCGAGTCCATCCTGCGGGAGATCAACCGCGGCGGGTGGTCCACCGGCTACACCGGCCAGTCGCCCGAGCGCCTGAAGGCCCACATGGCCAACCAGGGCGACTTCGACCTCGTGTCGCTGCGCGCCAAGGATGGCCCGAACAAGGGTGACTACTACGGGTTGCCGTGGCCGTGCTGGGGCACGCCGGAGTTCAAGCACCCGGGCACGCACATCCTCTACAACACCAACCTGCACGTGAAGGACGGCGGCGGCACGTTCCGCGCCCGCTTCGGCACGGAGTACCAGGGCGCGACGTTGCTCTCCGAGGGCTCTTACTCGGTGGGCTCGGAGCTGAAGGACGGCTATCCGGAGTTCACCTTCGGCATCCTGAAGAAGCTCGGGTGGGACAAGGACCTGACCGAGGCGGAACTCGCCACGATCAACCGCATCGGCGGCAACAACCCCGACGGCGTGAGCTGGGCGATCGACCTCTCGGGCGGCATCCAGCGCGTGGCGCTGGAGCACGGGTGCATCCCGTTCGGCAACGGCAAGGCCCGCGCCGTGGCGTGGAACCTGCCCGACCCGATCCCGATCCACCGCGAGCCGGTCTACACGGCCCGTCCGGACCTCGTGGCGAAGTATCCGGCGCTGCCGGATGGCCGCCAGCTGCGCATGCCGAACATCGGCGCCACCGTGCAGAAGACGGCGGTCGAGAAGAACGTCGCCAAGGAGTTCCCGATCATCCTCACCTCCGGTCGCCTCGTCGAATACGAGGGCGGCGGCGAGGAGACCCGCTCCAACCGGTGGCTGGCCGAGCTTCAGCAGGACATGTTCGTCGAGATCAATCCGTCCGACGCGCAGGCCCGCGGCATCAGCGACGGCGGCTGGGTGTGGGTCACCGGCCCGCAGTACGGCTCCAAGGCGCGGGTCAAGGCGCTGGTGACCGAGCGTGTGGCGAAGGGCGTGGCGTTCATGCCGTTCCACTTCGCCGGCTGGTTCCAGGGCGTGGACCAGCGCAGCAAGTATCCGAAGGGCGCCGATCCGATCGTGCTCGGCGAATCCGTGAACACCGTGACCACCTACGGCTATGACCCGGTGACGGGCATGCAGGAGACCAAGGTCACGCTCTGCCAGATCAGCGCGGCGTAAGGGGGAGACGAACCAATGCCTCGCATGAAGTTTCTCTGCGACGCCGACCGCTGCATCGAGTGCAACGCCTGCGTCACGGCCTGCAAGAACGAGCACGAGGTGCCGTGGGGCATCAACCGGCGCCGCGTCGTCACCATCAACGACGGCAAGCCTGGCGAGCGCTCCATCTCCATGGCGTGCATGCACTGCACGGATGCGCCGTGCCAGGCCGTCTGCCCGGTGGACTGCTTCCTGACCACGGCCGACGGCATCGTCCTGCACAACAAGGACCTGTGCATCGGCTGCGGCTACTGCTTCTACGCGTGCCCCTTCGGCGCGCCGCAGTACCCGAAGGTCGGCAACTTCGGCTCCCGCGGGAAGATGGACAAGTGCACCTACTGCGCCGGCGGGCCGGACGGCGGGGACACGATGGCGGAGTACGTCAAGTACGGCGCCAATCGCCTCGCCGAGGGCAAGCTGCCGCTGTGCGCCGAGATGTGCTCGACGAAGGCCCTGCTCGCCGGAGATGGCGACATCATCGCGCAGATCTACAAGGAGCGTGTCGTGAAGCGCGGCTACGGCTCCGGCGCCTGGGGCTGGAAGACGGCCTACAAGGAGACGGTGGCGATCTGACGCCGCCCGCGTCGACGCGGCGCCCCCCGGGGGGGGCGCCGCTTCCGCAACCCATCGAGGACTTCCGACATGGCTCTCCGCCAGTCTTTCCGGACCTTCTTTTCGGCCCACGGCATCCTGGCGATGCTGGCGCTGGCCGTTGCTCTCTCCGTCTGCGCACCGGCGATGGCGCAGCAGCCGAACAACCCGACCGCTGCCGCCGTCAAGGAGGACCAGCTCCTGATGCAGCTGCGCCAGGTCGAGGGGCGCGTCAGCATCCCCGACGCCAAGGCCGGCGTGCTCATGCAGCCGGGCGGCGACTGGCGCAAGGTCCACAACTCCACGATCCCGTGGGTCGCAGGCATCGCCATCCTCGGCATGCTGGTGGTGCTGCTGGGCTTCTACACGACCCGCGGCCGCATCATGATCGAGGCCGGTCTCTCCGGCCTTCGCATCCTGCGCTTCAACGGCTTCGAGCGGTTCGTGCACTGGCTGACGGCCTCGTGCTTCATCGTGCTGGCGATCAGCGGGCTGAACGTCACCTTCGGCCGCCACATCCTCCTGCCGATCGTCGGTCCGGAGGCCTTCACCGCCTTCTCGCAGTTCGCCAAGTACGCCCACAACTACCTGGCGTTCCCGTTCACCGTCGGTCTCGTCCTGATGCTGCTCATCTGGATCGCGGACAACATCCCGAACGGGCGCGACGTCGCGTGGTTCAAGGCGGGCGGCGGCCTGCTCGGCAAGGAGCACCCCCCGGCGGGCAAGTTCAACGGCGGCCAGAAGATGATCTTCTGGTCGGTGATCCTGGGCGGCGCGGCGCTGTCGTTCACCGGCGTCATCCTCCTCTTCCCATTCTGGGGGACGACCATCGGCGACATCCAGCTCGCCCAGATCGTCCACGCGGTCGTCGCCGCGCTGCTGACGGCGGTTATGCTCGCCCACATCTACATCGGCTCGATCGGCATGCAGGGCGCCTTCGACGCCATGGGGTCGGGCGAGGTCGACATCAACTGGGCCAAGGAGCACCACGCGCTCTGGGTCGAGGAGACCAAGGCGAAGGGCAACATGCCCCACGCCGTTCCTGCCGAGTAGACCTTCCGGCCTATTGCACCGACCATGCGCCCGGGAGGTCGTCTCCCGGGCGTTTCCTTTGCGGATCACAGCATGCGCGTCATCGGACTGGCCGGCTGGAGCGGCGCCGGCAAGACCACTCTCCTGGTCCGCCTGATCCCTGTCCTGCGTCAGCGGGGGGTCGGTGTCTCGACCGTCAAGCACGCCCACCACGCCTTCGACATCGACAGGCCCGGCAAGGACTCCCATGAGCACCGGCAGGCCGGGGCGTCCGAAGTCCTGATCGCGTCGTCCCGTCGCTGGGCGCTGATGCATGAACTGCGCGACGAGGGCGAGCCCCGGCTTCCGGACCTCCTCCGACGGCTCTCGCCGGTCGACCTCGTGATCGTCGAGGGATTCAAGCGGGAACGGCACCGCAAGCTCGAGGTGCACCGACTCGCCAATGGCAAACCGCCGCTGTTTCCCGACGACCCAGCCATCGTCGCCGTCGCATCGGACGGGCCGCCCCTCGACGGAGCGCCCCGCCAGATCCATCTGGATGACGTGGAGGGCATCGCCAAACTGGTGCTGGAGGCGGCGATGCCAGTCGAGGACACGATGAAGGCCCTGGCGCAGGGGCCCCGGGAGAAGGCCTGATGGCGCAGCTCAGCGCGGACAGCTTCGCCTTCGGCGGTGAGCTGATGTCGGTGGACGAGGGCGTGGCGCTGCTGGCGTCCCGCATCGCCGCCATCGAGGGCCACGAAGAGGTTCAGCTCACGGAGGCGGATGGGCGGGTGACGGTTTCACCGATCGTCGCACCCGTGAACCTGCCGCCTTTCGACAATTCGGCCGTGGATGGCTACGCGGTGCGTGCGGCGGACCTCGTGCCCGGGGCCGACACGGTTCTGCCCGTGGAGGGGCGCCTTGCGGCAGGCATGGCGGCGGGCGGGGCGCTGCGGCCCGGCTCGGCCATTCGCATCTTCACCGGCGCGCCGATGCCGCCGGACGCCGACACCGTCTACATGCAGGAGGACGTCCGGATCGACGGAGCCCGGGTCATCCTGCCGCCCGGCCTGAAGGCGGGTGCCAACCGGCGGCTCGCCGGCGAGGACACGCCGGCCGGCTCGACGGTGGTCGCGGCAGGGCGCCGGCTCACGCCGCAGGACATCGCGCTGCTGGCTGCGCTCGGCCTGCGGTCCGTCACGGTCCGGCGCCGACTGCGCGTCGCCGTGTTCTCGACCGGCAACGAGGTGCTCGATCCGGGCGCTGCGCTCAGGCCGGGCGCTCTTTACGATTCGAACCGGTTCGTCCTTCAGGCGCTGCTGCGGCGCCTCGGCGCGCAGGTGAGCGACCTCGGCATCCTCCCGGACCGTCGCGAGGCGGTCGCCGAGGCGGTCCGGGGCGCCGCGCATGACCACGACCTCATCGTCACGTCGGGCGGCGTCTCGACCGGCGAGGAGGACCATGTGCGCGCCGCGCTGGAAGGGGAGGGATCGCTCGTGTTCTGGCGGCTGGCCATCAAGCCGGGCCGACCGGTCGCTATGGCGGTCGTGGCAGGGACCCCCGTGATCGGGCTGCCGGGCAATCCCGTCGCCGTCTTCGTGACCTTCGCCCACGTGGTGCGGCCGCTGGTCGCGGCGCTGGCGGGCGAGGCCTTCGCCCGGCCCCTGCCGCTGCCCGTCGTGGCGGATTTCGCCTACCGCAAGAAGGAGGGGCGGAGGGAATATGTCCGCGTTGCGCTCGCGCGGGGCGACGATGGCAGGGTCCTGGCACGAAAACACCCGCGCGACGGCGCGGGTGTGATCACGTCCCTGACGGAAACGGACGGTCTCGTGGAACTGCCTGAGGCGGTCACGTCGGTCGCGCCGGGCGACGTCGTCGGGTTCCTCGCCTACGCAGTGCTGCGCTGACGATCAGCTCCTGTGGTCGGCCTTGTAGACGCTCGGCCAATCCCGTCCGACCAGGTTGTCGCCGGGATCGCCGACGCGCGCACCCGTGGTCGAGTAGGCCTCGTAGACCGGGCGCTGGAACCGCTCATTGAGCACCATCATCGCGCCGACGGCGCCGACGACGGCGATCAGGCCTGCGATCACGATCATCTTCATCGAAATTCTCCCAAGCTACTGGCACCGCTCGCGAACTGCGGGAGCCTGCACCCGTTGCACGAGATTTACAGGTCGGGGTGAAGCGTTGCAAGGCGCTCCGCTTCGGCCACGTCCTCCGGCGTGTTGGCATTGAAGAACGGATCCACCGGTTCGGCGGGCCATTCCACGGTCGCGACGCGGTAGCGTGCCGTGAACCGGTCGATCTTGCGCAGGTCCTCGTCGACGAGCGCGCGTCGCAGGTCGTCCCTCAGGCGGACCGGCCAGAGGCCTATGACGGGGTGCGTCTGCCCGGCCGATGCTGCGCAGGCGATGTCCGCGCCGTCCTCGCCGCACGCCGCCGCGAAGCGGGCGACGAGATCGCGGGGCAGGAAGGGACAGTCGGCGGCGACGCTGACGACATGCGTCGTGCCCGGTTGCGCGGATGCGTGGTCGAGGCCGGCGAGGATCCCCGCAAGCGGTCCCGCGAAGCCGGGCACGCTGTCGGGCACGACCGGCAGCCCGAAGGCCTCGAAGCGCGACGGGTCGCCGTTGGCGTTCAGGGCGAGCGCGGCGCATTGCGGCGCCAGGCGGTCGATGGCCCGAGCCAGCATGGAGCGGCCGGCCACGTCCCGGAGCGGCTTGTCGCCGCCCCCCATCCGGCGCGCGAGGCCGCCAGCCAGCAGGACTCCGAGGATCGGGTCACGCGACATCGATGCCACCATCGGTTCACGCCCACCCGCCAGGACACCCGCTGCCGAAACGGCCGGGGTGCATGGCGCGCCGGCCGGTCAGCGTCGGCGGTGGTTCATCTCCTCGATCAGCGCATCGACCGCGACGATGGCGTTCTCGAGCTCGCTGATCTTGCGGATCACGCCGTCCGGCGGAAGCGAGGTGGACTCCGCCGCCTTCAGGATGAGGTCGCGCTGGGCCTGGCGAAGGCGCTCGGAGAGGGCGTGAAGACCGTCCATGGTATCCTGCTTCCAGAAATGCCGTTTGCCCGCGGATCCGTCCGGAGCCAACGCGTGAGACAAAAAATCGCGGCGCCGGGCGATCCTGGTGCCGGTTGCGTGACTCGAACACGCGACCTGCCGCTTACAAGGCGGCTGCTCTACCAACTGAGCTAAACCGGCCCCGGGGATCGCTTGCGGCGACAGCCCTTCGTCTCAGCGTTTTGCGTACCGGAGTCAAGGATTCCCGCGGTTTCTCCACCCGGACGAGGCGTCTTGCGAGTGTGACCGTGGCCGCCGCCGAAGCACCCGACCCCTGCCACAATCCTGCCACCAGACATTCATTCCTCATTCAGCGCGATGATCCTACGAATCTCCACGCTCGCGTTTGCAGACCCCGGAGCCTGACATGACCAAGACGACCCTCTTTCGCGGCGCCCTCGCGGCCCTGACGCTGGCGGCCGTCACCGCCGGGAGCGTCGCCCCGGCGTCGGCCGACTACTATTACCGCCGGGGTGGCGGCTGGTCGCCCGGCGCGGCCGCGGCCGTCGGGGCCATCGGCGGGCTGGCGCTCGGCGCCGCCATCGCCGGTTCGCGCCCGGCCTACGCCTATCCGGCACCCGCTCCCGTTTATGCCGCCCCGCCGCCCCGGCCCGTCTACATGGAGCCGGAGCCCGAGTGCTACGTGCGCCGCCAGCGCGTGTGGGTCGAGGGCTGGGGCTGGGAGGTCCGCCGCGTCCGCGTGTGCGACGCGTACTGACGCGGCTTCTCCCGGGAACGGATCAAGGAAAAGGCCCCGTCGCGATGCGACGGGGCCTTTCTCTTGGTCGCGAAGGGGAGGGGCGCCGGGGCGCCCCTCGCTTCCGTCAGTCGGCGTAGATGTCGCGGTCCTTGGTCTCGGGCACGAAGAGCATGCCGATGACGAAGGTCGCGAGCGCGATCACCACCGGGTACCAGAGGCCGAAGAAGATGTCGCCGGTGGCCGCCACCATGGCGAAGGCGGTCGGGGGCAGGAAGCCGCCGAACCAGCCGTTGCCGATGTGGTAGGGCAGCGACATCGCGGTGTAGCGGATGCGGGTCGGGAAGAACTCGACCAGCGCGGCGGCGATCGGGCCGTACACCATCGTCACGTAGATGACGAAGATGGTCAGGATGCCGATGGTCGTCCAGGCCTGCCCCGTCGTCGGGATGATCGACGTGGTCTTCACGATGTTCGGGTTGCCCGCCTTCGGGTAGCCCGCCTCGACGGCGGCGTTGCGGAACGCCGTCATGTTGGCCGGCAGCGCCGGGGCAATGGCAACTTCCTTGTCGTTGACCATCACCTTCGGAGCCGCGCCGGCGGGCGCCGGGACGAACTCGTACTTCACGGCCGAGCGGGCGAGGGCCACGCGGGCCACGTCGCAGGGCGCGGTGAAGGTGCGGATGCCGACGGGATCGAACACCGAGCCGCAGCTCGCCGGGTCGGCGACGACCTGCACCTTCACGCTCGTCAGGGCCTTGTCGAGGTCGGGGTTGGCGACCTTGGTGAGGTACTGGAAGAGCGGGAAGTAGGTGAGGGCGGCGATCAGGCAGCCGGCCAGGATCACCGGCTTGCGGCCGATGCGGTCGGACAGCGAACCGAAGACGATGAAGCCGCCGGTGCCGATGAGCAGCGACCAGGCGATCAGCACGTTGGCCGAGAACAGGTCGACGTTCAGGATGCTCTGCAGGAAGAACAGGGCGTAGAACTGGCCCGTGTACCAGACCACCGCCTGGCCGGCGACCATGCCGAGCAGGGCGAGGATGACCACGCGCAGGTTCTTCCACTGGCCGAAGGCCTCGGCGAGCGGCGCCTTGGAGGTCTTGCCCTCCTCCTTCATCTTCCGGAAGGCCGGGCTCTCCTCCATCTGCAGCCGGATCCAGACCGAGACGGCGAGCAGGAAGACCGAGAGCAGGAACGGAATGCGCCAGCCGTAGGCGGCGAAGTCCGCTTCGCCGAGCGTCAGGCGCAGCGCCAGGATGACGACGAGCGAGAGCAGGAGGCCCATCGTCGCCGTGGTCTGGATCCACGAGGTGTAGAAGCCGCGGCGCCCGCGCGGGGCGTGCTCGGCCACATAGACCGCCGCGCCGCCGTACTCGCCGCCCAGCGCCAGGCCCTGGAGCATGCGCAGGATGATGAGGATGACCGGGGCGATCCAGCCGATGGTGGCGTAGCTGGGCAGCAGGCCGACGCCGAAGGTCGACAGGCCCATGATCAGGATCGTGATGAGAAAGGTGTACTTGCGGCCGACGAGGTCGCCGAGCCGTCCGAAGACAAGCGCGCCGAACGGGCGGACGAGGAAGCCGGCGGCGAAGGCCAGCAGCGCGAACACGTTGCGGGTCGTGACGTCGAAGGCCGAGAAGAACTGGGCGCCGATCATCACGGCGAGCGAGCCGTACAGGTAGAAGTCGTACCACTCGAAGACGGTACCGAGCGACGAGGCGAGGATGACCCTCTTCTCCTCTCGCGTCATCGGGCGGGACCGCTGGTCACCCGCCGCTGCTGCCATGGTCATGGACGTGTCTCCTTAGAGCCTGACCCGTCGCCGCCCGCGGGGGCGCAAAACCCCATCATCCGGGCAACCGTCCATCGACGGCGCCCGCCACAGGCAGCGACTGAGAGAGTTGTGGCGGGGCACTGGCCTCGCCGGTTTCCTCCGACACCGTTCGCGGTGTTCGATCGTTTGTTGGCGCCGGGGGTCCGCCGCAGTCGGTTCGGGAACAGATCCCGAGAGTGCGGGAAACGTACCGGAAGTCAGGCGCTTATGTGATTCAACCTTCGTCTGACGGAAATTAGTTCAAGTCGCGAGCACCCCGTCGGCCGGTCGCATGCGCTCTCGCGGGATGCGGATTCCGCGCTTCTTCAGGTCGCGCAGCATCACGAACATCATCGCCGTCATGAGCGCGTCGTTGACTGCGTCGTGCTGGGCTAGGACCGGCAGGCCGAGGTCCTTCAGGATCGCGGCGAAGCTAAGGTCGATGCGCGTGCCGGGCGGGGCGTCGCCGTACTTGCGCTCGTGGTAGAGCGCCGAGACCTCGATGCGCGGGTTGGGCAGCCCCGCTCCCATGAACAGCAGCACGGCCTTGTCGAGCATCGCGACGTCGAAGTCGATGTAGTAGCCGACCAGCGGCCGCCCGCCGATGAAGTGCAGGAACTCCGGCAGCACCTTGTCGATGAGGCGCCCGCCCTCGACGTCCGCCTCGCGAAGGCGGTGCACCTTGATCGCGTCGGCCTGCATGGGCGTGTCGGGCTTCAGGGTCGCCTCGAATCGCTCGCTGGTCAGGATCCGATCGCCGCGGACCGGGATCGCCGCGATGGTGACGATCTCGTCGCGCTTCGTGTCGAGGCCCGTCGTCTCGCAGTCGACCACGACGAATTCGTCGGGCGGCCCCGGCCGGAACAGGAAGCGGTACTCCTGCCGGTGGATGGTGGCCTGGTGGAACAGCCGGCGCAGCGCCCGCAGCATGGCGCCTCCTCAGAACAGCCCGTGGCCGAAGTGCCGGCTCACCACCGCGCGGAACTGCTTCACGACGACGAAGGCGTCGCGCAGCAGGTCGCGCTCCATGGAGGAAAGCGCCGACGGGCGCACCAGCGTGCCGGACTTGCCGCCGTCGTGCGAGAGCTGGGCGTCGAGGCGCAGGCCGGACAGGAAGTGGAAGGCCTGCACGAGTTCGCGCGCATCCTCCCGGCGCAGCACGCCGAGGTCGGCCAGCCGGCCGATCCGGCCGGCCGTCGAGGTTTCCTCGATGCGCTTCTCCAGCGCCAGGGCGCGGGCGCCGTGGACGACCGGGAAGATGCCCCCCTTCTTGAGATCGAGGCTGTCGCCTTTTCCCTCCGCCGTGATGAGCGTGTTGAAAAGGCCGATGGGGGAGGGGAATGCGTCGACCGCCCGGGCGAAGTGGGCCAGATAGGCCTGCTCGCCCGAGGCGGCGGCCATCAGGTCGGCCCGCAGGGTGTCCAGAAGCGACGCGTCGCCCGCCACGGCCTGCGAGTCGAACAGGATCGCCATGTTCATGTGCGCGGCCTCGTCCGGCAGCGCTATCCAGCGGCGCAGCTCGGCCTGCCAGTCCGCGAGCGTGCGGCACCACGCCGGGTTCGACACCATCACTCCGCCCGGGCAGGGCGGGAAGCCGAACGAAGCCAGGGCCTCCGAGAAAGCCGCCCGGAACTGGTCGAGATCCTCCGCCGGGATGGGCTGGCGCAGGACGAGGCCGTTGTCCTGGTCGGTGCGTACCGTCTGCTCGCCGCGCCCCTCGCTGCCCATGACGATCAGGCAGGCGTCGCGGCGGACGGAGGGCGGGGCGAGGAGCGCGAACAGCTTGGCGAACAGGCGGCGGTTCAGGTCGGACACGATCTCGGCGATCACCTCGACCTTGACGCCTTGCCGCCTCAGCAGGCGGACCTGTCCCTCGATCTCGCGCGCTGCGGCGGCGAGGTCGTCGAGGCTCCCCGCCCGGTCGATACGGCCGGCGACGAGCTGCGTGTTGCCCGCGATGAAGCCGAGCAGGTCGATGTCCTCGATGATGCCGACGTAGCTCTCGCCGTCGTGCACGGCGAGGCGCCGCTTGTTGTGCTTGGTCATCATCAGCAGTGCCGACGAGACGAAGTCGTCCGGAGCGACGGTGGCGACGTCGTAGTGCGCGAGCCGGCCGACCGGCGTCTCCAGCGGCAGGCGCTGCAGGACGGCACCCTTCGACAGGTTCATGCCGGTGACGATGCCGGTGCGCGGGCCGTCGGTGACGAACAGCGCGTTCGTATTCACGTCGCGCATCGTGTGGCCGGCCTTCTCGATGCTGTCGGAGGCGTCGATGAAGACGGCGGGCTGCAGGAACACGTCGCGGACGCGGGCGCGCATCAGCGTGCCGACGCGCTGGTCCTCCTCGTCGCGGGCGACGGCCTCGAGCTTGCGCGAGATCTCGAGGAAGAAGAACGAGGCGAAGCGCGGGTTGCGCTCGATCGCCGCGAGCACGAGCCCGCGGGGGATGATGTAGGCGAGCGTCTCCTCGCGCGCCATGAAGGCGTGTGCGCTGCGGCCCTGCACGACGGCGCGGCCGTCGAAGGAGTCCTTGGGGCCAAGGAGCGCGACGAGCTCGTCGTCCTCGCGCTCCTCGACGGTGCCCTTGATGACGACGTAGAGGCCTTCCGCGGCCGCACCCTGGGCCTGGATGGTCTCGCCGGGGCGCCAGTAGCCGATGTCCATCCCCTCGCGAAGCATGTCGGCCTCGGCCGGGTCGAGCCGGTCGAAGGGCGGGTTCGCGGCATCGAATGCCTTGGGCATGGCTGCTCCGGCAAGCGCGAGCGAGGGTACTCTGGAAAAAAGGGCGGCCGGTCCGCAAGCACGGAGCCGGCCGCAGCGTGGAGGGGCGCGGGGAGGGAGGCGCCCCTTCCTGTCCCTGTCAGTGGGCGGCGGCGCCCGACGCCCCGATGCCGGTCTGCGACCGCACGTACTGGGCCTCGAAGGCGGCCTGCTCGGCCTTGGCCCGCGCGCTCGAGTCGAGCTTGGAGAACAGCCAGATCCCGATGAAGGCGATCGGCATCGAGAACAGCGCCGGGTTGTCGTAGGGGAACGGCGCCGAGCCCTTGGCGAAGCCGAGCGTCGTTTCCCAGACCGACGGCGAGAGCACGACCATGCTCACCGCGCTGATCAGGCCGAGGAAGCCGCCGATCAGCGCGCCGCGCGTCGTCAGGCCCTTCCAGAAGATCGACATGACCAGCACGGGGAAGTTGCACGACGCCGCGATGGCGAAGGCGAGGCCGACCATGAAGGCGACGTTCTGGTTCTCGAAGACGATGCCGAGCACCACGGCGAGGAGGCCGAGGGCCACCGACGCCATCTTGGAGACGCGGATCTCGTCCTGCTCGACCGCCTTGCCGCGCTTGATCACCGAGGCATAGAGGTCGTGGCTGATGGCAGAGGCGCCGGCGAGCGCCAGTCCCGACACCACCGCGAGGATGGTGGCGAAGGCGACGGCCGAGATGAAGCCGAGGAAGAGGCTTCCGCCGACCGCGTTGGCGAGATGGATCGCCGCCATGTTCGAGCCGCCCTTGAGCGCCGCGATCGGGCCCTTCGCGAGAAGCGCCGGGTCGAGGAACTCGGGGTTGGTGGAGACGAGCGTGATCGCGCCGAAGCCGATGATGAAGGTGAGGATGTAGAAGTAGCCGATGAAGCCGGTGGCGTAGAACACGGACTTCCGGGCCGCCTTGGCGTCGGCGACCGTGAAGAACCGCATCAGGATGTGCGGCAGGCCGGCGGTGCCGAACATCAGCGCGAGGCCGAGCGAGATCGCCGAGAGCGGGTTCGTCACCAGCGAGCCGGGCTCCATGATGGCGAGCTTCTTCGGGTGCACCTCGGTGGCCGTCTTGAACAGCGTCTCGGTGCTGAAGCCGAAGTGGTAGAGCACGGCGAAGGCCATGAACGACGCGCCGGCGAGCAGCAGGCAGGCCTTGATGATCTGCACCCAGGTGGTGGCGACCATGCCCCCGAAGGTGACGTAGACGATCATCAGCGCGCCGACGATCACGACGGCCATCCAGTAGTCGAGGCCGAACAGGATCTGGATGAGCTTTCCGGCGCCGACCATCTGCGCGATCAGGTAGAAGGCCACCGTCACCAGCGAGCCGCAGGCCGCCAGGATGCGGATCTCCGTCTGCGAGAGGCGGAAGGAGGCCACGTCGGCGAAGGTGAACTTGCCGAGGTTGCGCAGCTGCTCGGCGATCAGGAACGTCACGATCGGCCAGCCGACGAGCCAGCCTACCGAGTAGATGAGGCCATCGTAGCCTGAGGTGTAGACAAGGCCGGAGATGCCGAGGAACGAGGCCGCCGACATGTAGTCGCCCGCGATGGCGAGGCCGTTCTGGAAGCCGGTGATGCCACCGCCGGCGGAGTAGAACTGCGCCGCCGACTTGGTCTGCCGGGCTGCCCAGTAGGTGATGACGAGCGTGAGGCCGACGAAGGCTACGAACATGCCGATGGCCGGCCAGTTGGTGGCCTGCTTGGCGCCGCCTTCCACCGCGCCGGCGGCGAGGGCGAGCGTGGGGGCGAGGGCGGCGACGGCGGCGGAGGCCGCCGCTAGGGTGCGAGACAGGACGGACATCAGCGCGCCTCCTCGACGATCTGGCGCACGAGCGCGTCGTACTCGCTGTTGGCCCGGCGCACGTAGATGCCGGTCAGCACGAAGGCGGACACGATGACTGCGAGGCCCACCGGGATGCCGATGGTGGTGACGCCCGTGCCGATCGGCGTGCCGAGGAACTTCGGCGCGTAGGCGACCAGCAGGATGAAGCCGAAGTAGATCACCAGCATGGCGACCGAGAGCGTCCAGCCGAAGGAGGAGCGCTTGCGCACGAGCTCCCTGTAGGCCGGCATTCGTTCGATGGTCTCGTAACTCGCTGACATGCAGTCCTCCCGACCGAGCCCGGACCTGCCGGCGGCAGGCTTCAGACGGCAAAGACCTCCCGTGCCCCGGATCGGTGGAATCCGGGACCTGCGGCGCCGTCGACTGACTCGCGATGGGCGGGACACTAGCCGAGGCAAACCACGTTGTTCAGCCGTGCTTTGGTCGTCGTGCTTTGGTCGTCCGACCTTCGGAGTCCGCACAAACCCGGAGGCGCGTTCACCCTGTTTCGAGGCCGGGCTTCGCAGGCTGGTTAAGAAATCGTAAACTCCCCGACCAGATGCGGCGGCATCGCGTTCGGAGTGCGTTTCCCATGAGAATCCTGTCAGGCCTGGCCGCCGCCACGGCCCTTTTGTGCTGTGCCGGTGCCGCCCACGCCTTCGATCGGGCCTCCGGCCCCATGGGCGGCGGTGCCTTCGGCGGCCTGAACCGCCCCGGCGGGCCCGGCTTTCCGGTGATGAACCGGCCGAATCTTCCGCATCACGGCGCGCTGCTCGGGCGCCGCTGGAGTCCGCTCGGCGTGTATGCGGGCGCCGGCTGGCCGTGGTGGGGCCCGGGCTGGGGCCAGGCGCCCTCGGTCACCAACGTGATCGTCAACGTCGGAACGGCCCCATCCGGGCCGCCGCGGCTGCCGACGGCGGCCGACCTGCCGGTGAAGCCCGGCTACGTCACGACGAGCGGCGAGGCGCCTGCCTTCGTCGTGCTCAGCGGAGCGGCGACCGCGCCCGCGCCCTCGGTCAGCGTGGTCGAGCGCGCCGAGCCGCGGACCGACATGGTCGGCACCGCGCGCATCGTGCGGATCGGGGACGGCTTCACGGCCGAAGCGACGACCAACCCGCGCATCATCGTGGTGTCGCAGCCCTGACGGGCGTCAGGGCTTGCCGGCGAGGGCGGTCGTGACCGCGTAGAGCGACACGGCCGCAGCGTTCGACACGTTGAGGCTTCGGATCTTGCCCGGCACGTCGAGCCGGGCGAGGGCGTCGCAGCGCTCCCGGGTCAGCCGACGCAGGCCCTTTCCTTCCGCACCGAGCACGAGGGCGACCGGCGGGCGCGCCACGGCGCGAGCCAGCGTCTCCTCGCCATCCGAATCGAGACCGATGCGCCAGAAGCCGCGCTCGCCGAGCACCGCGAGCGCCTGCGCGAGGTTGCCCACGACCACCAGCGGAACGTGCTCCAGCGCGCCCGACGCGGTCTTGGCGAGGACTCCGGTCGCCTCGGGGGAGTGACGCTCCGTCATCACGAGGCCCGTCGCGCCGAAGGCGGCGGCACTGCGCAGGATCGCGCCCACGTTGTGCGGGTCCGTGACCTGGTCGAGCATCACCACGACGCCGTCGTCGGGAAGGTCGTGCAGGCCGAGCGCGGGGAGGTTGTCGACCTCGGCCGCCACGCCCTGGTGCACGGCGTCGGGACCCAGCAGCCGCGTCAGGTCGTCGCCCGACACGACCGTCGGGGCGGGCTTCATCCCGCCAGTGAGTTCGGCGAGCCGGGGGGCGGCGTTCGCGGTGACGTAGACTGCATGGACGACGCGCCGAGGGTTGGCGATCGCCTCTGCCACCGTGTGGAACCCATAGAGGATGGGCCGCCCGCTGCGGGGGATGCCGGCGCCGCGCTCGCCGTCGCCACGGGGACGGCGCTCCGGTCCGGCCCGGCCGGCGGGCTCGCGATGCCGCTCCGGGCGGCGGTCGGCGTCGCGGGGATCCCAGCCGGCCCCGGCGGGGTCGGGCCGGTCGCCCGGGCGGCGGTCATGGCTGCGGCGGCGTCGGGTCATCGCGGTCTCCGGCGCCGGTGTCGCACGGGCCCGCCGCGAGGGCAACGGACATGATCCGCCGGGCAAATTCCGGTTGACTTCGCAGGGGCGGGTCACCATAAGACCCGGCACGCGCCGGGCCGCCTCACAGGGCGGCTCTTTCGCGACGGGATCCGGTCAGGCCGGTCCCGCGGACTGGGACGGGGGAATGTCCCGAGCGGCAAAGGGGGCGGACTGTAAATCCGCTGGCTAAGCCTTCGTAGGTTCGAGTCCTACTTCCCCCACCAGCCTTCGCCAGTTCTTCCTTCTGCAGGAACTGGGGCCTCGGCTCGGCGAGCCGCGGGCGAGACGAGACAGGCCGCAGCGCACATCCAACAACGAAAACGCCGCCCGAACCGCTCGGGTCCGGACGGCGCTTGGCGCTGCGTGGGCCGCTCAGGCGAGCTTCGCGTCGAGCGTCACGTTGATCGCGCCGAGCGCGCGGGAGACGGGACAGGCGCCCTTGGCCTTGTCGGCGAGCTCGGTGAACTTGGCCGGGTCGATGCCGGGCACCTTGGCGACGAGCGTGAGCGCGCTGCCGGTGATGCCCGTGCCGGGGATCAGCTCCACCGCCGCGGTGGCGTCGAGGCTCTCCGCCGGCGTGCCGTTCTCGGCGAGGAAGTGCGAGAGCTGCATCGCGAAGCACCCTGCGTGGGCGGCGGCGATCAACTCCTCCGGGTTGGTGCCGGAGCGGCCCTGCTCGTCCTCGAATCGCATCTTGAACGTGTAGGGCTGGCCCGAGAACACGCCGCTCTGCAGGTCGAGCGTGCCGCCGCCGTCCTTGAGCGTTCCCTTCCAGATGGCCCGTGCTGTCCGCTTCATGCTGTCCTCCTTGATGCGGGGGTCGAGGTGGGCCAAGAGGTAGTGCATCCTTCCCCCGCGGTCGACCCGGAGACGACGATGACGCCCGCCACTGTTCCGAACGTGATCTTCCACACGCGGGTCCGAAACGACGCGCTGGGCGGCCCCAACCCGTTCGAGTGGAAGGACGTGTCCAGCGACGAGATCTTCGCCGGCAAGCGTGTCGTCCTGTTCGCGCTGCCAGGCGCCTTCACCCCTGCCTGCTCCGAGGCGCACCTGCCCGGCTACGAGCGCCACTACGACGACTTCGTCGCGCTCGGCGTCGACCGGGTGGTGTGCCTGTCGGTGAACGATGCGTTCGTGATGTACCAGTGGGCGCTGAGCCGGAACGTCGCGAAGGTATTCATGCTGCCGGACGGCAATGGCGACTTCACCCGCCAGATGGGGATGCTGGTGCTGCGCACCCACCAGGGGATGGGCCTGCGCAGTTGGCGGTACTCGATGCTGGTGGAGGACAAGGCCATCGTGAAGATGTTCGTCGAACCGGGTTTCCAGGACCTGCCGACCTCCTCGCCTCTGCAGGTGTCGGGCGCCGAGACGATGCTGGAGTACCTGCGGACGCGGTGAGGGGTGGGCCGGCAGGCCTCCCTGTCCAAGTGCTCCGAGGCTCATGCCCGGCTTCCTTCCCCCTTGCGGGGAGGCGCAGGGGTGGGGCCACTTGACCGAAGGGAGGGGCGGCGACCGGCTGGGCGGGGTCGAACATCCACGCCTCGGCACGACCCCCACCCTTGATCCCTCCCCGCAAGGGGGAGGGAAGGGCGCCTCGCTTGATGGGGTTGCGCCTTGCTCCGGGGCACCAGCAGCCGGCCATTGCCAACTCCGCCCGGACGCGGCATATCTCTGGCCGCGGGCGGGTGTAGCTCAATGGTAGAGCAGCAGCCTTCCAAGCTGAATACGAGGGTTCGATTCCCTTCACCCGCTCCATTTTCTCTTGAAGTCATTCGTTTTCGCCCGGGCTCGGCCCCGGTTCCAGGTTGCCAGGATGTCCCTTTTCCGTCGCCTCGCCGCGCTTTCCGCGGTTCTTCTGCTCTGCGCATGTGTCACGGCCCACACCGTCGATCCCTCGGCGATCCGGTCGTATTTCATCGAGGCGGTCAGCGTGCATGCGCCGCCGAGGGGGGATGGCGATATCGAAGTGGCCGTCCTGAAGGCCGCCGGGCTGGACCCGACGCTTCCGGAAAGCGGCGACTATCTCAGGTCGCCGGCCGGGGAAGCGGCGGTGAGTGCCGTCGTGGCCGAACAGATCCGCGGCGAGTTTGCCCGCATCGTGAGCCCCAAGTTGACGGGCCCCGCGAAGGCGAAGCTCGAGGTCAAGGTCATTTCGGTGGATGTGCCGTCGGCCGTCCGCCGGATCATCATCGGCGGGCATCCCAATCTCGTCGCAGTCGTCACGCTCGTCGACAGCAAGACGGGGCGCCCCGTGGTCACCTCGCCCAACCTCAGCGTGTCCATGCCGTCCGGGCAGGGAGTTCTTCTGGCGCCCCTCCACGCCCTGGGGGAGGCCGCGGTGGGCGCTCGTCCGCCGATCGTACGGTTGGCCGACAAGCTTGCCGAGGAATACGTGGAGTGGCTGCTCAAGGCACCTTGAGCGGGCGACCAATCGGCCTCACGCCATCAGCGGCACCCTTGCCCTTTGCCGTAAAACCCCCTATCTCCGCGCGCGTTTGGAGCCAGCCGGCGCGGCCGGCCGTTGAGGACTGAGAAAAGGCGATGGCCAAGGAAAAATTCTCGCGGACTAAGCCGCACTGCAACATCGGGACGATTGGTCACGTCGACCATGGCAAGACGTCGCTGACGGCGGCGATCACGAAGGTTCTTGCCGAGACGGGTGGTGCGACGTTCACGGCGTACGACCAGATCGACAAGGCTCCCGAGGAGAAGGCGCGCGGGATCACGATCTCGACGGCGCACGTCGAGTACGAGACGACGAACCGCCACTACGCGCACGTCGACTGCCCCGGCCACGCCGACTACGTGAAGAACATGATCACGGGCGCGGCGCAGATGGACGGCGCGATCCTGGTGGTGTCGGCGGCCGACGGCCCGATGCCGCAGACGCGCGAGCACATCCTGCTGGCGCGCCAGGTGGGCGTCCCGGCGCTGGTGGTGTTCATGAACAAGGTCGACATGGTGGACGACCCCGAGCTTCTCGACCTGGTCGAGCTCGAGGTTCGCGAGCTTCTGTCGAAGTACGACTTCCCCGGCGACGACATCCCGATCGTGAAGGGCTCGGCGCTGTGCGCTCTGGAGAACCGTTCTCCGGAGATCGGGCATGACGCGATCCTGAAGCTGATGGCCGAGGTCGACCGGTACATCCCGCAGCCGGACCGCCCGAAGGACCAGCCGTTCCTGATGCCGGTCGAGGACGTGTTCTCGATCTCGGGCCGCGGCACGGTGGTGACGGGCCGCATCGAGCGCGGCGTGGTGAAGGTGGGCGAGGAAATCGAGATCATCGGCCTGAAGCCGACGATCAAGACGACGGTCACGGGCGTCGAGATGTTCCGCAAGCTGCTCGACCAGGGCGAGGCGGGCGACAACGTGGGCTGCCTGCTGCGCGGCACGAAGCGCGAAGAGGTGGAGCGCGGCCAGGTTCTGGCCAAGCCCGGCTCGGTGAAGCCGCACACGAAGTTCAAGGCGGAGGCGTACATCCTGACGAAGGAGGAGGGTGGCCGTCACACGCCGTTCTTCACGAACTACCGCCCGCAGTTCTATTTCCGCACGACGGACGTGACGGGGATGGTGAAGCTGCCCGAGGGCACCGAGATGGTGATGCCGGGCGACAACGTGACGATGGAGGTCGAGCTGATCGCCCCCATCGCCATGGAGGAGAAGCTGCGCTTCGCCATCCGCGAGGGTGGCCGCACGGTCGGCGCCGGCGTCGTCGCCTCCATCATCGCCTGAAGACAATCGGTGATTGAGAATCGGCGGCTTGCAGCCGCCGATTCGTGGTCGAATCGCGTGCACGGACGGAGAAAGGGAGCATTGCGCTCCCCTTTTTCGTTTCGAGCATGGTTTTCCGACTGACCCGGTGGGACCTCACCATCCTCGCCGCCCTTGCCGCCAGTTTCGCCGTCGGTATCGGCCTCGGCTGGTGGCTGGCGGTGGAGCGTGCCCCGGCGACGGTCGCCGCCGCGGCCGCGGTGCCGCCGCGGGCGGCCCGGCTCGAGGATCCGACGCTCCCCCTCAAGACCCTGCTCGGCACGGGCCGCTATGCCGCGATGGTCGACAAGTGGCCGGAGGTCGAGCCCGCTCTGCGGATCCCCTGGGCGCGCGACCTGCTCTTCGGCGGGGGGACCACGGCGGTGGCGTCGCCGCTGGTGCGCGACCTGTGGACTGCGCGCCCCGGGGACGGGGCGGGGGCCGACCCGAAGACCGCCGCGGTCCAGGTCCTGTTCTACGCGCTCCTGCGTGTCCGCATCGACGGCGAGCACTGCCGAGACACGTCCGGCCCGGGCGACCTGGTGCGCGACATGCTGGCGGAGTTCCGTCCGGTGCTCCGCCACGCCGAAGGTTTTCCGGTGGACCTTCGACGGCAACTGGTCATGGAGGCGTCGGGCCGCGAGAGGGCAACCGCGAGCGTGCGCGGTCCCGACCGCTATCCCTGCTCGAAAGGGCGGCTCACCTCACGTTCGGATCTGTTTCTCCCCGAAAATCTGGTTGCCGGCCGGTTGGACAGGGCGCGGGACGCGGCCGTGCGGGAGCTTCTGGGTGGCGAGCGGCGAGGCGGGTCGTGACGCTTGCCAATCCCGGCAGGTCGTGCCAATAGCCTTGCCGCGGCGGCCGGAAGTGTCGCCTGCGCCTGCGGCGGAGGAGTGTAGCTCAACTGGTTAGAGCACCGGTCTCCAAAACCGGGGGTTGGGGGTTCGAGTCCCTCCACTCCTGCCATCGCCCGGGCCCCTGATCCGCCGGTCGTGCCAGACGGCGGCGACCCCCGCACCCTCCGGGTCCGGGGGTTCATTTTTGCCCGGCGCCGGCCGCGCTCCTGCCGCGGCGTCCCTTGACCCCCGGCGCGGTTTCCCGTAAGCGAACGGCTCTTCCCTGCAATCGAACGGTGCCGGCGGTGACCCCGCTCCCGGGCGCTTGGTCGGAAGGCCGGGGCGGCGAGACCGCCCGCTCATGACAGCGATGGACGCCGATGGCGAGGACAAGTCCTTTCGAATTCCTCCAGCAGGTCCGGGCCGAGGCCGCGAAGGTCACCTGGCCGACCCGCAAGGAGACGCTGGTGACGACCGCCATGGTTTTCGTCATGGTCATCGTGGCGAGCATTTTCTTCCTGTTCACGGACATGATCATCCGCTGGGTGATCGGGCTCGTCCTCGGCATCGGACGCTAGGAGAACCGCCATGTCCATGCGCTGGTACATCGTCCACGCCTATTCGAACTTCGAGAACAAGGTGGCGCAGTCCATCAAGGACCAGGCCGCGCAGCGCGGCCTTTCCGAGAAGTTCGAGGAGGTCATGGTCCCGACCGAAAAGGTCGTGGAGGTCCGCCGGGGCCGCAAGATCGACACCGAGCGGAAGTTCTTTCCTGGCTACGTGCTGGTGAAGTGCGACCTGACCGACGACGTCTATCACCTCATCAAGAACACCCCGAAGGTCACGGGCTTCCTCGGCACCGACAAGAAGCCGATGCCGATCCCGGATCGCGAGGCCGAGCGGATCAAGGGGCAGGTCGCCGACGGCGTCGAGCGTCCGAAGCCCTCCGTCTCCTTCGAGATCGGCGAGCAGGTGCGCGTGTCGGACGGACCGTTCGCCTCGTTCAACGGCACCGTGGAGGAGGTCGACGAGGGTCGTGCCCGCCTCAAGGTGGCGGTGTCGATCTTCGGCCGCGCCACGCCGGTCGAGCTCGAGTACGGCCAGGTCGAGAAGGTCTGAGGCCGCCTCAGGGCGCCCCGGTCCGGTTCGCGAGATGATTCCGGAAAGGCCGGCAAGCTGCCGGCCTTTCTTCGTTTTTCCGTCATCGTCGATGCTGCCGCCGACCACGCGGCCGGCGGTGCGTGCCGGGGATGCACGGCGCTTCCGGATTGGCCGCCTTGCCTTGGCCGGCGGTTTCGGCTAGGACGCCGCGTCCGCCATCGGGCGGAAGGGCTCTTGGCCCGTTCACTGCGGGAGGCATGCCGGTCGCCAGCCGGGGTCCGTGCCGCACCGCAACCTGCAAACCCGGCACGGAAGGGTCATGAGCCCGGCCGTGCCAGCCGTCGTTCCGGAAAGCGTGATCTTTCCTTGCGCCGGCGATCTGAGGAGCAGCCATCATGGCAAAGAAGATCACGGGCTACGTGAAGCTTCAGGTGCCGGCCGGCGCGGCGAACCCGTCGCCCCCGATCGGTCCCGCGCTCGGCCAGCGCGGTCTCAACATCATGGAATTCTGCAAGGCCTTCAATGCGCGCACCGCGCAGATGGAGAAGGGCATGCCGATCCCGGTGATCATCACCGCGTATCAGGACCGCTCCTTCACCTTCGAGATGAAGCAGCCGCCGGTCACCTACTTCCTCAAGAAGGCGGCCAACCTGAAGCTCGGCAAGAAGCCGGCCTCGGGCCACAAGACCCCGGGCCGCGGCTTCATCGGCAAGGTGACGAAGGCGCAGATCGCCGAGATCGCCAAGGCGAAGATGCCCGACCTGAACTGCGACACGGTCGAGTCGGCCATGGCGATGATCGAGGGTTCCGCCCGTTCGATGGGCCTGCAGGTGGTGGAGTAAGGCGATGGCGAAGATGGCAAAGCGCGTCCGCGCCACCCGTGACGGCATCGACCGCACGAAGCTCTATCCGCTCGCCGACGCCGTGAAGCTCGTCAAGGAGCGCGCGACGGCGAAGTTCGACGAGACGATTGAGGTCGCGATGAACCTCGGCGTCGACCCCCGCCACGCGGACCAGATGGTCCGCGGCGTGTGCAACCTGCCGAACGGCTCGGGCCGCACGGTCCGCGTCGCGGTGTTCGCCCGCGCCGGCAAGGCCGACGAGGCGAAGGCCGCCGGAGCCGACATCGTCGGCGCCGAGGACCTGGTCGAGCGCATCAACGCCGGCCAGATCGACTTCGATCGCTGCATCGCGACCCCGGACATGATGGGCCTGGTCGGCCGCCTCGGTAAGGTGCTGGGCCCGCGCGGCCTGATGCCGAACCCGCGCGTCGGCACCGTGACCCCTGACGTCGCCGGCGCCGTGAAGGCGGCCAAGGGCGGCGCCATCGAGTTCCGCGTCGAGAAGGCCGGCATCGTGCATGCTGGCGTCGGCAAGGCGTCGTTCGACGCCGACAAGCTGGTCGAGAACGTCCGCGCCTTCGCCGACGCGGTCGCCAAGGCCAAGCCGACGGGCGCCAAGGGCACCTACATCCAGCGCATCGCGATCTCGTCGACGATGGGCCCCGGCCTGAAGATCGACCCCTCGTCGGTCACCGGCACCCAGTCGGCCTGACCGGCACGCCAGCAAGGCGGAATGGATCAGAAGGCCCCGCCGAGGCGGGGCCTTCTTCATTTCTGGGGCTTTCTGTTTCGTTTCTCCCGGCGAGCCACTCAGGGCGTCGTCGACGGGCCCGGTGTCCTCGCCGCGAGGTCCGCCAGCACGTCGACATGGATGTCGAGCGCGTCGATGACGGGATATCCGGGATCGATGCCGTCGAAGGCGAGGTTCAGGTCCGTCCCGGCGAGGACGATCGCCTCCGCTCCGGCCGCGACCATCCGGCGCCCCGCGTCCACGAACAGGTCTCGCTGCTCCTGCGTGCATACGCCGGCGACGGCCACCTCCTGGTAGGTCTGCCCCAGCGTCTCGATCTCGTCGTCGAGAGCGATGGCCTTCGTGCGCGCCAGCTGCCCATAGAGTCGGGTCCTCATCACGACACGGGTGCCGAGGAGGCCGACACGGCGAATCCCGTGGGCCACGAAGTGGGCGTCGAGCGGCTCCACCCCGGAGACGAGCGGCAGCGGCGAGAGTTCCGCCAACTCGCGGTAGCAGAAGTGTGCCCCGAGCGAGGTGAGGGCGGCGCAGTCGGCGCCGGCATCCCGCAGGCGCTCCACGAGCGGCAGGAAGGCACGGGCCTGCTCTTCGCGACGGTCGGCAAGGTTGTTGCGGATCAGTTCCTGGATGTCGCCGTGGACGATGGTGAGCTCCAGCCGCCCCCCGTGGCGGCTGGCAAACGCCGCGGTCAATCGCTGGTAGTAGACGACCGTCGCGGCAACGCCGATCCCGCCGATAAGCCCGAGATGCATGCCCGTCCTCCCTGTGCGTTCGACGAGCCCCCGGTCCGGCTTACGACCCTCGGCCGCCCGCGACAATCCCGCATTTTCGCGCCATCGCTCCGAACCCGACCGGGCGCCGGGACCTTTGCCGCGTCCGCCGCCCGCGCTAGGCTCGCGGCCTCCTCGGGCGGGAAGCAGGCGATGGCGAGAGCGGGCAGGGTGGCGGCGCTGGTGGCAGCGGTCGTCGTGGCGGCGGCGGGTGCGGCCGAGGCGAAGTGCACGCGCGGCGACTACCGCGTCGTACCCTCCCGCAACGACACCGCGACGGTGGAGATGCAGGCCTCCAGCGGGATGGACTGCGTGATCCGCATCGCGACCACGCGGCGGTTCACGGTGACCGGCCGGCGAATCGTCGAGAACCCGGCGAACGGCAAGGTCAGCCTCGAGGGCGAGACCGCGTTCTACCGTTCGCTGCCGGGCTTCAAGGGACAGGACCGCTTCGTCGCCGAGCTGACCGCGCGGGGCACTGACGGCGAGGGGACCTCCCGCATCATCGTCAACGTCACCGTGGACTGAGCCGCCGAAACCCAAGGCCGAGCCTCCGCTCTCCGACTTGCAACGCGACACGCCGTCGCTATGTAGGCGCGGTCGACAACAAGAACCCGGTGGGAGGGGTAGACATGGTCGTCACGAGACGCGGTGTGATTGCGGGCCTGGCCGGTGCCGGACTGGCGCTGTCCGCCACCGGGGCCTTCGCTCAGGACTATCCGAAGCGCACCATCACGATGGTGGTGCCGTTCGCGGCCGGCGGGTCGACCGACCTCGTCGCGCGCATCCTGGCGCAGAAGCTCACCGAGCAGATGGGCGTGAGCGTCGTCGTCGAGAACCGCGCGGGCGCCGGCGGCAACATCGGCGCCGCTGCCGTCGCGAAGGCCGAGCCGGACGGCTACACGGTCCTCTACGGCACCATCTCGACGCATACGCTGAATCCGCTGATGGCCAAGAAGTCGGCCTACGACCCGGTGAAGGACTTCGAGCCCGTCGCGCTCGTCGGCTCGATCCCGAACGTCATGGTCGTGCACCCGTCGGTGCCGGCGAAGACCGTCTCCGAGCTCATCGCCGCGGCCAAGGCCGACCCGGCCAAGTACAGCTACGCCTCCTCGGGCGTGGCGACGCCGCTGCACCTCTCGGGCGAGATGTTCAACAAGATGGCCGGCACGCAGATGGCACACGTGCCGTACCGCGGTGCGGGCCCGGCCATGAACGACCTCGTGGCGGGCCAGGTGCCCGTGATGTTCGACAACCTTCCGACGTCGGTCGAGCAGATCAAGGCCGGCAAGATCCGGGCGCTGGGCGTGACGACGAAGGAGCGGGTGAAGCAGATGCCCGACATCCCCACGCTCGACGAGCAGGGGCTGAAGGGCTACGAGACCTACTCCTGGCAGGCGGTGTTCGCCCCGGCGAAGACGCCGAAGCCCGTGGTCGAGAAGCTCAATGCCGAGATCCTCAAGGCGCTGAAGGATCCGGCTCTTGTGGCGCGACTCGACGAGCTCACCATGACGGTCACGCCGTCCTCGCCGGACGCGCTCGGCAAGTTCGTCGCTGATCAGCTGGCGACGTGGGCGCCCATCACCAAGGCCACGGGCGTGCAGCTCGACTGAGCGCTCGGGAGGGGATTCCGGGGGAACGCAAGCGTTTCCCCGGATTTTTCCGGACCAACGTGCATCTTGACGGCGGACGGCGACGCTTTCATGCTCTTTCCATGGCTCGCGCTCGACCGCGGTGAAGGCCTCCAGCGTGTGGCGCCCCGTCAAGGTGGCTCCCGCGCCTTCCCCTGTTTTTTTGACTCCTGCCCTTGGCAAGGACGCGGGAAGGGTTTATTGAGCCCTTCATGAGTTCCTCACATCGCCCGCGATGCGCCCCTTCGGGAGGCCTTCGCATGGCAATGTTTCCGACCGGGTGACTGGTCGGGAAAGGCCGGCAGGCCGAAGGGGTCACCCTTTGGTCGCAGCCGGCCATGTCCTGTCCGAGACTGCAGGTGATCGCCCGTCCGGGCGCTCTTAATGCCGCAAGGGCCTGCACAGACGGGGAAGACCGGGTTTCCCGCGGGGGTTCGCGCCCTCGCGACAGTTCGGTTCGAACCATCACACCGGGTTGCGGCGCGTATGCCCGCCATTCGGGGACAAGGACGTCGGAAGCGTCGCAGCCGGCCGGTTCGCCGGACGGAGGCGGCAAATAGCAACCGGCGGGACATGTGTCCCCGCCAACCGGAGAGAGCCCCGTGGATAAAGCGGCCAAGCGTGAGCTCGTCGGCAGCCTGAACTCGGTCTTCACCGAGACCAGCGTCGTCGTCGTCGCTCACTATGCCGGCCTCACGGTCGCCGACATGCAGAAGCTGCGTGCGCAGATGAAGCAAGCCGGTGCATCGGTGAAGGTCGCCAAGAACCGCCTCGCCAAGATTGCTCTCGAAGGCACGGACGTCGCTTCGATCGGGTCCCTCCTGAAGGGCCCCACGCTGCTGGCCTACAGCAGCGATCCCGTAGCGGCGGCCAAGGTCGCCGTCGACTTCGCCAAGACCAACGACAAGCTGGTCATCCTCGGCGGGGCGATGGGCAAGACCTCTCTGAACGTCGACGGCGTCAAGGCCCTGGCCACGATGCCGTCCCTGGACGAACTGCGCGCCAAGCTCGTCGGCCTCATCCAGGCCCCGGCGACCAAGATCGCTCAGCTCTCCACGGCGCCGGCGGCCAAGCTCGCCCGCGTGTTCGGAGCCTATGCCAAGAGAGACGCGGCGTAAGGCCGTACCGTCACCGACCCATCGGTTCGAAACCATCAGACTGGAAGAGAGAAAACTATGGCTGATCTGTCCAAGCTCGTCGACGAGCTGTCGTCCCTGACCGTCCTCGAGGCCGCCGAGCTGGCGAAGCTCCTCGAGGAGAAGTGGGGCGTGTCCGCCGCTGCGGCGGTCGCCGTGGCCGCCCCGGCCGCCGGCGGTGGCGCTGCCGCCCCGGCTGCCGAGGAGCAGACCGAGTTCACGGTCGTCCTCGCTTCGGCCGGCGACAAGAAGATCGAGGTCATCAAGGAGGTCCGCGCGATCACCGGCCTCGGCCTCAAGGAGGCGAAGGACCTCGTCGAGGGCGCTCCCAAGCCGGTCAAGGAGGGCGCTTCGAAGGAAGAGGCCGCCAAGATCAAGGAGCAGCTCGAGAAGGCCGGCGCCAAGGTCGAGCTCAAGTGATTTGTCGCGCCGCGATGCGGCGCGCACTGAACCACGCGGCCTAGTGTCGCGTACCGGTCCCGGGGCCATGCGCTCCGGGGCCGTCTTGCCGTCAGGCCCTCCGGAAACGGGAGCATGACGGTTCCGATGGCGCCGTCAGGCAGCGATGCGACGGACACGCCGGTTCCCCACGACGGCCCTACGGGCGAGGGCGTCGATGCGATGGAACGGGCCGGTCCGCAGGAGTGAGGAACGAGATGGCTCAGACGTTCACCGGCCGGAAGCGTGTGCGCAAGTTCTTCGGACATATCCGCGAAGTGGCGGAGATGCCGAACCTGATCGAGGTGCAGAAGGCCTCCTACGATCAGTTCCTGCAGGTGGACGAGCCCAAGGGCGGGCGCCCCGACGAGGGCCTGCAGTCCGTCTTCAAGTCCGTGTTCCCAATCTCCGACTTCTCGGGCTCGTCGCTGCTCGAGTTCGTCAAGTTCACCTTCGAGCCGCCGAAGTACGACGTCGACGAGTGCCGCCAGCGCGGCATGACGTTCGCCGCGCCGCTGAAGGTGACGCTGCGCCTGATCGTGTTCGATGTCGACGCCGACACCGGCGCCAAGTCCGTCAAGGACATCAAGGAGCAGGACGTCTACATGGGCGACATGCCGCTCATGACGATGAACGGCACCTTCATCGTCAACGGCACCGAGCGCGTGATCGTCTCGCAGATGCACCGTTCGCCGGGCGTGTTCTTCGACCACGACAAGGGCAAGACGCACTCCTCCGGCAAGCTGCTCTTCGCCGCGCGCATCATCCCGTACCGCGGCTCCTGGCTCGACATCGAGTTCGACGCCAAGGACATCGTGTACGCCCGCATCGACCGGCGCCGGAAGATCCCGGTGACGTCGCTGCTGTTCGCGCTGGGCATGGACGGCGAGGAAATCCTCGGCACGTTCTACAACAAGGTCCTCTACACGAAGGCCAAGGACGGCTGGCGCCTGCCCTTCAATGCCGAGCGCATGAAGGGCATGAAGGCGGTCACCGACCTCGTGGACGCCGACAGCGGCGAGCTCGTGCTCGAGGCCGGCAAGAAGCTGACGGCCCGCTCCGCACGCCTCATCGCCGAGAAGGGCGTGAAGGCCCTGCGCGCGACGAACGAGGACCTCTACGGCCAGTACATCGGCGAGGACCTCGTCAACCCGAACACGGGCGAGATCTTCGCCGAGGCGGGCGACGAGATCACCGAGAAGTCCCTGAAGGGCCTGATCGAGGCCGGGTTCGACGAGATTCCGGTGCTTGACATCGACCACGTCAACATCGGCCCGTACATCCGAAACACGCTCGCCGTGGACAAGAACTCGTCCCGCGAGGAGGCGCTGTTCGACATCTACCGCGTGATGCGTCCGGGCGAGCCCCCGACCATCGACACCGCGGAGGCGATGTTCCACTCGCTGTTCTTCGACGCGGAGCGCTACGACCTTTCGGCCGTCGGCCGGGTGAAGATGAACATGCGCCTCGACCTCGACGCGGCCGACACGGTGCGTGTACTGCGCAAGGACGACATCGTGGCGGTGGTGCGCGCGCTCGTCGAGCTGCGCGACGGCAAGGGCGAGGTGGACGACATCGACCACCTCGGCAACCGGCGCGTGCGCTCTGTCGGCGAGCTCATGGAGAACCAGTACCGCGTCGGCCTGCTGCGCATGGAGCGCGCGATCAAGGAGCGCATGTCCTCGGTCGACATCGACACGGTCATGCCGCAGGACCTGATCAACGCGAAGCCGGCGGCGGCGGCGGTGCGCGAGTTCTTCGGCTCGTCGCAGCTCTCGCAGTTCATGGACCAGACGAACCCGCTGTCCGAGATCACCCACAAGCGCCGCCTGTCGGCGCTTGGCCCGGGCGGCCTGACGCGCGAGCGCGCCGGCTTCGAGGTGCGCGACGTGCACCCGACGCACTACGGCCGCATCTGCCCGATCGAGACGCCGGAAGGGCCGAACATCGGCCTCATCAACTCGCTCGCCACCTTCGCGCGCGTCAACAAGTACGGCTTCATCGAGAGCCCGTACCGCAAGGTGAAGGACGGCAAGATCACGAGCGAGGTCGTGTACCTCTCCGCCATGGAGGAGGGTAAGCACTACGTCGCCCAGGCAAACGTGAAGGTCGACAAGGCCGGCAAGCTCGTCGAGGACCTCGTGGTCGTGCGCCATGCCGGCGACGTGATCACGGTGCCGGTCGAGCGCGTCGACTACATGGACGTGTCGCCGAAGCAGCTCGTGTCGGTCGCCGCCGCGCTCATCCCGTTCCTCGAGAACGACGACGCGAACCGCGCCCTCATGGGTTCGAACATGCAGCGCCAGGCGGTGCCGCTCGTTCGTGCCGACGCCCCGTTCGTGGGCACGGGCATGGAGGCGGTCGTCGCTCGTGATTCCGGCGCAGCCATCGCGGCCCGCCGCGGCGGCGTGATCGATCAGGTCGACGCGACCCGTATCGTCATCCGCGCGACGGAGGAGCTCGACCCCTCCAAGTCGGGCGTCGACATCTACCGCCTGATGAAGTTCCAGCGCTCCAACCAGAACACCTGCATCAACCAGAAGCCTCTGGTGGCGGTGGGCGACGTGGTGCGCAAGGGCGACATCATCGCCGACGGCCCGTCGACGGAGCTCGGCGAGCTGGCGCTCGGCCGCAACGTCCTCGTCGCGTTCATGCCGTGGAACGGCTACAACTTCGAGGACTCGATCCTGCTGTCCGAGCGGATCGCCAAGGAAGACGTGTTCACCTCGATCCACATCGAGGAGTTCGAGGTCATGGCCCGTGACACCAAGCTCGGGCCCGAGGAAATCACGCGCGACATTCCGAACGTGTCGGAAGAGGCGCTCAAGAACCTCGACGAGGCCGGCATCGTCTACATCGGCGCCGAAGTGAATGCTGGCGACATCCTCGTTGGCAAGATCACGCCGAAGGGCGAGAGCCCGATGACGCCGGAAGAGAAGCTGCTCCGCGCCATCTTCGGCGAGAAGGCCTCGGACGTGCGCGACACGTCGCTGCGCGTGCCCCCGGGCGTGCAGGGCACGGTCGTCGAGGTGCGCGTGTTCAACCGGCACGGCGTCGACAAGGACGAGCGCGCGCAGGCGATCGAGCGCGAGGAGATCGAGCGGCTCGCCAAGGACCGCGACGACGAGCTCGCGATCCTCGACCGCAACGTCTACGCGCGTCTCGCCGAGACGCTGATGGGCAAGGTGGGCATCACCGGTCCGAAGGGCTTCAAGAAGGAAACCGAGATCACGCGCGAGGCGCTCGACGCCTCGCCGCGGTCGCAGTGGTGGACCTTCGCGGTGTCCGACGATGCCGTGAACGCCGACCTCGAGGCGATGCGCAAGCAGTACGACGAGGCGAAGAAGGGTCTCGAGCAGCGCTTCCTCGACAAGGTCGAGAAGCTGCAGCGCGGCGACGAACTGCCGCCCGGCGTGATGAAGATGGTCAAGGTCTTCGTCGCGGTGAAGCGCAAGATCCAGCCGGGCGACAAGATGGCCGGCCGCCACGGCAACAAGGGCGTGGTGTCGCGCATCGTGCCGATCGAGGACATGCCGTTCCTCGAGGACGGCACGCATGTCGACATCGTGCTGAACCCGCTGGGCGTGCCCTCGCGCATGAACGTCGGGCAGATCCTCGAGACGCATCTCGGTTGGGCCTGCGCGGGCCTCGGCCGGAAGATCGGCGAAGCGGTGGACGCCTACCGGCGCGCCCATGACATGGGCAAGCTGAAGGCGACGCTCTCCGACGTCTACGGCGACGACGCCACCGTGGCGTCGCTCGACGACGAGGGGCTCGTCACGCTCGGCGAAAACCTGCGCCGCGGCGTGCCGATCGCCACCCCGGTGTTCGACGGCGCCAAGGAGCACGACATCGAGGAGATGCTGGAGAAGGCCGGTCTTGACCGGTCGGGCCAGGTCACGCTCTTCGACGGGCGCACGGGCGAGGCCTTCGACCGCAAGGTGACCGTCGGCTACATCTACATGCTGAAGCTGCATCACCTCGTGGACGACAAGATCCACGCGCGCTCCATCGGCCCATACTCGCTCGTCACCCAGCAGCCGCTGGGCGGCAAGGCGCAGTTCGGCGGCCAGCGCTTCGGCGAGATGGAGGTGTGGGCACTGGAGGCCTACGGCGCCGCCTACACGCTGCAGGAGATGCTGACGGTGAAGTCGGACGACGTGGCGGGCCGCACCAAGGTGTACGAGGCCATCGTCCGCGGCGACGACAACTTCGAGGCCGGCATCCCCGAGAGCTTCAACGTGCTCGTGAAGGAGATGCGGTCGCTCGGCCTCAACGTCGAGCTCACCTCGTCGAAGAAGCCGATCGTCGAGCTGCCGCCCTCCGAGGCGGCCGAGTAACGGCCACGCCGGGGCGCGCCCGTCGCGCGCCCCGTGACGACGGCCGGGCGGGACGTCCGCCCGGCATCCCCGTGACGACATTCAGCGAGGCCACGACCGCGGTGCGGCGGGTCTCCGAGAGAGCCAGGAGAAAGCCATGAATCAAGAGGTCATGAATCTCTTCAACCCCGTGGCTCAGCCCCAGACCTTCGACCAGATCAAGATCTCGATCGCGAGCCCCGAGAAGATCCTCTCGTGGTCGTTCGGCGAGATCAAGAAGCCCGAGACGATCAACTACCGCACGTTCAAGCCGGAGCGTGACGGCCTGTTCTGCGCCCGCATCTTCGGGCCGATCAAGGACTACGAGTGCTTGTGCGGCAAGTACAAGCGCATGAAGTACAAGGGCGTCATCTGCGAGAAGTGCGGCGTCGAGGTCACGCTGTCGCGCGTGCGTCGCGAGCGCATGGGCCACATCGAGCTCGCCGCGCCCGTCGCCCACATCTGGTTCCTCAAGTCGCTGCCCTCGCGCATCGGCCTGCTTCTCGACATGCCGCTCAAGGACCTCGAGCGGATCCTGTACTTCGAGAACTACGTCGTCATCGAGCCGGGCCTGACGCCCCTGAAGGAGCGCCAGCTCCTGTCGGAGGACGAGTACCTGCGCGCGCAGGACGAATACGGCGAGGATTCGTTCACGGCCCTCATCGGCGCCGAGGCGATCCGCGAGATCCTGCGGGCGCTCGACCTGGAGAAGACCGCGGCCGACCTGCGCGTCGAGATCGCCGCGTCCAAGACCGAGCTGAAGCCCAAGAAGCTCGCCAAGCGCCTGAAGATCATCGAGGCGTTCATCCAGTCGGGCAACAAGCCGGAGTGGATGATCCTGACCGTGGTTCCGGTGATCCCGCCGGACCTGCGCCCGCTGGTGCCCCTCGACGGCGGCCGCTTCGCGACGTCGGACCTCAACGACCTCTATCGCCGCGTCATCAACCGCAACAACCGCCTGAAGCGGCTGATCGAGCTGCGCGCGCCCGATATCATCATCCGCAACGAGAAGCGGATGCTGCAGGAGGCCGTCGACGCGCTGTTCGACAACGGCCGGCGCGGCCGCGTCATCACCGGCGCCAACAAGCGTCCGCTGAAGTCGCTCGCCGACATGCTGAAGGGCAAGCAGGGCCGCTTCCGCCAGAACCTGCTCGGCAAGCGCGTCGACTACTCCGGTCGCTCGGTGATCGTCGTCGGTCCCGAGCTCAAGCTGCACCAGTGCGGCCTGCCGAAGAAGATGGCGCTCGAGCTGTTCAAGCCGTTCATCTACTCGCGCCTCGACGCGAAGGGCCTGTCGGCCACGGTGAAGCAGGCCAAGAAGCTCGTCGAGAAGGAGAAGCCTGAGGTCTGGGACATCCTGGACGAGGTCATCCGCGAGCACCCGGTGATGCTGAACCGCGCGCCGACGCTGCACCGCCTCGGCATCCAGGCGTTCGAGCCGATCCTCATCGAGGGCAAGGCCATCCAGCTGCACCCGCTGGTGTGCGCCGCGTTCAACGCCGACTTCGACGGCGACCAGATGGCCGTGCACGTCCCGCTGTCGCTCGAGGCGCAGCTGGAAGCGCGCGTGCTGATGATGTCGACGAACAACATCCTGCACCCCGCCAACGGCGCGCCGATCATCGTGCCGTCGCAGGACATCGTGCTCGGGCTCTACTACCTCTCCCTCATCGCCGACGGCGAGCCGGGCGAGGGCATGGCCTTCGCCGACATGGGCGAGATCGAGCACGCGCTCGCCGCCAAGGCGATCACGGTGCACACCAAGATCAAGTACCGCTTCCAGTCGGTGAACGAGGCCGGCGAGGCGTACTCGAAGATCTACGAGACGACCCCGGGCCGCGCCATGCTCGGCCAGCTGCTGCCCAAGAACGGCAAGGTCACCTTCGACGTCGTGAACAAGCTCATGACGAAGAAGGAGATCTCGAACATGATCGACACCGTCTACCGCAACTGCGGTCAGAAGGAGACGGTCATCTTCTGCGACCGGATCATGTCGCTCGGCTTCACCAACGCGTTCAAGGCGGGCATCTCGTTCGGCAAGGACGACATGCTGGTGCCGGAGAACAAGTGGCCGATCGTCGAGGAGACGCGGGCGCTCACCAAGGACTACGAGCAGCAGTTCAACGACGGCCTGATCACGCAGGGCGAGAAGTACAACAAGGTCGTCGACGCCTGGGCGAAGTGCTCCGACAAGCTCGCGCAGGAGATGATGGCGCGCATCTCGGCCGTCCAGAAGGACGACAAGGGCCGCACGAAGCCCATCAACTCGATCTACATGATGTCGCACTCGGGCGCCCGCGGGTCGCCCGCGCAGATGAAGCAGCTCGCGGCGATGCGCGGCCTGATGGCCAAGCCGTCGGGCGAGATCATCGAGACGCCGATCATCTCGAACTTCAAGGAAGGCCTCGACGTTCTCGAGTACTTCAACTCGACGCACGGCGCCCGCAAGGGCCTCGCCGACACGGCGCTCAAGACGGCCAACTCCGGCTACCTGACCCGCCGTCTCGTCGACGTGGCGCAGGACTCCATCATCACCGAGCGTGACTGCGGCACCGACAACGGCATCCGCATGCGGGCCATCATCGACGCCGGCCAGGTGGTCGCGTCGCTGGCCACCCGCATCCTGGGCCGCACGTCGGCCGAGGATCTCGTCGACCAGAAGGGCGAGATCATCGTCCCGAAGGGCACGATGATCGAGGAGTGGCACATCGAGGGCATCACCGCCGCCGGCATCCAGGAGGTGAAGATCCGCTCGGTGCTGACCTGCGAGACGAAGAACGGCGTCTGCGGCACCTGCTACGGGCGCGACCTCGCCCGCGGCACGCCCGTCAACATGGGCGAGGCGGTCGGCGTCATCGCGGCCCAGTCGATCGGCGAGCCGGGCACCCAGCTCACGATGCGCACCTTCCACATCGGCGGCGCGGCGCAGATCGCCGACCAGTCCTTCATCGAGTCCAACTTCGAGGGCACGGTGAAGATGCGCAACCGGTCCGTGGCGCGGAACTCGGACGGCGACCTGATCGCCACGACCCGCAACATGGCCGTGGTCGTGGTGGGCGCGGACGGCACCGAGCGGGCCGTGCACCGCATCCAGTACGGCGCGCGGCTGAAGGTGGACGAGGGCGACCACGTGAAGCGCGGCCAGCGCATCGCGGAGTGGGATCCCTACTCGCGCCCGATCGTCACCGAGGTCGATGGCACCATCGGCTACGAGGACCTCGTCGAGGGTGCCTCGGTCACCGAGACGGCCGACGAGTCGACGGGCATCACCAAGCGCGTCGTCACCGACTGGCGCACCAACACCCGCTCGGCGGACCTGCGTCCGGCGATCACGGTGATGGACGGCAAGGGCAAGGTGGCCAAGCTCGGCCGCGGCGGCGACGCCCGCTACCTGCTGCCGGTCGATGCGATCATCGCGGTCGACCCCGGCGCCAAGGTGAAGGCCGGCGACGTGGTCGCGCGTATCTCGATGGAGAGCGCCAAGACCCGCGACATCACGGGCGGTCTGCCGCGCGTGGCGGAGCTGTTCGAGGCGCGTCGCCCAAAGGAGGCTGCCATCATCGCCGAGAAGGCGGGCACCATCCAGTTCGGCCGCGACTACAAGAACAAGCGGCGGATCACGCTCACCCCGGCCGACGGCACGGAGGCGGTGGAGTACCTCGTCCCGAAGGGCAAGCACATCTACCTGCAGGACGGGGACATCGTCGAGAAGGGCGACTACATCGTCGACGGCAACCCGGCGCCTCACGACATCCTGGCGATCAAGGGCGTGGAGGAACTCGCGGCCTACCTCGTCAACGAGATCCAGGAGGTCTACCGGCTCCAGGGCGTGAACATCAACGACAAGCACATCGAGGTGATCGTTCGCCAGATGCTGCAGAAGGTCGAGATCGACGACGCCGGCGAGTCCGACTTCCTCCAGGGCGAGCAGGTGGACCGCGTGGAGATGGACGAGGCGAACGAGAAGCTCGTGGCGGAGGGCAAGAAGCCGGCCGCCGGGCATCCCGTGCTGCTCGGCATCACCAAGGCCAGCCTGCAGACGCGCTCCTTCATCTCGGCCGCGTCGTTCCAGGAGACAACCCGCGTCCTCACCGAGGCGGCGGTCAACGGCAAGTCGGACGACCTCGGCGGTCTCAAGGAGAACGTCATCGTCGGCCGCCTGATCCCGGCCGGCACGGGCGCCATGGTGGACCGCCTGCGCGAGATCGCCACGCGGCGCGACGAGCTCATCGTCGCGCAGAAGACGGCGGAGACCCAGATGCCGGCGAACGCGCCGGCCATCGAGGGGCCGCAGGCCGCGGAGTAAACCGCAGCCGCACCGAATCGACGGACGGGGGCCGGGAAACCGGCCCCCGTTTCGCATGGAGGGGGCGTCGTAAGGCGGCCCCACCGCCGGCGAGGGGGAGGGGCCGGACGGCCTTCATGGGCCCTGTACGGGGTCCCAGCGGGCCTCACGGCAGTCTCCCGAGCCTCTCGGGCGCCCCTCTCGTCCCAAAACGAGTCAACTGCTGCAGCTTTGGGGTTGACGGGGGGCGACTCGACGAGTAGAACCCGCGGACTTTCCGGCAGACAGTCGGTTCGTCCCGTCCCGCGCGCCTCGTGCAGGACACTCGGAACCGAGACGCTGCCCGACCGTCACCGACTGCAAAGTCGCACGATTGGTTCATGACCTCGGCTTCGGCTGCGGTCCTCTGATTCAACACGCGCCCCCGGCGGTTCCGCCGAAGGCGCGGATTCGTTTTGCGCGGGTGCCTGCGAGGGCCTCCGAGCATGGCGGAGCAGATCAACCGAGCGAAAGCTCAAGGCTAGCCTGGACTGGAACGAGCGAACGATGCCGACCATTAGCCAGCTCATCCGCAAGCCGCGGACCGCCCAGCGAACCCGGAACAAGGTTCCGGCGCTCGAGGCGTCTCCGCAGAAGCGCGGGGTGTGCACGCGCGTCTACACGACGACGCCGAAGAAGCCGAACTCCGCGCTCCGCAAGGTCGCCAAGGTTCGCCTCACCAACGGGTTCGAGGTCATCGGCTATATTCCGGGCGAGGGC
>NZ_JBTSWJ010000008.1:0-122165 GCF_054612375.1 Alsobacter sp. R-9 | reverse complement strand
TATCATCCGCGGTGTCCTCGACACCCAGGGCGTCAAGAACCGCAAGCAGCGCCGTTCGAAGTACGGCGCCAAGCGTCCGAAGTAAGCGAGGGAGACCGAGCCATGTCGCGTCGTCACCGCGCCGAGAAGCGCGAGATCATTCCGGATCCCAAGTTCGGCGATCTCGTCGTCACCAAGTTCATGAACTCGATCATGTACGACGGTAAGAAGTCCGTCGCCGAGACCATCGTGTACGGCGCCCTGGACATCGTCGAGACGAAGCTGAAGACCGACCCGCTGCAGGTCTTCAAGCAGGCGCTCGACAACGTCGCGCCGTCCATTGAGGTCCGGTCCCGCCGCGTCGGCGGCGCCACCTACCAGGTTCCGGTCGAGGTTCGCACCGAGCGCCGCCAGGCGCTGGCGATCCGCTGGCTCATCCAGGCCGCCCGGGCCCGCAACGACAAGACGATGGTCGACCGGCTCTCCGCGGAGCTGATCGACGCGTCGAACAACAGGGGAAATGCCGTCAAGAAGCGCGAAGACACGCACCGGATGGCGGAAGCCAACCGCGCCTTCTCGCACTACCGCTGGTAACCAGCGTCCTTCCCGGCACTCACCAGGATCGCTTCCATGCCCCGCAGCCACCCCATCGTGGACTATCGCAACTTCGGCATCATGGCCCACATCGATGCCGGCAAGACGACCACGACCGAGCGCATCCTCTACTACTCCGGCAAGTCCCATAAGATCGGCGAGGTGCACGAAGGCGCCGCGACGATGGACTGGATGGAGCAGGAGCAGGAGCGCGGCATCACCATCACGTCGGCTGCGACGACGACGTTCTGGAACGGCAAGCGCCTGAACATCATCGACACGCCCGGCCACGTCGACTTCACCATCGAGGTGGAGCGCTCGCTGCGCGTGCTCGACGGCGCCGTGTGCGTGCTGGACGGCAACCAGGGCGTGGAGCCGCAGACGGAGACCGTCTGGCGCCAGGCCGACAAGTACAACGTCCCGCGCATCGTGTTCGTCAACAAGATGGATAAGATCGGCGCGGACTTCTACAACTGCGTCGAGGAGATCGTGGACCGCGTCGCCGGCAAGCCGGTGTGCATCCAGCTCCCGATCGGCTCCGAGTCGAACTTCAAGGGCATCATCGACCTGGTCCGCATGAAGGCGGTCGTCTGGGAAGACGAGGGCCTGGGCGCGAAGTACCATGACGAGGACATTCCGGCCGATCTCGCCGACAAGGCCGCCGAGTACCGCTTCAAGCTGGTCGAGGCCGCCGTGGAGCTCGACGACGACGCCATGGCCGCCTACCTCGAGGGCGTGGAGCCGAACGAGGACACGCTGAAGCGGCTCATCCGCAAGGCGGTCATCGGCCGTCACTTCAACCCGGTGCTGTGCGGCTCGGCCTTCAAGAACAAGGGCGTGCAGCCCCTGCTCGACGCGGTGGTGGACTACCTGCCGTCGCCGCTCGACCGCGAGGCGATCAAGGGCATCGACGTCAAGACGGAAGAGGAGACCGTGCGTCTCCCGTCCGACGACGAGCCTTTCTCTATGCTCGCCTTCAAGATCATGGACGACCCCTTCGTCGGCACGATCACCTTCTGCCGCGTCTATTCCGGCAAGGTCGAGGCGGGCACGACCGTTATGAACTCGACCAAGGACAAGAAGGAGCGCGTCGGCCGCATGCTCCTGATGCACGCGAACAACCGCGAGGACATCAAGGAAGCCTATGCCGGCGACATCGTGGCGCTCGCGGGCCTCAAGGACACGCGCACCGGCGACACGCTCTGCGACATGGTGAAGCCCGTCATCCTGGAGCGCATGGAGTTCCCGGAGCCGGTGATCGAGATCGCCATCGAGCCGAAGTCGAAGGCCGACCAGGAGAAGCTCGGCATCGCGCTCTCCAAGCTCGCCGCCGAGGATCCGTCCTTCCGCGTCTCGACCGACTTCGAGTCCGGCCAGACGATCCTGAAGGGCATGGGCGAACTGCACCTCGACATCAAGGTCGACATCCTGCGCCGCACCTACAAGGTCGACGCCACGGTCGGCGCCCCGCAGGTGGCCTACCGCGAGACGCTGACCCGCAAGACCGAGGTCGACTACACCCACAAGAAGCAGACCGGCGGCACGGGCCAGTTCGCCCGCGTCAAGTTCGTGGTCGAGCCGAACGAGGTGGGCAAGGGCTACGCGTTCGAGTCGAAGATCGTCGGTGGCTCGGTGCCGAAGGAGTACATCCCCGGCGTCGAGAAGGGCCTCGAGAGCGTCATGAACTCGGGTCCGCTCGCGGGCTTCCCGGTCGTCGACGTGAAGGTCCAGCTGATCGACGGCGCGTACCACGAGGTCGACTCGTCGGCGCTCGCCTTCGAGATCGCGTCGCGTGCGGCGTTCCGCGAGGCCCTGCAGAAGGGCGGCGCGGTGCTGCTCGAGCCGATCATGAAGGTCGAGGTCGTCACCCCCGAGGACTACACGGGCTCGGTCATCGGCGACCTCACCGGTCGTCGCGGCCAGGTCCAGGGCCAGGACATGCGTGGCAACGCCATCGTCATCAACGCGATGGTGCCTCTCGCCAACATGTTCGGCTACGTCAACACGCTGCGGTCCATGTCTCAGGGCCGCGCGACCTTCACCATGCAGTTCGATCACTACGAGCAGGTGCCGCAGGCGATCGCAGCCGAGGTTCAGGCGAAGTACGCCTGATCCCCGGTCTGACCCCACTGCTCGCAACCACAACGCATTCTTGAGATCCACGGAGTACCGCCATGGCCAAGGAAAAATTCTCGCGGACTAAGCCGCACTGCAACATCGGGACGATTGGTCACGTCGACCATGGCAAGACGTCGCTGACGGCGGCGATCACGAAGGTTCTTGCCGAGACGGGTGGTGCGACGTTCACGGCGTACGACCAGATCGACAAGGCTCCCGAGGAGAAGGCGCGCGGGATCACGATCTCGACGGCGCACGTCGAGTACGAGACGACGAACCGCCACTACGCGCACGTCGACTGCCCCGGCCACGCCGACTACGTGAAGAACATGATCACGGGCGCGGCGCAGATGGACGGCGCGATCCTGGTGGTGTCGGCGGCCGACGGCCCGATGCCGCAGACGCGCGAGCACATCCTGCTGGCGCGCCAGGTGGGCGTCCCGGCGCTGGTGGTGTTCATGAACAAGGTCGACATGGTGGACGACCCCGAGCTTCTCGACCTGGTCGAGCTCGAGGTTCGCGAGCTTCTGTCGAAGTACGACTTCCCCGGCGACGACATCCCGATCGTGAAGGGCTCGGCGCTGTGCGCTCTGGAGAACCGTTCTCCGGAGATCGGGCATGACGCGATCCTGAAGCTGATGGCCGAGGTCGACCGGTACATCCCGCAGCCGGACCGCCCGAAGGACCAGCCGTTCCTGATGCCGGTCGAGGACGTGTTCTCGATCTCGGGCCGCGGCACGGTGGTGACGGGCCGCATCGAGCGCGGCGTGGTGAAGGTGGGCGAGGAAATCGAGATCATCGGCCTGAAGCCGACGATCAAGACGACGGTCACGGGCGTCGAGATGTTCCGCAAGCTGCTCGACCAGGGCGAGGCGGGCGACAACGTGGGCTGCCTGCTGCGCGGCACGAAGCGCGAAGAGGTGGAGCGCGGCCAGGTTCTGGCCAAGCCCGGCTCGGTGAAGCCGCACACGAAGTTCAAGGCGGAGGCGTACATCCTGACGAAGGAGGAGGGTGGCCGTCACACGCCGTTCTTCACGAACTACCGCCCGCAGTTCTATTTCCGCACGACGGACGTGACGGGGATGGTGAAGCTGCCCGAGGGCACCGAGATGGTGATGCCGGGCGACAACGTGACGATGGAGGTCGAGCTGATCGCCCCCATCGCCATGGAGGAGAAGCTGCGCTTCGCCATCCGCGAGGGTGGCCGCACGGTCGGCGCCGGCGTCGTCGCCTCCATCATCGCGTAAGACAGGGACAGGGCTCGCGCCCGCGGGGGTCTCCCCCGGGCGCGGCCGCCACTTGGCGGACAACCCCGAGGACACTGCAATGAACGGCCAGAACATCCGCATCCGCCTCAAGGCGTTCGACCATCGGATCCTCGATACGTCGACCCGCGAGATCGTCTCGACGGCGAAGCGGACGGGTGCGCAGGTTCGGGGTCCCATCCCCCTGCCGACGCACATCGAGAAATTCACGGTGAACCGCTCGCCGCACATCGACAAGAAGTCGCGCGAGCAGTTCGAGATCCGCACGCACAAGCGCGTTCTCGACATCCTCGACCCGACCCCCCAGACCGTCGACGCTCTGATGAAGCTCGACCTGGCGGCCGGCGTCGACGTCGAGATCAAGCTCTGATCGAGCGCGGGACACGGGGACCACCACCATGCGGTCAGGCGTCATCGCCCAGAAGCTCGGCATGACCCGCATCTTCACGGATGCAGGGGAACACGTGCCGGTCACCGTCCTCAAGGTCGACCACTGCCAGGTGGTCGCTCACCGGACGGAAGAGAAGAACGGCTACACCGCGCTGCAGGTCGGCGTCGGCAAGGCCAAGGTCAAGAACGTCTCGAATGCCGAGCGCGGCCGCTTCGCCGTGGCGAAGGTCGAGCCGAAGCGCAAGCTCGCGGAGTTCCGCGTGGCGGCCGAGGACCTTATCCCGGTCGGCGCCGAGATCACGGCGGACCATTTCGTCGCGGGCCAGTTCGTCGACGTGACGGGCACCACGACGGGCAAGGGCTTCGCCGGCGGCATGAAGCGCTGGAACTTCGGCGGCCTGCGCGCCACGCACGGCGTGTCGATCTCGCACCGCTCGATCGGTTCGACCGGCGGCCGCCAGGACCCGGGCAAGACCTTCAAGAACAAGAAGATGCCGGGTCATCTCGGCGTCGAGCGCGTCACGACGCAGAACCTGCGCGTGGTGCAGACGGACGTCGAGCGCGGGCTCATCCTCGTCGAGGGTGCGGTTCCCGGCGTGAAGGGCGGCTGGATCTTCGTGCGCGACGCCGTGAAGCGGGCGCTGCCGAAGGACGCCCCCAAGCCCGGCAAGTTCCGCCTGCCGGCGCAGGACAATGCGGCCCCGGCCACCGCGCCGGCGGCTGAAGGGCAGGAGAGCGCGTGATGAAGCTCGATGTCACCACCCTCGAGGGGGCTGCGGCCGGTTCGGTCGAGCTCTCCGACACGATCTTCGGGCTCGACCCGCGCGAAGACCTGATCCAGCGCTACGTGCTCTGGCAGCTCGCCAAGCGCCAGGCCGGCACGCACAAGACCAAGGGCCGCGCCGAGATCTGGCGCACGGGCAAGAAGCTCGTGCGGCAGAAGGGCTCCGGCGGCGCCCGCCACGGCTCGGCCCGCGTGCCGCAGTTCCGCGGCGGCGGCCGTGCGTTCGGTCCGGTCGTTCGCTCGCACGAGCATGACCTGCCCAAGAAGGTCCGCACGCTGGCGCTGCGCCACGCGCTCTCGGCCAAGGCCAAGGACGGCGCCATCGTGGTGCTCGACCAGGCCTCGGTCGCCGAGCCGAAGACGAAGGCCCTGAAGGCGAACTTCGCCAAGCTGGGCCTCGGCAACGCGCTCTTCATCGACGGTGCGGAGGTGAACGAGAACTTCGCGCTCGCCGCCCGCAACATCCCCAACATCGATGTGCTGCCGGTGCAGGGCATCAACGTCTACGACATCCTGCGGCGCGAGAAGCTCGTGCTGACCAAGGCTGCTGTCGACGCGCTGGAGGCGCGCTTCAAATGAGCACCGATCCGCGTCACTACGACGTCATCCTCGGCCCGGTCGTCACCGAGAAGGCGACGACCCAGTCCGAACAGAACAAGGTGGTCTTCAAGGTCCGCAAGGACGCTTCCAAGCCGCAGATCAAGGCGGCCGTGGAGAAGCTCTTCGACGTCAAGGTCGAGAGCGTCAACACGCTGGTCCGCAAGGGCAAGGTGAAGCGCTTCAAGGGGACGGTGGGCCGTCAGTCCGACGTGAAGAAGGCGATCGTGACCCTCGCCGAGGGCCAGTCGATCGACGTCACGACGGGTCTCTGAGAGCGGCAGGATCAGGACCATGGCACTCAAGACCTTCAAGCCGATCACGCCGAGCCTGCGCCAGCTGGTGATCGTCGACCGGGGCGAGCTCTACAAGGGCAAGCCGGTCAAGGCGCTGACCGAGGGCAAGTCCTCGGCCGGCGGGCGCAACAACACCGGCCGGGTCACCGTGCGCTTCCGCGGCGGCGGCCACAAGCAGAGCTACCGTCTCGTGGACTTCAAGCGCCGCGAGAAGCTCGGCCAGGCCGCCAAGGTGGAGCGGATCGAGTACGATCCCAACCGCACGGCGTTCATCGCTCTCCTCAAGTTCGCCGACGGGACCCTCTCCTACATCCTGGCGCCGCAGCGCCTGAACGTGGGTGACGAGGTGGTGGCCGGCGAGTCGGTCGACATCAAGCCGGGCAACGCCATGCCGATCGGCAACATCCCCGTGGGCACGATCGTGCACAACGTGGAGATGAAGATCGGGAAGGGCGGGGCGATCGCCCGCTCGGCTGGCACCTACGCGCAGATCGTCGGCCGCGACCAGGGCTACGTGATCGTCCGCCTCAACTCGGGCGAGCAGCGCCTCGTGCACGGCGGCTGCTTCGCGACCGTCGGCGCGGTGTCGAACCCCGACCACATGAACACCTCGATCGGCAAGGCCGGTCGCCAGCGCTGGCTGGGCCGTCGTCCGCACAACCGCGGCGTGACGATGAACCCCATCGACCATCCGCACGGCGGCGGCGAGGGCCGCACTTCGGGCGGCCGCCACCCGGTCACCCCGTGGGGCAAGCCGACCAAGGGCAAGAAGACGCGTTCGAACAAGCGCACGGACACGTTCATCGTGTCCTCGCGCCACGCCCGCAAGAAGAAGTAAGGGGGTCCACGATGACTCGTTCCGTTTGGAAGGGCCCGTTCGTCGACGGCTACCTCCTCAAGAAGGCCGATGCGGCGCGCGGCTCGGGCCGCTCCGAGGTGATCAAGATCTGGAGCCGCCGCTCCACGATCCTGCCGCAGTTCGTTGGGCTCACCTTCGGCGTCTACAACGGCCAGAAGCACATTCCGGTCTCCGTCTCCGAGGAGATGGTCGGCCACAAGTTCGGCGAGTTCGCCCCGACCCGTACCTTCTACGGGCATGCGGCGGACAAGAAGGCCAAGAGGAAGTGAGCCATGGGTAAGGCTGCCACACCCCGCGCCCTGGCGGACAACGAGGCCAAGGCGGTCGCGCGCATGCTGCGCGTGTCCCCGCAGAAGCTGAACCTTGTCGCCGGCCTGATCCGCGGCAAGAAGGTCTCGACCGCGCTCGCCGACCTCGAGTTCTCCCGCAAGCGGATTGCCCGCGACGTGCGGAAGTGCCTCGAGAGCGCCATCGCGAACGCCGAGAACAACCACGACCTCGACGTCGATGACCTGGTCGTCGCTCAGGCTTTCGTGGGCAAGTCGCTGGTCATGAAGCGCTTCCACGCCCGTGCCCGCGGCCGTGCCGGCCGGGTAGAGAAGCCGTTCTCGAACCTGACCATCATCGTCCGCGAAGTCGAAGCCAAGGCCTGAGGAGAGCACCATGGGTCAGAAGGTCAATCCGATCGGCCTGCGCCTCGGCATCAACCGGACGTGGGACAGCCGCTGGGTCGCCGGCAAGGGCGAGTACGGCCAGCTGCTGCACGAGGACATCAAGATCCGCGCCGCGCTGATGAAGCAGCTGAAGCAGGCCGCGGTGTCGAAGATCGTCATCGAGCGTCCGCACCGGAAGTGCCGCGTCACGATCTACTCGGCCCGTCCGGGCGTCGTGATCGGCAAGAAGGGCGCCGACATCGAGAAGATGCGCAAGACCGTGGCGAAGATGACCGCCTCCGAGGTGGTCATCAACATCGTCGAGGTGCGCAAGCCCGAGATCGACGCGACGCTCGTCGCGGAGTCGATCGCGCAGCAGCTCGAGCGCCGCGTCGCCTTCCGTCGCGCCATGAAGCGCGCCGTGCAGTCGGCGATGCGCCTGGGCGCCGAGGGCATCCGCATCACCTGCTCGGGCCGCCTCGGCGGCGCCGAGATCGCCCGTACCGAGTGGTACCGCGAGGGCCGCGTCCCGCTGCACACGCTGCGCGCCGACGTGGACTACGGGACCGCGACCGCCTTCACCACCTACGGCACCTGCGGCATCAAGGTCTGGATCTTCAAGGGTGAGATCCTCGAGCATGACCCGATGGCCCAGGACCGGCGCATGGCCGACGAGGGTGGCCAGCGCTCCGGCGGCCGCCGCGAGCAGGCGGCGTAAGCCGGGGGATCAGGAGCCACAATCATGCTTCAGCCCAAGAAGACCAAGTTCCGCAAGCAGTTCAAGGGACGCATCTCCGGTGCGGCCAAGGGCGGGACGAATCTCGACTTCGGCCAGTTCGGCCTGAAGGCGATGGAGCCCGAGCGCGTCACGGCGCGTCAGATCGAGGCGGCTCGCCGCGCGCTGACCCGTCACATGAAGCGCGCCGGCCGCGTGTGGATCCGCGTGTTCCCGGACGTTCCGGTGTCGTCGAAGCCTGCCGAAGTCCGCATGGGCAAGGGCAAGGGCGCGCCGGAGTTCTGGGCCTGCCGCGTGAAGCCGGGCCGCATCATGTTCGAGATCGACGGCGTGCCGGTCGATCTCGCCCGCGAGGCGCTGACGCTGGCGGCTGCGAAGCTGCCGATCAAGACGCGCTTCGTGCAGCGCATCGCCGAGTGAGGAGGACACCATGAAGTCGAAGCAGAGGCTGTCCGACCTCCGGGCCATGACCGGTGACCAGCTCCAGGACGAACTCCTGAAGCTGAAGAAGGAGCAGTTCAACCTGCGCTTCCAGAAGGCGACCGGCCAGCTGGAAAACGTCGCCCGGGTCCGCGAGGTTCGTCGCGACATCGCGCGGATCAAGACTGCGGCGGCCCAGAAGTCCGCCGGCGCGGAAAAGGCCTGAGGAGGTACCGATGCCGAAGCGCATTCTGCAGGGCGTCGTGGTCAGCGACAAGCAGGACAAGACGGTCGTCGTGAAGGTGGAGCGTCGCTTCACGCACCCGCTTCTCAAGAAGACGGTGCGTCGGACGAAGAACTACCACGCCCACGACGAGGCGAATAAGTACAAGGTCGGCGACGAGGTTCGCATCGTCGAGTCGAAGCCGATCTCGAAGCTGAAGACGTGGGTCGTCCTCGACGACGCCGCCGCGTCCTGAAAATAAAATCGCTTCGCTTGCGTTTTGCCGCGCCCGTGGGGGTTCCCATCGGCGCGGAAAAATGCTTCTAAGCGCACTCCAAAAACGGGGGACGCAGATCCCCGTCAGGCGAAGTCCGGCGAGCCTGAGATCGCCGGAAACCGGTCTGAGACACAGAAAGGATCAAGGCCATGATCCAGATGCAGACGAATCTCGACGTCGCCGACAATTCCGGCGCCCGTCGCGTGATGTGCATCAAGGTCCTCGGCGGCTCCAAGCGCAAGTACGCGGGGGTCGGCGACATCATCGTGGTTTCCGTGAAGGAAGCCATTCCGCGCGGGCGCGTGAAGAAGGGCGACGTCATGAAGGCGATCGTCGTGCGCACCGCCAAGGACATCCGCCGCCCCGACGGCTCGGTGATCCGCTTCGACCGCAACGCCGCCGTTCTGATCAACAATCAGAAGGAGCCGATCGGCACCCGCATCTTCGGGCCGGTCCCGCGCGAGCTGCGTGCGAAGAACCACATGAAGATCATTTCGCTCGCCCCCGAGGTGCTGTGATGGCCGCGAAGATCAAGAAGGGCGACAAGGTCGTCGTCATCACCGGTCGCGACGCCGGCAAGTCGGGCGAGGTCGTGCAGGTGTTCCCGAAGGAGACCCGCGCGCTCGTGCGGGGCGTGAACCTGGTGAAGCGCCACCAGCGCCAGACGGCGCAGCAGGAAGGCGGCATCATTTCCAAGGAAGCGCCGATCCACCTGTCGAACCTCGCGGTCGCCGATCCCAAGGACGGCAAGCCGACGCGGGTGGGTTTCAAGGTGCTCGAGGACGGGCGCAAGGTGCGTTTCGCCAAGCGTTCGGGAGATCTGATCGATGGCTAACGGGATGCAGGCGGCCGCCGAGCCGCGTCTGAAGACGGTCTATGCCGAGGTGATCCGGCCGAAGCTCGTGGAGCAGTTCGGCTACAAGAACGCCATGGAAGTGCCGACCATCGAGAAGGTCGTCATCAACATGGGCGTCGGCGAGGCGACCAACGACACCAAGAAGGTGCAGGCCGCTGCGGCGGACCTCGCCCTCATTGCCGGCCAGAAGCCGGTCATCACCCGTGCGCGCAAGGCGATCGCGACCTTCAAAGTCCGCGAGAACATGCCGATCGGCTGCAAGGTGACGCTGCGCAAGGCGCGGATGTACGAGTTCCTCGACCGTCTGGTCACGATCGCGCTGCCGCGCGTCCGGGACTTCCGCGGCCTGAACCCGAAGTCCTTCGACGGGCGCGGGAACTATGCACTCGGGATCAAGGAGCACATCATCTTCCCCGAGATCAACTACGACAAGACCGAGGCCGTGTGGGGGATGGACATCATCGTCTGCACGACCGCCAAGACCGACGACGAGGCCCGCGCTTTGCTGCGCGCCTTCAACTTCCCGTTCCGGCAGTAAGAGCCCGGCTCTTAAACGCGGAAACCAGGAGAGATCCATGGCGAAGAAGAGCTCGATCGAGAAGAACAACCGCCGCAAGAAGCTGGTGAAGTCCTACGCCGGCCGCCGCGCGCGTCTTCTCGCGATCGCGAATGACGAGTCCAAGTCGATGGAGGAGCGCTTCGCGGCGCGCCTCAAGCTGGCGGAACTGCCGCGCAACGCGAACCCCACCCGGGTCCGCAACCGTTGCGAGGTGACCGGCCGCCCGCGCGCCTACTACCGCAAGCTGAAGATGTCCCGCGTGGCCCTCCGCGAGCTCGGCTCGAAGGGGCTGGTGCCGGGCCTGACGAAGTCCAGCTGGTAAGGAGGCGCGACGATGGCCGTCAACGATCCCGTCGGCGATATGCTGACCCGCATCCGCAATGCGCAGATGCGTCGCAAGACCAAGGTCACGACCCCCGGCTCCAAGCTGCGCGCGCGTGTCCTCGACGTCCTCCAGTCGGAGGGCTACATCCGCGGCTACTCGACCACCGAGTACGGCAATGGCCGCTCGGAGTTCGAGATCGAGCTGAAGTACTACGACGGCGAGCCCGTCATCCGCGAGATTTCCCGCGTCTCGAAGCCGGGCCGGCGCGTCTATTCGTCGGTGACGGCGATGCCGCGCGTGGCCAACGGCCTCGGCATCACGATCCTCTCCACGCCGCAGGGCGTGATGGCGGATCACGAAGCACGCGAGAAGAACGTGGGCGGCGAAGTGCTCTGCACGGTCTTCTGACCCGCAGCGCATCGCAGACACGGGGAAACCGACAATGTCTCGTATTGGAAAGAAGCCTGTTGCGGTCCCGGCGGGCGTCACCGCCGCCGTCGCCGACAACGTCGTGAAGGTGAAGGGCGCCAAGGGCGAACTCGTCTTCACCGCTCCCGACGACGTGACCGTCACGCTTGAGAACGGCGCCATCTCGGTGACGCCGCGCTCGGAGACGAAGCGCGCCCGCGCGATGTGGGGCATGTCCCGCTCGCAGGTGGCCAACCTCATCGAGGGGGTCACCAAGGGCTATGAGCGTAAGCTCGAGATCAACGGCGTCGGCTACAAGGCCGCCGTCGCGGGCAAAGTGCTGAAGCTGTCGCTCGGCTACAGCCACGACATCGACTACGAGATTCCGGCCGGCGTCGCCATCACGACGCCCAAGCCGACCGAGATCGTGGTCGCCGGCATCGACAAGCAGAAGGTCGGCCAGATCGCCGCCGAGATCCGCGAATTCCGCGGACCGGAGCCCTACCAGGGCAAGGGCGTGAAGTATGCCGGCGAGTTCATCTTCCGCAAGGAAGGCAAGAAGAAGTAAGGGGCACAGGCCATGGCGAAGAACACCGAGGCCACCTCGCGCCGCGTTGCGCGTGTGCGCCGGAGCATCAAGAAGGCTGCCAACGGGCGTCCGCGCCTGTCGGTCTTCCGGTCGTCCAAGCAGATCTACGCCCAGATCATCGACGATGCGAAGGGCGCCACGCTCGCCGCTGCGTCGACCCTGGAGAAGGACGTGCGCGGCGGTCTCAAGACCGGCGCGGACACGGAAGCCGCCAAGACGGTCGGCAAGCTGATCGCGCAGCGCGCGATCGAGGCCGGCGTCAAGGAGGTCGTGTTCGACCGCGGCGCCTACATGTACCACGGCCGCGTGAAGGCGCTGGCCGACGCAGCCCGCGAAGGCGGTCTGTCGTTCTGACGGAGCGGGCCCCGCCGGGGCCCGGTTCCCTGGGGCCCTGACCGGGCCCCCAAAACCCTGGGATCAAGCGAGCGGCGGGCGCACAGGCTCCCGTCCGCGCAGAGTGAGAGACACCATGGCCAGAGAGCCCCGTGAACGGAAGGACCGCGATCGCGAGGAGCGCGACAGCGAGTTCGTCGACCGTCTCGTCCACATCAACCGCGTCGCCAAGGTCGTGAAGGGAGGCCGGCGCTTCGGCTTCGCCGCGCTCGTCGTGGTGGGAGACCAGAAGGGCCGCGTCGGCTTCGGCCACGGCAAGGCGCGCGAAGTGCCGGAAGCCATCCGCAAGGCGACGGACGCCGCCAAGCGTGCGCTGATCCGCGTGCCGCTGCGCGAGGGCCGCACCCTGCACCACGACGTGCACGGCCGCCACGGCGCCGGCAAGGTGGTGCTGCGCGCCGCCCCGGCCGGTACTGGCATCATCGCTGGCGGCCCGATGCGCGCCGTCTTCGAGGCGCTGGGCATGCACGACGTCGTGTCGAAGTCGCTCGGCTCGTCGAACCCCTACAACCTCGTCCGCGCGACGTTCGACGCCCTGAAGCACGAGGACAGCCCGCGCTCGGTCGCGGCGCGCCGCGGCCTCAAGGTGTCCGTCCTGCAGGCCCGCCGTGGCGACACGGACGGCGCCGGCGCCGACGCGTGAGGGAGGGACCGATGGCGAAGAAGACCGTGACGGTCGAGCAGATCGGCTCGCCCATCCGCCGCGAGGCCTCCCAGCGCCAGACGCTGGTCGGCCTCGGGCTGAACAAGCTGCACCGCCGCCGCACCCTGGAGGACACTCCGGCCGTGCGCGGCATGATCGCGAAGGTCAATCACCTCGTGCGCGTCGTCGACGACGCGGGCGCGAAGTGAGGAGTGCCAGGTCATGAAGCTCAACGGTATCAGTGACAATCCCGGCGCCAAGAAGTCCCGCATCCGCGTCGGACGCGGCATCGGCTCGGGCAAGGGCAAGACCGGCGGACGCGGCGTGAAGGGTCAGAAGGCCCGCACCGGGGTCGCGGTGAAGGGCTTCGAGGGCGGCCAGATGCCGCTCTACCGCCGCCTGCCGAAGCGCGGGTTCTGGAATCCCTTCTCGAAGGACTACAACGAGGTCAACCTGGGCCGCATCCAGGAGGCCGTCGATGCCAAGAAGCTCGACTCGGCCACCCCGGTGACGGTCGAGGCGCTCGTCGCGGCCGGCGTGGTGTCCAAGCCGCGCGACGGCGTGAAGATCCTCGGCTCAGGCGAGCTCAAGGCGAAGCTGACCTTCGAGGTCGCCGGCGCCTCGAAGTCCGCCCAGGCGGCGATCGAGGCGGCTGGCGGGTCGGTGAAGATCCTTGCCGCCGTGGCGGAAGCGACGGCCTGACCCCATATAGGGCCTCAGTCCGAGATTCGATGCCGGGCGGCGGAGAGGATCCGCTTCGCCCGGCGTTGTCTGTCAGGGGCTCCCGCGCCGGCAGGGCGGGGGTCCGGTTCCTGAGCGGAGCACGCATCCATGGCATCGGCGGCTGAACAGCTTGCAGCGAACCTCAACTTCGGGGCCCTGGCGAAGGCCGAGGAACTGAAGAAGAGGATCTGGTTCACGCTCGGCGCGCTGATCGTCTACCGCCTCGGCACTTACGTGCCGCTGCCGGGCATCAACCTCGATGCGCTGGCCGACATCTTCAAGCAGCAGCAGGCCGGCGTGCTCGGCCTCTTCAACATGTTCTCCGGCGGAGCCGTGGGTCGCATGGCGATCTTCGCGCTCAACATCATGCCGTACATCTCGGCCTCCATCATCATCCAGCTGCTCACGTCGGTGGTGCCGACGCTCGAGGCGCTGAAGAAGGAAGGCGAGAGCGGCCGCAAGGTCATCAACCAGTACACCCGCTACCTGACGGTGGTGCTGGCGACCTTCCAGGCCTACGGCATCGCGGTCGGGCTCGAGGCGTCGTCCAACCTCGTCGCCGAGCCGGGCATGTTCTTCCGCATCTCGACGACGATCACGCTCGTCGGCGGCACCATGTTCCTGATGTGGCTCGGCGAGCAGATCACCGCGCGCGGCATCGGCAACGGCTCGTCGCTCATCATCTTCGCCGGCATCGTGGCGGAGCTGCCCTCGGCCATCGCCGGCACGCTCGAGCTTGGCCGGCAGGGCGCCGTCTCCACGGTCCTCATCCTCGGCGTCATCGTGCTCGCGATCGTCGTGATCGCCTTCATCGTGTTCATGGAGCGCGCGCAGCGGCGCCTGCTGATCAACTATCCGAAGCGGCAGGTGGGCAACCGCGTGTACGAGGGGCAGACCTCGTTCCTGCCGCTGAAGCTGAACACCTCGGGCGTCATTCCACCGATCTTCGCGTCGTCGCTGCTGCTGCTGCCGGCCACCATCGCCGGGTTCTCGGCGCAGAACGACCCGTCCGGCTGGCTCGGCACCATGGCGGCGTATCTCGGCCACGGCCGGCCGCTCTACATGGTGATGTACGCGGCGCTGATCGCCTTCTTCGCCTTCTTCTACACGGCGATCGTCTTCAATCCGCAGGAGACGGCGGACAACCTGAAGAAGCAGGGCGGCTTCATCCCCGGCATCCGGCCCGGCGAGCGCACGGCGGAGTTCATCGACAAGGTGCTGTCGCGCATCACCGTGCTCGGCGCCATCTACCTCGTGCTCGTCTGCCTCTTGCCCGAAATACTGATTTCCCAGGCTGCGCTTCCGTTCTATTTCGGTGGAACGTCGCTCCTCATCGTCGTCAGCGTGACGATGGACACCGTGGCCCAGGTCCACGGCCATCTGCTGGCGCACCAGTACGAGGGGCTGGTCAAGAAGGCGAAGTTGCGCGGGGGGAAGCGTCGGTGAGGCTCATTCTGCTGGGACCGCCTGGGGCGGGCAAGGGTACGCAGGCGGTCAGGCTGGTCGAGCGGCTGGGGATCCCGCAGCTCTCCACCGGCGACATGCTGCGCGCCGCGGTCGCGGCGGGCACGCCCGTCGGCCTCAAGGCGAAGGCTGTCATGGAGTCGGGCGGGCTCGTCTCCGACGACATCGTCATCGGAATCATCCGCGATCGAATCGACGAGCCGGACGCGAGGAAGGGCTTCATCCTCGACGGCTTCCCGCGCACCGTCGCGCAGGCCGAGGCGCTCGACCTCATGCTGGCCGACAAGGGCCTCAAGCTCGACTGCGTGCTCGAACTCGTCGTCGACCAGAACGCCCTCGTCGGCCGCATCATCAAGCGGGCCGATGATGCGAAGGCGGCCGGCCAGCCGGTGCGCAAGGACGACGACCCGGAGGTCTTCAAGACCCGGCTTGCCGCCTACAACCGCGACACCGCCGTGGTGGCGCCCTACTACGAGAAGACGGGCAAGCTGAAGGCAATCGACGGCATGCAGCCCATCGACGCCGTCACCGAGGCGATGAAGAAGGCGCTGGGAGCGTAGGCTCCTGCGTGGCCGCACCCAATGGCATCAAGCCGGGCCTTGGCCCGGCTTTTTCGTTTGTCCGGCCTTTGCGGATGTCCGGATCCCGGGGGCCGCGCAGCGGCCGTCCCCAAGGAGGCCAGATGGTTCAGTCAGCCTTCGGCCCGCGCCTGACCGGGGGAACATCCCGGCTGCCGACGCTCTCCCAGCGCGGCCACGCGTCGTGCACCTCGAACCAGGGCAATTGCTCGCCGACGTTCACATGGGCGCGTGGGACGACGGCGGACGGATCGTCGAGGCTTGCGACGTAGACGTGAATCTCCGTCGGCCAGCGGTCGCCCTCGTAGGAGAGGGGGCTGCCGCAGGTGGGGCAGAAGCGGCGGACCACGCCGGGAGACGAGGCGATGGCGGCCGGGGAACCGGCGTCCCAGGCAAACTGGTCCTTCTCCAGCCCGATCCACGCGGCGATCGGCGATGACGTCGCGCGCCGGCAACTCTCGCAGTGGCAATAGGCGACCCATTTGGGCTTGCCCGTGAAGGAGAACCGGATGCCGCCGCACAGGCAGCGGCCGGAGGTGGTGTCTGTCATGGTCTGCCTCCTCTTGTCGGGCGATCCTTCACCAACGCTACACGCAGGGGGAGGGGCGGTCCGTCACCTCAGATGCCACCCTTCCCGGTCATTCCAGTCGAGCGTCCGGTTCCAGAACCGCGGCTTTAGGTCATCCGGGACGAAGAACACGCAGGTCAGGCCGGAAATCTCGCCGATCTCCGCGACCGGGACGCCTTTCAGCTCGTCCGCGCAGTAGTACCCGACGACGACTCGTTCGCTGCTCTTGCCGGAGTTCAGGATCACGGTGCCCCAGGCAATGCTCGCGATGATGGGCTCGAATCCTGCGGCCCGGTACTCGTCGGCGAGGGACTTGTATTGCCGTATCGCCGCGTCGGTGATGCGAAAATGCGAATGGAGCGGGATGGGCATCTCTACCCTCGCAATGGCTTGATGAAAAAGAACTGGCAAACGCAATGCTGAAACCGTACGGCGCTTTGCGCGGATGGTCCATTGTGTCGCCGGCCAACCGCCGCCCGGCCTCGCTTGACACCCTGACCCCGATCCTCTAAGCGACCGCATCCGGTTTCATCGGTGTCGCCGCCGGGGCTCTGTCGGGCCGCGGCGTCGTTCGTTTGGAGTAACCGGACACCATCACCGCGCAAGGGCCGGCCTCCACCGGACGCGCGGTTTCATCACCGCCGGCTTCGCGCCGGCCGACATGGAGACGGCAGTGGCCCGTATCGCAGGCGTCAACATCCCGACCAACAAGCGCGTCATCATCGCGCTCCAGTACATCCACGGCATCGGCCCCAAGAAGGCCGAGGAGATCACGACGGCCCTCAACATCCCGGCCGAGCGTCGCGTCGCCCAGCTGACGGACGCGGAAGTGCTCCAGATCCGCGAGATGATCGACCGCGACTACCTCGTCGAGGGCGACCTGCGCCGCGACGTGGCGATGAACATCAAGCGCCTGATGGACCTCGGCTGCTACCGCGGCCTGCGCCATCGCCGCAATCTGCCGGTGCGTGGCCAGCGTACACACACCAACGCGCGCACCCGCAAGGGCAAGTCGAAGCCGATCGCCGGCAAGAAGAAGTGATCTGACGGCGCGCAGCGCCGGCAGGTCATCCCCGGCGGCCCGCCTCGGCGGGCCGGGAAGGGGATCCAGTTTCGCGGCGTCCTCGGGCGCCGCGCCGAGACCCGGCCCCGGCCGGGAGCACACGGGGAGGGCGCGCCGCGGCCTCCCGATCACCTCAATCCCCAGCGCCTGGCATGACGGGCGCGCCAGAAGGATCAGACCATGGCCAAGGAAGCCGCCCGCGTTCGCCGCCGTGAACGCAAGAACATCGTCTCCGGCGTCGCGCACGTGAACGCCTCGTTCAACAACACGATGATCACGATCACCGACGCGCAGGGCAACACGATCTCGTGGTCGTCGGCCGGCATGATGGGCTTCAAGGGCTCGCGCAAGTCGACCCCTTACGCCGCCCAGGTCGCCGCCGAGGACGCCGCCCGCAAGGCCGCCGAGCACGGCATGCGCACCCTCGAGGTCGAGGTCACGGGCCCCGGCTCCGGCCGCGAGTCGGCGCTGCGCGCGCTGCAGGCCGCGGGCTTCACCGTCACGTCCATCCGCGACGTCACGCCGATCCCGCACAACGGCTGCCGTCCGCGCAAGCGTCGTCGCGTCTGACCCATTCGCCTTTACGCCTACCGCCTCCTGCGCCGACGGGCTCAGGAGGCGTCTGCACTTCCATCGTGGACGCGGGCCAGGGTCGACGGACCGATATGCCCGCGCTCTCTCATGAAGGACTGACCCCGTGATCCAGAAGAACTGGCAAGACCTGATCAAGCCGACGAAGCTCGACGTCACCGCGGGCGACGATCCGCGCCGCGTCGCGACGCTCGTCGCCGAGCCGCTCGAGCGCGGCTTCGGCGTGACGCTCGGCAACGCGCTGCGCCGCATCCTGCTGTCGTCGCTCCAGGGCGCCGCCATCGTGTCGGTGCAGATCGACGGCGTGCTCCACGAGTTCTCCTCGATCCCGGGCGTGCGCGAGGACGTCACCGACATCGTCCTCAACATCAAGGCCATCGCGATCAAGATGCAGGCCGATGGCGTGAAGCGGATGACGCTGCGCAAGCAGGGCCCCGGCCAGGTGAAGGCCGGCGACATCCAGACGCCCGGCGACGTCCAGATCCTGAACCCCGAGCTCGTCATCTGCACCCTCGACGAGGGCGCCGAGATCCGCATGGAGTTCTCGGTGAAGATGGGCAAGGGCTACGTCCCGGCGGACCGCAACCGTCCCGAGGACGCTCCGATCGGGCTCATCCCTGTCGACAGCCTCTATTCGCCGGTGCGCAAGGTCAGCTACCGCGTCGAGAACACCCGCGAGGGCCAGATCCTCGACTACGACAAGCTGACCATGACCGTTGAGACCAACGGCGGCGTGTCCCCAGAGGACGCCGTGGCCTATGCCGCGCGCATCCTGCAGGACCAGCTCGAGGTGTTCGTCAACTTCGAGGAGCCGCGCCGCGAGGACGAGAAGCCGTCCATGCCGGAGCTGGCCTTCAACCCGGCGCTGCTGAAGAAGGTCGACGAGCTCGAGCTGTCGGTCCGCTCGGCCAACTGCCTGAAGAACGACAACATCGTCTACATCGGCGACCTGATCCAGAAGACGGAGGCGGAGATGCTCCGCACCCCGAACTTCGGCCGCAAGTCGCTGAACGAGATCAAGGAAGTTCTCGCCGGCATGGGCCTGCACCTGGGCATGGAAGTGCCCGGCTGGCCGCCGGAGAACATCGAGGAGCTCGCGAAGCGCTTCGAGGAGCACTACTGAGACGCTCCCGGCACGGGGGAGGGGACACGTTGTCCCGACCCCGTCCCGGGCTCGATCGACAACGACGCCCCGTACCTTGGCACGGCGGGGCGATAACCAGGAGAAGCCACCATGCGTCACGGATACCGCGGCCGCCGCTTCAACCGCTCGGCCGAGCATCGCAAGGCGATGTTCATGAATCTCTCGCAGGCGCTCATCAAGCATGAGCAGATCGTCACCACGCTCGAGAAGGCGAAGGACCTGCGTCCCGTCGTCGAGAAGCTCGTGACGCTCGGCAAGCGCGGCGACCTGCACGCCCGCCGCCAGGCGATCGCCCAGATACAGGACGTGGCGCTGGTGAAGAAGCTCTTCGAGGTGCTGGGCCCGCGCTACAAGGAGCGCAACGGCGGCTACACCCGCGTGCTCAAGGCTGGCTTCCGCTTCGGCGACAACGCCGCCATGGCCGTGATCGAGTTCGTCGACCGCGACGTCGACGCGAAGGGCCTCGACTCGGGCCCGACGCAGAAGGAAGAGGTGGTCGAGGCCGCGGCCTGAGGCCGCGACACTCCCGGATCACCGGCGGGCGGCCCTTGGGCCGCCCGTTTGCGTTTCGGCCGGTCTCCCGGGCCGTCCGCCACCCTTCCGCCGCCGTCGCGGCGTCGTTATATCGGCTCATGGCCACCGGGCATTTGGCCACGGGACACTTGGCCACCGGAACGGGAACGACGGCGATGCGCAGGCTGATGTGGGCCGTGGCGGGAGTGATGGCGGCGGTGCTGGCGCCGGCTGGGTCGGGACACGCGCAGGTGGTGCAGGTCCCGCAGTCACAGCAGCAGATCAAGCAGAGCTTCGCGCCGCTGGTGAAGAGCGTCAGCCCGGCGGTCGTGAACGTCTACGCCTCGCGGGTCGAGCGGCAGGCGCGCAACCCACTGATGGACGACCCGTTCTTCCGTCGCTTCTTCGGCGGCGAACCCGGGCAGATGCCGCGGGAGCGCACGCAGCGCTCCCTGGGGTCGGGCGTCATCGTGGATCCCTCCGGCTTCGTCGTCACCAACAACCACGTCATCGAGAACATGACGGAGGTGAAGGTGGCGCTCGCCGACAAGCGCGAGTTCGAGGCCGACATCGTGCTGCGCGACCCGCGCACGGACCTCGCCGTGCTGAAACTGAAGTCGACCGAGCGATTCGCTTCGCTCGAGATCGGCGACAGCGACGGGGTCGAGGTCGGCGACCTCGTGCTCGCCGTGGGCAACCCGTTCGGCGTCGGCCAGACGGTGACGTCGGGCATCGTGTCGGCGCTGGCGCGCACGCAGGTCGGCGTCTCCGACTTCCAGTTCTTCATCCAGACGGATGCGGCCATCAATCCCGGCAACTCGGGCGGCGCCCTCGTCGACGTGTTCGGCCGCCTCATCGGCATCAATACGGCCATCTTCTCGCAGTCCGGCGGCAGCCACGGCATCGGCTTCGCCATCCCTGCCGCCATGGTGAAGGTGGTCGTCGCCTCGGCGCGCGGCGGCAGCAAGCTCGTGCGCCGGCCCTGGTTCGGGGCGCGGCTGCAGGTGGTGACGCCGGACCTTCAGGAGAGCCTCGGCCTCGACCGTCCCGTCGGCGCCCTGGTGGCTGGCACGGTGGAGAAGGGGCCCGCCGCGGAGGCCGGGCTCAAGGCCGGCGACGTGATCCAGGCGATCGACGGCCAGCCGGTCGACGATCCGGACGCCTTCGGCTTCCGCTTCGCGACCAAGCCGCTCGGCGGCCAGGCGAACCTCACCGTGCTGCGCGGCAACCGGAAGATGACGACGGCCGTGAGGCTCGCGCCGGCCCCGGAGACGCGCCCGCGCGACCTTCTCGTGGTGAAGGGCCGCTGGCCGCTCGCCGGGCTGCAGGTCGCGAACATGTCTCCCGCCCTCGCCGAGGAACTGTCCATCGACGGCTCGAACGAAGGTGTCGCCGTGATGGACGTCGCGCGCAACTCGCCGGCCCAAGAGCTCAATCTCAAACGCGGCGATGTCATCCTCTCCGTCGACGGCGAGAAGGTCGAGACGACCCGGGACCTCGAGAAGCTCGCCAAGCCGCGGCAGTACTACTGGAAGCTCGTCGTGCGCCGCGACGGGGAGACCGTCACCGCGATGGTCGGGGGCTGAGGCCCGGCGATGTCCGACCTGTTCCAGGCGGCGGGACTCGACAGGGGCGCGCCGCGCCCGCTGGCAGACCGCCTGCGGCCGACCCGGCTGGACGAGGTGGTCGGGCAGGATCATCTCGTCGGGTCTGACGGCGCCCTGACGCGCCTGATCGAGGCGGGATCGCTCGGTTCCCTAATCTTCTGGGGCCCTCCGGGCACGGGCAAAACCACCGTCGCCCGGCTGCTCGCCCACGAGACCACCCTGCACTTCGAGCCGATCTCGGCGATCTTCAGCGGCGTGGCGGACCTGAAGAAGGTGTTCGAGGCGGCACGGGCCCGCCGGCAGACGGGGCAGGGGACCCTGCTCTTCGTCGACGAGATCCACCGCTTCAACCGCTCGCAGCAGGACGCATTCCTGCCGGTGATGGAGGACGGCACCATCACGCTCGTCGGCGCCACCACCGAGAACCCGTCCTTCGAACTCAACGCGGCGCTGCTGTCGCGGGCGCGGGTCCTCACCTTCCGGGCGCTCGACGACGCGGCCGTCGACCGGCTGCTGGCCCGGGCCGAGGAGGTGGAGGGCAAGCCCCTGCCTGTCGATGTCGACGCCCGGGTCGCGCTGGTTGCCATGGCCGACGGCGACGGGCGGGCGGCGCTGACGCTCGCGGAGGAGATCTGGCGCGCGGCGCGGCCGGGCGAGGTGTTCGACACCGCGGGCCTCGGGCGCATCACGCAGCGGCGCGCGCCCGTCTACGACAAGTCGCAGGACGGCCACTACAACCTCATCAGCGCGCTGCACAAGACGGTGCGGGGATCAGACCCCGACGCGGCGCTCTACTACCTCGCGCGCATGCTGGATGCCGGGGAGAACCCGCTCTACATCGGCCGCCGGCTGGTGCGCATGGCCGTGGAGGACATCGGCCTCGCGGACCCTCAGGCGCTGGTCGTCTGCAACGCCGCCAAGGACGCCTACGACTACCTGGGCTCGCCGGAGGGCGAGCTCGCGCTGGCGCAGGCGGTCGTCTATCTCGCCACCGCGCCCAAGTCGAACGCGGTCTACACCGCTTACAAGGCGGCAATGGCCACGGCGAAGGCGCACGGCTCCCTGCCGCCGCCGCGCACCATCCTCAATGCCCCGACACAGCTGATGAAGGACGAGGGCTACGGCGCCGACTACCGCTACGACCACGACCAGCCGGACGCCTTCTCCGGACAGGACTACTGGCCCGAGCGGCTCGGCCGGCAGCACTTCTACGATCCGGTCGAGCGCGGCTTCGAGCGCGACATCCGCAAGCGCCTGGAGTGGTGGGAGAGGCTGAGGCGCGAGCGGCGCGGCGAGTGACGGGGATGCGGCGCGACTTGCGCCTCGCAGGGTCGACCGCGCGGCGCCGGTCGTGCTACCGCTCCCTCGCGGCCTGATCGTCCGGTCGCGCGGCGGCTTGGGGGCGACGGGATGCTGGGCACGCTCCTCGTGTTCGTGGGCGGCGGGATCGGCGCGGTGCTGCGGCATGGCGTCAACGTCGCCTCGGCACGCGCGTTCGGCACCTCCTTTCCCTGGCACACGCTGGCAGTGAACATCGTTGGATCGCTGGCGATGGGGCTGATCGCGGGCTGGCTGGCGCTGCGCGCTGCGGAGCCTTGGTCGCAGTCCCTGCGGCTCTTCCTCGCGACGGGCATCTGTGGCGGCTTCACGACGTTCTCCGCCTTCTCGCTCGACGCCGTGCTCCTGTGGGAGCGCGGGGAGACGGCGGCGGCAGCGGTCTATGTCGGCGGCTCGGTCGCCGCGTCCATTCTGGGCCTCGTCGCGGGGCTGGTGCTGATGAGGAGCCTGTCATGACGCGCAAGGCACGCGGGCCGGGTGGCCGGGGCGGCGAGGGGCCGAAGCCCGGCCGCGGGCCCGCACGTCCGGGATCCCGGGACAAGCGGAGCGGGCCTGCCGGCCGCGCCGAGGGGCCGAAGCGCCCGGCCGGTCCGCGGAGCGAACGGGCCGATGCCAGGCCGTCGCGCGCAGGCGGAAAGCCCTCGGTGGATGGACGAAGCGGGCGGCCGTCCAACGGCCAGCGTCCCGAGCGTCCTGCAAGCCGTCCGGCGCCGGAAAGGGCCGCGCGCCCCCTGCGGCTGGTCGAGGCGCCGGTCGAGGAGGCCGTTGCCGCCACGCCGCCCGCAGCCACGGTCGGCGTTCAGACGGTTACCGTCACGCCCGACGAGTCGGGGATGCGGGTCGACCGTTTCCTCGAGGCGCGGTTTCCAGGGCTCTCGTTCAGCCACATCCAGCGGATCGTCCGGAAGGGCGAGTTGCGCGTGAACGGCCGGCGCGTCGAGACCAAGGACCGTCTCGAAGCCGGGCAGGCCGTGCGCATCCCGCCGCTGGCGCTCGACAAGCCGAAGGAAGGCCCCCGGGCCTCGAAGGTCGACGACGAGACGCGGGCCTTCCTGCAGTCCCTCGTCCTCTTCGAGGACACCGACGTGATGGTGCTCAACAAGCCGTTCGGCCTCGCCGTGCAGGGCGGCTCGGGCACGCGCAAGCACGTCGACGGCATGCTGGCGTCGATGACCGACGCCAAGGGGCAGAAGCCGCGCCTCGTCCACCGGCTGGACAAGGACACGGCTGGTTGCCTCGTCATCGCCAAGACGCGCTTCGCGGCGTCGGCGCTGGCCAAGAGCTTCCGCTCGCGCGACACCAAAAAGGTGTACTGGGCGCTCGTCGCCGGCGTGCCCCGGGTCAAGCAGGGGCGCGTCTCCACCTATCTCGCGAAGGGCGAGGACGAGGAGGGCGACGCCCGGATGCAGATCGCGCGGCATGGGGACGAAGGCGCCAGCCATGCCGTCACCTACTACGCCGTCGTCGAGACGGCGGCGCAGAAGCTGGCGTGGCTGTCGCTGCGCCCGGTGACGGGCCGGACGCACCAGTTGCGGGCGCACACGGCCCACATCGGCCATCCGATCGTGGGCGACCCGAAATACTTCGACGTCGAGAACTGGGAACTGCCCGGCGGCATCCAGAACCGCCTGCACCTGCTGGCGCGGCGCATCGTGGTGCCGCATCCGCGTACGGGAAAGCCGATCGACGTCACCGCGCCGTTGCCGCCGCACATGCAGCAGTCTTGGAACCTGCTGGGGTTCGACGCGAAGCGCTACGATCCGATCGAAGAGGCGCCGTCGACCTGAAGCGAGAGGGTGGCGCCAACCAACATGGCGCCACCCCTGCTCGTTCCGGGGAGGAGGGCGATCCTCCCCACCAAAGTGCCCGGTGAGACCGGGTCAATATGCAGACCTGAGACGATTTTCGTATTCTAATGGGCTTATTGTCCGGCGACGATCGTAAACGGGTTCCTAATGTCGAGCTCTCGCTCGGCATCGGCTGTCATCGACGTCGCCGAATGGTTCGGCAGTCGTTAAGCTTCTTGATGTAGATCAAGCCCAGGGGGAAGTCGTACGCTGCGAGCGCGGGGCGATCGCGTCGATCACCGGCTGGAGCTGCTGGGCGAGCGTCTCGGCGATCATCACCGAGATCATGGCCATACAACCAGCGATTGCAGCATACTCGACGGCAGTAAACCCATCCTCCGAGCGGAGGAATGCCTTGACGATACCCATGACCCAAACCCTTTTTTCAAATTTATACTCGGATCTCTAATATCGGATCCGATGGCGCGACTCTGCCAAGGCCCCGTAAACCGACCCTTGCAGCGATCATCGAAACTCACCGATATCCGTTCGATTTGAATCGAAATCCGACGAAGGCGCTATCGCCTGCGCAGGAAGAGTTACCTGTTCGTCGCCTGCGTCGCAGAGAGCGTCGTTCCAGCGTCCGGGTCGGGGGGCGTCGCGAACCGGGGTGGACACGGCGGGCGCCGTGCGACAGATCAGTGTGGAGAGGTGAGCCATGGCCGACGACCTGACGGACCTGTTCTTCCACGACGGCCCGCGGCCGGTCGATCCGCGCGCGGCGGCCCGCGCCAGCGTGCAGGCGCCGCTGCCGCGCCGCTTCTACCGCGAGGCCGGCGTGGCCGCGACCGACGGAGGGCATGGGCTGGTGCTCGACGGCCGTCCCGCCCGCACGCCCGGCAAGGCGCCCCTTGCCGTGCCCTCCCTCGCCGTCGCCGAGGCCATCGCCCGCGAGTGGGAGAGCCAGGCCGAAGTGATCGACCCCACGACCATGCCGCTGACACGGCTCGTCAACAGCGCCCTCGACGGAGTGGCGCAGCGGCTCGACGACGTCGCGGCCGAGATCGCCCGCTACGGCGGCTCCGACCTGCTCTGCTACCGGGCGGGTGAGCCGGCCCGGCTGGTCCAGCGCCAGACGGATGTCTGGGACCCGCTGGTCGATTGGGCGCACGAGGCGCTGGGAGCGCGCCTGATCCTTGCCGAGGGCGTCATGTTCGCGGAGCAGCCGCCCGGCGCGACGGCCGCCATCACCGCCGCCGTGGAGCGGTTCCGCGATCCGCTCGCGCTTGCGGCGCTGTCGACGATGACCTCCCTCACGGGGTCCGTGGTGCTGGCGCTCGCCGTCGCCCACGGCCGTCTGTCGGCGCAGGAGGCCTGGGCCGCCGCGCATCTCGACGAGGACTTCCAGATGGAGGTGTGGGGGGAGGACGAGGAGGCGCTGCAGCGGCGCGCGGCGCGCTGGCGCGAGATGGAGGCCGCCGCCTTCGTCGTCGGCGCCGCGCGCTGATCCCGCTGCGTTCCGCCCGTTCCGGGCGGGCTCGCCGTTCCGGCCGCAGGCGTCAGACCGTCGCGTCCCCCTTCCGTCGAAGTTTCTGAGGCTCCCGGCGCGTGCTAAGCAGCCCGTGAACCCATCGGGGCCTGGCCCCGTGCGCGACGGAGACGTGCCGATGAAGGACATCCTCGAGAAGCTCGACCAGCGGCGCCACGACGCGCGGCTCGGCGGCGGGCAGAAGCGCATCGACGCCCAGCACGCACGCGGCAAGCTCACCGCCCGCGAGCGCATCGAGCTCCTGCTCGACAAGGGGTCCTTCGAGGAGTTCGACACCTTCGTGCAGCACCGCTGCACCGACTTCGGCATGGACAGGCAGACGAAGATCCCCGGCGACGGCGTCGTCACCGGCTGGGGCACGGTGAACGGGCGCACCGTTTTCGTCTTCGCCAAGGACTTCACGGTGTTCGGCGGATCGCTGTCGGAGACGCACGCCGCCAAGATCACCAAGATCCAGGACATGGCGCTCAAGGTGCGCGCGCCGATCATCGGCCTGTTCGATGCCGGCGGCGCCCGCATCCAGGAGGGCGTCGCGGCGCTGGGCGGCTACGGCGAGGTGTTCCGCCGCAACGTCATCGCCTCGGGCGTCATCCCGCAGATCTCCGTCATCATGGGCCCGTGCGCGGGCGGCGACGTGTACTCGCCGGCGATGACCGACTTCATCTTCATGGTGCGCGACACGAGCTACATGTTCGTCACCGGCCCGGACGTGGTGAAGACGGTCACCAACGAGACCGTGACGGCCGAGGAACTCGGCGGCGCCAAGGTGCACACCACGAAGTCGTCGGTCGCCGACGGCGCCTGGGACAACGACGTCGAGGCGTTGCTGCAGGTGCGCCGGATGATCGACTTCCTGCCGGCCAACAACACGCAGGGGCCGCCGAGCTGGCCGAGCTTCGACGTGCCGGACCGGGTCGACATGTCGCTCGACACACTCGTCCCCGACAACCCGAACAAGCCCTACGACATGAAGGAGCTGATCCTGAAGGTCGTGGACGAGGGCGACTTCTTCGAGATCCAGCCGAGCTTCGCCGGCAACATCATCACCGGCTTCGCCCGCATGGAGGGGCGCACCGTGGGCGTCGTCGCCAACCAGCCCATGGTGCTCGCCGGCGTGCTCGACGCCGACGCCTCGCGCAAGGGCGCGCGGTTCGTGCGGTTCTGCGACGCCTTCAACATCCCGATCGTCACCTTCGTGGACGTGCCGGGCTTCCTGCCGGGAACCGCGCAGGAGTATGGCGGCCTGATCAAGCACGGGGCGAAACTGCTGTTCGCCTACACGCAGGCGACGGTGCCGCTCGTCACGGTCATCACCCGCAAGGCGTTCGGCGGGGCCTACGACGTGATGGCGTCCAAGCACATCGGGGCGGACGTGAACTATGCGTGGCCGACGGCGCAGATCGCCGTGATGGGCGCCAAGGGGGCGGTGGAGATCATCTTCCGCGCCGATATGAACGACCCCGCCAAGATCGCCGAGCGCACCCGCGAGTACGAGGAGCGATTCCTGTCGCCGTTCGTCGCCGCCGAGCGCGGCTACATCGACGAGGTGATCATGCCCCACGGCACGCGCCGGCGGCTCTGCCGGGCCCTCGACATGCTCGCCGAGAAGCATGCCGAGCAGCCCTGGAAGAAGCACGACAACCTGCCCCTGTAGGCGGTGTGGACAGGATCGCCGGATAAGCCTTGTCGGGCGGGACCCGATCTGTTACACGGTGCCCCGCTTCGGTCGGCCGGGACAAAAAACCGGGACGGCTGAACCCCTTGCGGTCGTGGCGGAATTGGTAGACGCGCTAGCTTGAGGTGCTAGTTCCTTAACCGGAGTGGAAGTTCGAGTCTTCTCGACCGCACCACTCGCACCCGGTCCCCGGACCGGCGATGCGACGAGACAATCGGCAGAACGAAAGACGGCGGCTGCGGGTGATCCCCGCGCCGCCGTCTTCGTTTGAACGACGTTCGCCGGTGGCGTCAGCCCAGCAGGCCCTCCGCCTTCAGCGCCGCCTGGACGCCCGGCCGGGAGCCGACGCGGCCGAGATAGGCGACGACGTTGGGGTAGGGCGAGAGGTCGACGTGGAGCAGCTTCGCCCAGCCGAGAATCGTGAACAGGTAGGCATCCGCCACGCCGAAGTGGTCGCCGGCGAGGAAGGAGCGGCCGGCGAGGCGCGTCTCGACGTCGGCGATGCGGGTCTTCAGCCGCGCCACGGTCGCCTCCTTCACCTCAGCGGGGAGGGCCGGGTTCCACAGCGGCCCGAAGCCCTTGTGCAGTTCCGTCGCGATGAAGGCGAGCCACTGCTGGACCCTCAGGCGCTCGCGCGAGCCCACCGGCGGGATGAGCCCCGCTTCGGGCTTCGAATCGGCAAGGTGCTGGACGATGATGCTGGCCTCGGTCAGCGGCTCGCCGTCGCCGATGTCGAGGGCCGGCACGTAGCCCCGCGGGTTGATGGTGGTGTAGTCCCGGCCGTCCTCGGTCTTGCGCGCGTGCAGGTCGACCTTCACAAGGTCGATCGGAATGCCGGCCTCGGCGGCAACGATGTGGGGCGCGAGGGAGCAGGCGCCGGGGGTGTAGTAGAGCTTCATGGTGGGTCTCCGCGGCGCGGGTCGAACGGTGCGCCGGCGGGAGCGAAGTTGATGCATTTGCATCTATCCGTCAAGGTGGATGCAGATGCATGGAATTGGGCGATGGTCGGAACGATCGATGGCTGACGATCTGGAGGGCATGGCGACGGAGGCCGCCGTCGACGCCTGGGTGCGGCTGGTGCGCGTCGAGCAGGCGCTGCTGACGCGGGTCGAGGGCGATCTCAAGGCGGCCGGCTTCCCGCCGCTCGGATGGTACGACGTGCTGCTGGAGATCGGCCGCGAACCGGAAGGGCGCCTGCGGCCCGTGGACCTGGAACGGCGGCTTTTGCTGGCGCAGTCCAACACGTCGCGCCTCATCGACCGCATGGAGCGAGAGGGGCTGGTGCGACGCGAGGCCTGCCCGTTCGACGGCCGCGGGCAGATGGTCGTGATCACCGACGAGGGCCGGGCGCTCAAGGCGCGCATGTGGCCGGTCTACCGCGACGCCATCCGCGACCATGTCGGGTCGAAGCTGTCCTGCGAGGATGCGCGCGCGCTCTCGGCGATCCTGTCGCGCCTGCTCTGAGCCTCAGCTGCGCCCGCGGGCGATGGCAATCATGCGCTCCGTGTCGCTGGTCCAGCCCGGCGGCGCCGCCACGGTGGGCGAGGTCCCCGAACCGGGCGTCATGTGGACGATGCCGTAGCCTTCGCTCGCGAGGGCGGCGAGGAAGGCCGGCAGCATGGCCGCCGTCTGGCCCTGGGTGTCGTGGAACAGGACGATGCCGCGCCTTTGGCGGCGCAGGCGGCCCATGACGAGCGCCAGCTGCTCGGCCGGCGACATCGGCCGCCAGTCCGACGCCCACAGGTCGCAGCCGAACACGCCCGTGTCCCGCGCCGCGAGGAAGGCGTTGAGGTGGGCCGTGTCGGCAAAGCCCGGGTAGCGGAAGAACGGCGCGATGGAGCGCCCCAGCGCGTCCTCGATGGCCTTGAAGCCGGAGAGGATCTCCTGCTCGCCGACCGCCGGAGACCGCTCGCGCAGCGTCCACGGGTGCGAGAAGGTGTGGCAGGCGAGGGTGTGGCCGTCCGCTGCGATGCGGCGCACCAGCGCCGGCTGCGCCGCGGCGTTGCGGCCGATGAGGAAGAACGTGGCCTTGGCGCCCGCGCAGGACAGCGCTTCCAGCACGCGTGGCGTGTTCGCCGCCGGCCCGTCGTCGAAGGTGAGCACGACCTCGCCTTCGGCAAGCGGCAGCGTGCGCGGATAGGAGCGCAGGCCGACCTCGAGGCCGCCGTGTGTGCCCACAGGCAGCGTCCGCGCCGCGAGCGCGTCGCAGCGCCCGGCGGCCCGTGCAGCGCCGGCGGAGGCCGTGACCACTGCCCCGGCCAGCATCGCGCGGCGGGTCATCCGAATCGTCATGGCAGCAGTATAGGGTGCGAAGCGCGTTCGGCGCGGGCCCGTCCCGCGTTGCACCGGAGCCCCCGACTTCCTACAAGCGCGCAGGGCCCGGCCGCCGCCGGACCGGACTGACGCGCGGACAAGCCCGATGACCGACGTCGACGTGACCGACACTGCCGCGCGTGCGCCGCTCGCCTTCCGCGACGAGGAGGGCGAGGTCGTCGCGGCGTTCGTCGAGGCGGTTGCGAACGCCGTCGAGCACGACCATGGCGAGCGGGTCCGCGCGCTGGTGTCGGACCTGCACGAGGCCGACCAGGGCGCGCTTCTGGAAGCGCTGGAGCCGGAGCTCCGCACCCGTCTGATCGGGCTGCTCGGCGACGACTTCGACTTCGCGGCGCTGACTGAGGTCGACGACGCCGTCCGCGAGGAGATCCTCGAGGAACTGCCGACGGAGACCGTCGTCGAGGGCATGAAGGACCTCGACAGCGACGACGCGGTCTACATCCTCGAGGACCTCGACAAGGAGGACCAGGACGAGATCCTCGACGCGCTGCCGGCGAGCGAGCGCGTCGCGCTGCAGAAGAGCCTGGACTATCCCGAGGGCTCCGCCGGCCGCCTGATGCAGACGGACCTCATCGCCGTTCCGCCGTTCTGGACGGTCGACCGCGTCCTCGAACACCTCAAGACCACGCAGGACCTGCCCGAGAGCTTCTTCGAGGTTTTCGTCGTGGACCCCGGCCACCGGCTGCTCGGCCACATCTTCCTCGACCGCCTCGTGCGCGGGCAGGGAAGCCTCACCGTCGACCGGATCATGGAGCCGGACCGGCGCCGCGTGGACGTGATGGACGAGAGCGAGGAGGTGGCGCGGCTGTTCGAGCGCTACAACCTCGTCTCCGCGCCGGTCGTCGACGAGGCGGGGAGGCTCGTCGGCGTCATCACCATCGACGACATGGTGGACGTGCTGCAGGAGGAGGCAGACGACGAGATCAAGGCTCTGGGCGGCGTGCGCGGCGACGAAGAGCTCTCCGACGATGTCTGGGCCATCACCCGCAGCCGCTTCGGCTGGCTGTTCGTCAATCTCTTCACGGCCTTCCTGGCCTCGGCGGTGCTCGGGCTCTTCGAAGGTGAGCTGCAGAAGATGGTGGCGCTGGCCGTGCTGGCGCCCATCGTGGCCAGCCAGGGCGGCAACGCAGCCACGCAGACGATGACGGTCGCGGTGCGGGCGCTCGCGATGCGCGACCTCGGCCCCGCGAATGCCCTCCGTGTCACCTCGCGCGAGGCGACCGTCGGTCTGCTCAACGGCATCGGCTTCGGCCTCCTGACGGGTGTCGTCGCAAGCCTGTGGTTCGCCGACTGGAACCTCGGCATCGTCATTGGCCTGGCGATGATCGTGAACCTCGTCGCCGGGGCGCTCGGGGGAATCCTGATCCCGATGGCGCTCGACCGCTACGGCGCGGACCCGGCCGTCTCCTCGGGGGTGTTCGTGACCACGGTCACCGACGTGGTCGGCTTCTTTGCCTTCCTCGGCATCGCGACGATCTGGTTCGGCCTCGCCTGAGGCACCTTGCCGCCGGCCTCCCGCGCCGAGCTTGGGCGGGGCCTTTCCGATTTGTTAACGCGTCCCGTACCATCCAAGGACGAAGCGTAACCCTTCGTTCAACCTCCGGCGGGTCTCCGTGTCGCTCTCTTCGTTCGCCTTCCCGCGTCCCCGCCGCCTCGCCGTCGTCGCGGCCGCCATCGCGCTCGCCGTGGCGGGATGCACCATGGCGCCCAACTACTACCCGCGCAAAAGCGACGCCAAGCCCCATCCGGGCGTGTCCAAAGCGCTGACCATGCCGGTGCACGGCATCGACGTGTCGCGCTGGCAGGGGCAGATCGACTGGGCCCAGGTGAAGGATGCCGGAACGAGGTTCGTCTTCATGAAGGCGACCGAGGGCGGCGACCACGAGGACCCCGCCTTCCGCGCCAACTGGGCTGCGGCGCGGGCCGCGGGCATTCCCGTCGGCGCCTATCACTTCGTCTACTGGTGCCGGCCGGCCATCGAGCAGGCGCACTGGTTCGTCCAGCACATCCCCAACGATCCCGACGCCCTGCCGCCTGTGCTCGACCTCGAGTGGAATGGCCACTCGCCGTCCTGCCCGCGCAAGGTGCCGAAGGAGGTCGCCCTGGAGAAGATCAAGGTGATGCTCGACCAGCTCGAGCGCCACACGGGCAAGCGGCCGATCATCTATACCGACATCACCTTCCACAAGGACGTGCTGGAAGGCGAGTTCGAGGACTATCCGTTCTGGCTGCGCAGCGTCGCGGCGGAGCCCGAGGAGCGCTACGTCAACCGGCGCTGGACCTTCTGGCAGTGGACGACGACGGGCCGCGTGCCCGGCATCCGCGGCGACGTGGACCGCAACGTCTTCTACGGCAGCGAGAAGGAGTGGAAGGAGTGGCTCAAGCGGGCCCGCGTGCCGACGCGCGACCCCGAGGAGGTCGAGGCCACGTCCTCGATCCTGCCGCGCGGCTTCCTGCCGTTCTGAGCGAACGCGCCGCGGGACGGACCGGATCCGTCCTCGCGGGCAGTGGGACCTCCCTCAGCTCCACGTCCGGTCCCAGGAGTACTCGTCGTCCCAGCGGTCGGTTGGTTCCCAGATGTCCTTCACGCCGGGCTGCAGATGGGCGCGCAGGACCTCGTCGTTGAGGTCGTCGATGCCGAGCCCCGGCTTGTCGGGAACCTCGATGAACCCCGAGCGGCAGATCGGGGGCAGGCCGGTCGCGATGTCGTCCCACCAGTCGACGTCGACCGAGTGCTGCTCCAGCGCGAGGAAGTTCTCGGTTGCCACCGCGACGTGCGCCGCGGCCATGCAGGCGATCGGGCTCTCGGCCATGTGGATGGCCATGGCGACGCCGTAGTCCTGTGCCGCGTCGCCGATCTTCTTGGTCTCCAGGATGCCGCCCGTCGTCAGCAGGTCGGGGTGGATCACCGCGATGCCGCTCTTGAGCAGCGGCATGAAGTTCTCCTTGAGGTAGATGTCCTCGCCGGTGCAGATCGGCACCGAGGTCGACTTCGACAGCGTCTCGTACTGGTCGGTGTACTGCCAGGGCAGCACGTCCTCGAGCCAGGCGACGTTGTACTTCTCGATGCGCTTCGCGAGCCGGATGCCGTCGGACAGCGAGATGTGCCCGAGATGGTCGATGGCGAGCGGGATCTCGTCGCCGATCACGGCGCGGACCTCGGCGATGTACTGCTCCATCATGTCGAGCCCCTTCTCCGTGAAGTGGAGGCCCGTGAAGGGGTGCATGACGTTGTGGACGTCGTAGATGGCGTTGGCCTTGCGACGCTCCTCGAGGTTCTTCGGGTGCTCGCGAAGGGGGTGGGAGCGGAACTGCTCGAGCACGCCGGTCGGCGCGTTGACGGTGCCTTTCTCGTGCATGACCTGGCCGAGGCCGAGGTCCATCTTGAGGAAGGTGAAGCCCAGCTCCATGCGCTTCTTCAGGCGCTTGCCGGTCTCGGTTCCGCTCGGGAACTCGGCGTCGGTGTCGGAATACTGGCGCACCTTGTCGCGGAACTTCCCGCCGAGCATCTGGTAGATCGGCACGCCGTAGGCCTTGCCGGCGAGGTCCCACAGGGCGATCTCGACGGCCGAGACGCCGCCGCCCTGCCGGCCGTGGCCGCCGAACTGCTTGATGCGGCGGAAGAGCCGGTCGACATCGCAGGGGTTCTCGCCGAGCAGGCGGCTCTTGAGCATCAGCGCGAAGGTCTTGCTCGCGCCGTCGCGCACCTCGCCGAGGCCGACGATGCCCTGGTTTGTGTAGATCTTCATCAGGGACGAGGTGAAGGGCGCGCCCTGGATGTCCGCGAACCGGATGTCGGTGATGCGCAGCTGCGACGGCCGCGAGTGCGGGTTGACGCGGTTGAGAGCCTCTTCGGCCGACGCCATGACGATCCTCCCCTAGATCAGATGTATGCTTCGTTAGGTCGGATTTAAGCGCCGTTCCGAGGCGATGGCCAGCACGAAGTCGGTGGGTCTGGCCCGCCGCCGGATCGGGGCGGCACGGTCAGCGCCAGGGGGGCTCGGATCCGGCCATGGCCTCGCGCTCCTGCGGCTTGAGCGCCCGCAGGATGTCCTCCCGGCGGTCCCAGACGCTCGCCGCAACCGCGAGGACGCCCTCGGAGGCCGTGGCCCGCACGACGTGCAGCCGGACGAGATCCGTGACGACGGGCTCGTCGATATCCGCCTCGAAGCGGGGAGCCGTGCGGCAGAGGAGCCACGCCAGGGCGTAGCTCTCCTCGTGTGAGAGGGCGGGGAGGTTCGCCAGCGCCTCGGCATCGCGCAGCGCCGCCTCCCGCTCGCTCTCGGCCCTCGCCGCGGCCTTGCGGCGGCGCTTGCGGCGAATCGCGTTGGTCCGCTCGGCGGCCCAGTGCATCAGCAGGCCGGCGAGGCCGGCAAAGCCGATCACGGCCACGACGATGGCGATGGAGCGCCAGTTGCTCTCCAGCGTGGAGAACGGCCAGACGAAGGCGCTCATCCCGAGAATGATGATCGCCCCGGTGGCGAAAAGGACGAAGAAGGTCAGGAACGTCGCCGGCCCGAACCCGCTGCCCGCTCTCTCCGCCACGGCGGCCCTCCCTCGCTCCCGCCGATCATCCGGCCGGGGCGCCGCCGTGGCAAGGGCGACGGGAGGGAAGGCTTTGCGAGTCGCTAAGGAACCACGACGTGGCGCACGACCTCGCCACGGTCGAGCCGGTCGAAGGCTTCGTTGATGCCGTCGAGCGGACCGGTGGAGGAGAGCAGGCGGTCTACCGGCAGCTTGCCCGCCTGGTACAGCGCCAGGTAGCGCGGAATGTCGCGCGGCGGGACGCAACTGCCCATGTAGGCGCCGCGGACGGTGCGCTCCTCCGCCACCATCGCGACGGCGGGGATCGAGAACTGCGTCGAGGGATGGGGCAGGCCGCCGGTCGCCGTCGTGCCGCCCCGGCGGGTGATCGCCCAGGCGAGGTCGAACGCCTTGGCCGCCCCAGCGACCTCGACCGCCGCGTCGACGCCGCCGCCCGTCCGGTCACGGATGATGCGCACCGCGTCGGGATCGGTCGCGAGAACGGTGTCCGTGGCGCCGAGCGAAGCGGCGATCTCAAGCTTCTGCGGCGACAGGTCGACGGCCACGATTCGTCCGGCGCCGCTCGCCACGGCGCCCAGAAGGGCGGCCAGGCCCACGCCGCCGAGGCCGACGACGGCGACCGACTGTCCCGGCCGCACCGCGCAGGTGTTCATGACGGTGCCCACGCCGGTCATCACCGCGCAGCCGAAGAGTGCAGCGTGCGTCAGCGGTACCTCGGGGTCGATCTTCACGATCGAGCGGCGGGAGATGACCGAGTACTCCGAGAAGGCGCACACGCCGCAGTGGTGGTTGACGTCGCCGCCGTCGCAGCTGAAGCGCCGCGCGCCGGAGAGCAGCCGGCCGGCGGCGTTTGCGGCGTTGCCGGGTTCGCAGAGGGCGGCGCGGCCGTCCATGCACATGGCGCAGTGGCCGCACGTCGGAACGAACGACATCACGACATGGTCGCCGCGGGCGAGGTCCGTGACATCGGGCCCGATGTCCTCGACGACGCCGGCCGCCTCGTGGCCCAGCGCGATCGGAAGGGGGCGGGGGCGGTCGCCGTTGATGACCGAGAGGTCGGAATGGCAGACGCCGGCCGCGGCGATCCGCACCAGCACCTCGCCGGGCCCGGGAGGCGCGAGGTCGACGGTCTCGACGGAGAGCGGGCGCGAGGACGCATAGGGGCGCGGGGCACCCGATTGCCTCAGGATGGCGGAGCGTACACGCATGGGACCCATTCCTCCCGTCATGAGCAGGCGCCTCCCTCGGAGGCTCGTTCCGGTCTATACCCGAGTGAGGCCGGAGCGCTACCGGCGGGCGAGGGGAGAACGACGCCATGGCTGACGCGCCGCGTCTGGAGGACTGGATCGGACGGCAGGAGACGCTGTTCGACACGGCCGATGGCGCCATGATCGACCGGCTGAACGCCGCCCTCGACCGCGACGACCCGCGCCTGCAGCCGGGCGACCCGCTGCCGCCTCTCGCCCACTGGTGCCTGTTCCTGCCCGTGGTCCGTGCCTCCGAGACGGGGCCGGACGGGCATCCCGCCCGCGGCGGGTTCCTGCCGCCCGTCCACCATCTCCCGCGCCGCATGTGGGCGGGAAGCCGGCTCTGGTTCCCCGGCGACATCACGGCGGGCATGCGCATCCGGAAAACCTCGACGATCCTCTCCGTGAAGGAGCGCGAGGGCGCGACGGGGCCGCTGATCTTCGTCACCGTGCGGCACGAGATCACCGAGGCCGGGGGCGGGCCGCTCCTCGTCGCCGACGAGCACGACATCGTCTACCGCTCGATCGAGGCAGCCGCCGCCAAGCCGGCGCCACCGGCCCCTGAGGGTGCCGTGTGGCGGCGCGAGCTTGTGCCGGACCCGGTGCTGCTGTTCCGCTACTCGGCCGTCACGTTCAACGGGCACCGGATCCACTACGACCGCAGCTACGTGACGCAGGTCGAGGGCTATCCCGGCCTCGTCGTGCACGGGCCGCTGACGGCGACGCTGATGATGGACCTCGTGCGCCGGAGCGTGCCCGCGAAGCGCATCCGGCGGTTCTCGTTCCGCGCCGTGTCGCCCCTCTTCGACGGCGCGCCCATGAGCGTGAATGCCATTCCGCCCGGCGAGGACGGAATCGTGAAGGTCTGGGCCGCCAACGCCACGGGCGGGCTGGCGATGCAGGGGGAGGCGGAGGTCGGATGAGGCCGCTCGACGGAATGCTGGTCGTCTCGCTGGAGCAGGCGATCGCGGCACCCTACTGCACCCGCCTTCTCGCCGATCTGGGCGCGCGCGTGATCAAGGTCGAGCGACCGGACGGCGGCGACTTCGCCCGCTCCTACGACAAGCGGGCGCGCGGCCTCTCCAGCCACTTCGTCTGGACCAACCGGTCGAAGGAGAGCATCGCGCTCGACCTGAAGGACCCGGCCGACCTCGCGGTGCTGACCGCGATGCTCGCGAAGGCGGACGTGTTCGTCCAGAACCTCGCCCCCGGCGCCGCGGAGCGGCTCGGGCTCGGCGCGGACGTCCTGCGGGCCCGCCATCCGCGGCTCGTGACCTGCTCCATCTCCGGCTACGGCGAGGGCGGGCCGTGGTCGGAGCGCAAGGCCTACGACCTGCTGATCCAGGCCGAGGCGGGATTCCTCACGGTCACGGGCACTCCCGACTCGCCGGCCAAGGCCGGCATTTCCGTCGCCGACATCGCTGCAGGTGTCACCGCCTACAACTCCATCCTGGCGTCGCTGCTGCGGCGGGAGCGGACGGGGGAGGGCGACCGGATCGACGTCTCCATGCTGGAGGCGATGGTCGAGTGGATGGGCTTCCCACTCTACTTCGCCCTCGACGGCGCGCCGCCGCCGCCCCGCTCGGGCGCGGGCCACGCGACGATCTACCCCTATGGCCCCTTCCGGACCGCCGACGGCATGGTGCTCTTCGGCCTCCAGAACGACCGCGAGTGGGAGCAGTTCGCCCGCGTCGTGCTGCGCCGCGAGGATCTCGCGGCCGACGCGCGCTTCCGGGGCAATGCGGGGCGGGCCGAGCACCGTGCCGACCTCGCGGCAGTGATCGAGCCGACGCTGGCGTCGCTGACGACCGCCGAGGCGAGCGCGCGACTGGAGGAGGCCGGCATCGGCATGGCGCGCGTCAACGACCTGAAGGCGGTGTGGGAGCACCCTCAGCTCGCGGCCCGCGGCCGCTGGGGCAGCGTAGGGACCCCGGCGGGCCCGCTGCCGGCGCTCGTCCCCGTGGGTGGGGCCGGATGGACGCCGCGGCTCGACCCCGTGCCGGCACTCGGCGAGCACTCGGCGGCGCTGCGGGCGGAATTCGCCCCGGGAAAGGACTAGGCGACGCGTTCGCGCGGCCTCAGGGCCAGGGTTTCGCGATCTCCGCGAGCGCCTGCGCGCCGGGCACCGGGGGCTCCTTGGGCCACGCGAAGAAGTCTGCCGACTGCGCCACCGCCTGGTCGAGCAGCGCCCGGTACGTCCGGCGCGGCACCTCGCGGGCGCCGAAGCGGGCGAGGTGGTCGGTGACGAACTGCGTGTCCAGCAGTTGGAACCCGCCTGCCCTCAGCCGGGCCACGAGGTGGACGAGCGCCACCTTCGACGCGTCCCGGGCCGTGTGAAACATGCTCTCGCCGAAGAAGGCCGCTCCCAGCCGCACGCCGTAGAGCCCGCCGACGAGCCGCCCGTTCTCCCAGGCCTCGACCGTGTGGGCGTGGCCGGAGTCGAACAGGGCGCCGTAGAGGTCGCGGATGCGGGCGTTGATCCAGGTCTGGTCGCGACCTTCCGCCGGAGCCGCGCAGCCGGCGATGACGCCGTCGAAGTCGCTGTCGATGCGGATCTCGAACTGGTCGGCGCGCACGGTGCGGGCGAGCCGCGATGGCACGTGGAAGTTGTCCAGCGGGATGATGCCGCGCTCGCGCGGCTCGACCCAGTAGAGCGCCGGGTCGTCGGCGCTCTCGGCCATGGGGAAAATGCCCGCCGCGTAGGCGCGCAGCAGCAGGTCTGGCGTGATCTCGACGTCGCTGTCCCGCCGCCGGCCCATGCCGCTCCGCCTGTCGTCAGGCCCCCGAGGGATCCGCCATGCCCCCGGTGGCGAGGAAGGATTCCAGCCAGTGGATGTCGTAATCGCCGTTCTGCATGTCCGGGTTCCGCACCAGCGTCCGGAACAGCGGCAGCGTCGTCTCGATGCCGTCGACCACGAACTCGTCGAGCGCCCGGCGCAGCCGCATGAGGCACTCGGTGCGGTTGCGGCCGTGGACGATCAGCTTGCCGACCAGGGAATCGTAGTTCGGCGGGATCGTGTAGCCCTGGTACACCGCTGAATCGACGCGCACGCCGAGGCCACCGGGCGGATGGAAGTAGGCGATCCGGCCCGGCGAGGGCCGGAAGGTCGCCGGATGCTCGGCGTTGATGCGGCACTCGATGGCATGGCCGTTGAGCGCGATGTCCTCCTGCGCGAAGGACAGCGGCGCGCCGGCGGCAATGCGGATCTGCTCGTTCACGAGGTCGATCCCGGTGATCATCTCCGTGACGGGATGCTCGACCTGGATGCGGGTGTTCATCTCGATGAAGTAGAACTCGCCGTTCTCGTACAGGAACTCGACGGTCCCCGCGCCGACATAGGCCAGTTCCTGCATGGCGCGGGCGACGGTGCCGCCGATCTTCGCGCGCATGTCGGCGTTCAGCGCGGGGGAGGGGCCTTCCTCCCACACCTTCTGGTGGCGGCGCTGCAGCGAGCAGTCGCGCTCGAAGAGGTGCACCGCGCCACCCTTGCCGTCGCCGAGCACCTGCAATTCGATGTGGCGCGGCTTCTCGAGATACTTCTCGAGATACACCGCGTCGTCGCCGAAGGCCGCCTTGGCCTCGGCGCGCGCGGTCTGCAGGGCGTGGACGAGGTCGGCTTCCGTGCGGGCGACCTTCATGCCGCGCCCGCCGCCGCCGGCCGCGGCCTTCACGAGAACCGGGTAGCCGATGTCGGCGGCGACGCGCAGGGCTTCGTCGTCGTCCGAAATGCCGCCCTCCGAGCCCGGCACGCAGGGGATGCCGAGGCGGCGCGCCGTGCGCTTGGCCTCGATCTTGTCGCCCATGATGCGGATGTGCTCGGCCTTGGGGCCGATGAAGTGGATGCCGTGGCTCTCCAGGATCTCGGCGAAGCGCGCGTTCTCGGAGAGGAACCCGTAGCCCGGGTGCACGGCGTCGGCGCCCGTGATCTCGCAGGCGGCGAGCAGCGCTGGGATGTTGAGGTAGCTGTCGCGGGCCGGCGGCGGGCCGATGCAGACGCTCTCGTCGGCGAGGCGCACGTGCATCGCGTCCGCGTCGGCCGTCGAGTGGACTGCAACCGTCGCGATGCCGAGTTCCTTGGCCGCGCGCAGCACGCGCAGCGCAATCTCGCCCCGGTTCGCGATCAGGATCTTGTCGAACATGGTCAGGCTTCCGGTCGGGAGGTCGGGTGCACGGCGCGGGTTGCCGACCGGCTCACTCGATGACCATCAGCGGCTCGCCGTACTCGACCGGCTGCCCGTCCTCCACGAGGATGGCGGTGACCGTGCCGGCACGCGGGGCGACGATCTCGTTGAAGGTCTTCATGGCCTCGACGAGCAGCACGCGCTCGCCGGCCTTCACCACGCTGCCCACCTCGACGAAGGCTTTCGCGTCCGGCGAGGGGCGGCGGTAGGCCGTGCCGACCATCGGCGAGGTTACCGTGTTGACGCTCGGCTCGGGCTTCGCGGCCGGGGCGAGAGGCGCCGGAACGGGCGCCGCGGCCGGGGCCATCGCGGCCGGTGCTGCGGCCGGAACCGAGAGCGTCATCGGGGCCGCCGCCATGATCTGGCGGGCCACCCGGATGCGAAGGTCCCCCTTCTCGACCTCGATCTCGGTCAGCTCCGTCTCGGCGAGGAGCTTGGCGAGCTCGCGCACGAGCTTCGGGTCGATGGCATGGTCCTTGGTGGTCATCGTGTCTGGGGTCGCCGTCTTCAGGGATTGCCGGGAGGCGGTCGAGGGTGTCTTCGCCTTCGTCGTCGCGCTCGCCATGGGCATCGTCCCGATGGGAAGGGTTCGGCCGCCTCGCGCCCTGCCACCGCCGGTCGCGGTTTCGAATCGGGAAACGGCCGCGCGGCGCATCCGCGCGGGCCGACCTCATATAACCTAAAGGCGCAAAGGGGAAGCGCGGCCTCGACAGGGGCCCCTTTCCCCGGTGCTCAGCAGGCGGTCCGGCCGCACTGGCGCATGGCCGTGACGTTGGCGCGCAGCTGGTCCGTGCCCACGGCGCCCATGACGATGTCCTCGCCGATGACGTAGGACGGCGTGCCGCTGAGCTTCAGCATGTCGGCCATCCGCATCGTCTCCTGCAGCTTGGCCTGGATCTCGGGGCCGTCCATGTCCTTGGCGACGCGGGTCATGTCCGCGCCCATCTCCTTGGCCAAGGCGAGGGCCTGCGCCTTGCCGACGCGGCTCTTCGACTCCATCAGGCGGACGTGGAAGTCCCAGAACTTGTCGGCCTTGAACTGGTTCTTGACGGCCAGGGACACCTGCGCGGCCTCGATGGAATCCTGCCCCTGCAGCGGGAAGTCGCGGATCACGAGACGCAGCTTCGGGTCGCCCTTCAGCAGCTCGCGCAGGTCGGACACCGACCGGCGGCAGTACGGGCAGTTGTAGTCGGTGAACTCGACGATGGTGACGTCGCCCTGCGGATTGCCGACGACGATGTTCTTGTCCGCCCCGGTCAGCAGCGGCTGGAGATCCTTGATCGCTCCCTGCAGGGCAACCCGCTCCTGCTCCTTCTGGCGCCGGTCCAGCTCGATGAGGGCGTCCTGGATGACCTCGGGGTTCTTGATCAGGAAGTCCTTCACGATCTCGCCGATCGCGGCCTTCTGCTTGTCGGTGAAGTCCTGGGCCCGGGCCTGGGACACGAGGGCGGCCGTCGCGAGCGTCACCGCGAGGGCGCCGGCGGCGAGACGGAAGGGGCGCAGGATCATGGTTCGGATCTCCGGGGCCGCCACAGCCGGCGGCGATGCAGGGCGTTCATTGTCCCGCGCCCTGCAGGGGAACGCGGGGACGGTAGTTGATGATGTCGTCCGACTTCAGATAGGCGGGAGAGCCGGGAGGCAACTTCTCCTTGGCGCGCGTCGCCTGCGTGACCGCCATCCTGTAGTCGCCCGAGTAAAAGTAGTTCTGCGCCGTCGCATACTCGGCCATGCCGATGTCGCCCTTGAGCGCATAGGCGTTGGCGAGCTGGCGCCAGCCTTCCGGCCACTCCGGCTCGCGCTGGGTGGCGTTGGAGAGCTCGCGGATCGCCTCGGCGGCGTTGGCCTGGTTGCCGGTGGCAACCAGGGCCTGCCCGAGCAGGATCTTCACGAGGCCGGCCGACGGCGCGAGCGCGATGGCGCGCCGCAGCGGCGGGATGGCCTCCTGCGCGCGGCCGAACTCGAGCAGAACCTGACCCTTCAGTTCCCAGAACCACGGGTTGTTCGGCTGGTCGCGCAGCAGGCCGTCGATCTGCGCGAGCGCGTCTGGCAGGCGCTTGGCCCGGTAGCCGGCGATGGCGCGGGCGTAGCGGGCGGCGAGGGAGTTGTCGCTCAGGGGATAACGTCGCGACACCTCGCCGGCGCTTGCCGAGAAGCCGTAGAGCTTGGCGCGCATCAGGTCGTGCCGGGCCTGCAGGGCCGGCGGGTCCTTGCGGGCGTAGTTCGGGCTCTTCCTGACCAGTTCCTCGAGATTGGCGATGCGCTCCGTCGGCATCGGATGGCTCACCATGTAGGGGTCGATGCTCGCGGACTTGAACATCGCCTCCTGGGCGAAGCGCTGGAAGGTGTCGAGCAGGCCCTTGGGCGACTGCCCGGTCTTCTCAAGATACGACACGGCCATGCGGTCGGCGGCCTGTTCCTCCGAGCGCTGGTAGGCGAGCAGGCTGCGCATCGCCAGCTCCTGGCTACCCAGCATGAGCCCCGAGGCGCCCGTGCCCGCATTGCCGACGGCGTTGCGCGACGCGGCGCCGCCGACCATCGCCCCGGCGCCCAGCAGCATGCCGGCGATGGCGAGCAGCTGGGCCTTCTGCATTTCCTGGCGCAGGCGCGAAAGATGGCCGCCGACGATGTGTCCCGTCTCGTGGGCGATGACCCCGATGATCTCGTTCGGGGTCTTCGCCTCCATGAGCGCGCCGGTGTTGATGAACATCCGCTTCCCGTCGGCGACGAACGCGTTGAAGCCGCGGTTGTCGAGCAGGATGATCTGGATCGAGCCCTTGCGGATGCCGGCGGCGTCGAAGATCGGCGTGGCGTACTCGCGAAGCAGCTGCTCGATCTCGGCGTCCCGGATGATCGCCTGCCGCGCCGACTGCGCCTCGGCGGGGGCGCCGGTCGGGACGGTCGCGGACACGCCGATCGCGCCCGCGCACAGCAGGGCGACCGCGCGCCTCAGGAGGCTTGGCCGGCCGCTGTCCTTGCTGCTAGGGCTGGCTGCCCGGAGCGGCCTGATGCCGGAAAAGGATGTATCTGACACGGCTGAAGACTTAGCGAGGGCAGGGCGGCGTGGTCAAATCACGCAGCCGTTGACGATTCCGGCCGTGCAGTGACCGCCAATCACGGCGAACACGTGGCACGAGGCCTCAAATCGGGCCCGACGGGCCCCGGAGACGACGATGACGGACGCAAACCGGCGCCCCGGACCCTCGCGACGCAGCGACGTCGCGCCGTTTCTGGCCATGGACGTGATGTCGGTGGCCAACCGGCTCGAGGCCGCGGGCCGCGGCGTCGCCCACATGGAGGTGGGTCAACCGGGCGCGCCGGCCCCGAAGGCGGTCGTCGCGGCGGCCCGCCGGGCCCTCGACGCCGGTCGGATCGGCTACACGGAGGCGCTGGGGCTTCCGTCCCTGAGGCAGCGCATCGCCCGGCACTACCGCGATGCCTACGGCCTCGTGGTCGACCCCGCGCGGGTCGTCGTCACGACCGGCTCGTCGGGCGGCTTCATCCTGGCGTTCCTGTCGATGTTCGACCCCGGCGCCCGCCTGGCCATCACCGCGCCCGGCTATCCCGCCTACCGAAACACGCTGCGCGCCCTCGGGGTGGAGCCGGTCGAAATCGAGGTAGGGCCCGCGGACGGCTGGGTCATGACGCCGAGGGCCGTCGAACGGGCTCACGCGGAAGGCCGGATCGACGGCGTGCTCGTCATGAGCCCCGCCAATCCATCCGGCACGATGATGGATCGGCGCCAGCTGGAGGACATGGCCTCCTTCTGCCGGGACCGCGGCCTGTGGTTCGTCTCCGACGAGATCTACCATGGCCTGACCTACGAGAAGCCGGCGGAGACGGCGCTCGCCATCGACGACGACGCGATCGTGATCAACAGCTTCTCGAAGTACTACTGCATGACCGGCTGGCGGATCGGCTGGATGATCGTTCCCGAGCGGCTGGTTCGACCGATCGAGCGGCTCAGCCAGTCGCTGGCGATCTCGGTGCCGTACCTCTCGCAGGTGGCCGCGGAGGCCGCCTTCGACGCGACGGAAGAACTCGAGGAGATCAAGGCGGGGTACGCGGCGAACCGGGCGCTGCTGCTGGAGGGCCTGCCGCGGGTGGGGCTGCCGGACTTCCTGCCGGTGGACGGGGCCTTCTACGTCTACGTCGACATCGGCCGCTACACCAATGACGCGATGACCTTCTGCAAGGACCTGCTGGAGCAAGAGGCGGTGGCGACCACCCCGGGCCTCGACTTCGACCCTGCCCGGGGCCACCGCTACATGCGCATCAGCTTCGCCGGCACGCGCGAGGACTGCGAGGCGACGCTGGCGGGGCTGGAACGCTTCCTCAAGCGGTGAGGGCAGGGGCCCGGCCGGCGGCGGCCGTCGGGGGCGCGGCCGATGCGCCGGCCTAGAGCCAGCGCCGGACCTTCTCGGCGTAGGCGCGCCATTCCACCGGGAAGCGTCGGGCGAGGTGGTCCTCCTCCCGGCTGACGGCGAGCCACCCGACGGCCGTGACGGTGACCGGGACGAGCAGCAGCAGCCAGCCCCAGCGCAGCAGAAGCGCGAGTCCGATCAGCGCCACGGTGTTGCCGAGGTAGATCGGGTTGCGGCTGAAGCGGTACGGACCGCTCGTGACCAGCGCCGTCGCGCCGGCGTGCGGCAGCACGGTCGTGCGGTGCCGCCGCAGGGTGACGATGGCCCACAGGTCCAGCCCGAGCCCGAGCCCGAACACCACCGACCCGAAGACCCGCGGCAGGCTGTCCATCGCCGTGTCGAGCCACAGCCAGGGACCGAAGCGCTCCAGCGTCCAGGCGACGAGCAGCGCGCCCGAGTAGATCAGCGGCGGCCACGGCAATTCGTTCGGCCGGGAGCCGGTGTCCTGCGGCATGGGCGGGCGTCTCTCCCTTTTGCGGCGGAGCGGCCTTCAAGAGACCCCCGCGTCCGGAGTATCCTGCGCCCCACTCCGGGACTCAAGGACACCCGTCATGCTCGCCAATGCCGTGCGCCCCTTCAACTTCGACCTCGGTGAGACGGCGGACATGCTCCGCGACACGGTGTCGGCCTTCGCCCAGGCGGAGATCGCGCCGCGGGCGGCCGAGATCGACCGCACGAACACGTTCCCGCGGGACCTGTGGCCGAAGCTCGGCGACCTCGGGTTGCACGGGATCACGGTCGAGGAGGAGTACGGCGGCTCCGGGCTCGGCTATCTCGAGCACTGCATCGCGATGGAGGAGGTGTCACGGGCCTCGGCATCCGTCGGGCTGTCCTACGGCGCGCACTCCAACCTGTGCGTGAACCAGATCCGCCGCAACGGCACCGAGGACCAGAAGCGCCGCTACCTGCCGAAGCTGATCTCCGGAGACCATGTCGGTGCCCTGGCCATGTCGGAGCCCGGCTCGGGATCCGACGTCGTCTCGATGCGCACCCGCGCGGACCGGAAGGGCGACCGCTTCGTCCTCAACGGCAACAAGATGTGGATCACCAACGGCCCGATCGCCGAGACGCTGGTCGTCTACGCCAAGACCGACCCGGACGCCGGGCCGCGCGGCATCACCGCCTTCCTCGTCGAGAAGGGCATGAAGGGGTTCTCCACGCACCAGAAGCTGGACAAGCTCGGCATGCGCGGCTCCGACACCTGCGAACTGGTCTTCGAGGACTGCGAGGTGCCGGCGGAGAACGTGCTCGGCGCCGTCGGCAAGGGCGTCAACGTGCTGATGTCCGGCCTCGACTACGAGCGCGCGGTGCTGGCGGCGGGGCCGCTCGGCATCATGCAGGCGGCGCTCGACGTGGTGATGCCCTACATCCACGAGCGCCGGCAGTTCGGCCAGCCCATCGGCGAGTTCCAGCTGGTGCAGGGGAAGGTGGCGGACATGTACGTCACGCTGAACGCGTGCCGCGCCTACGTCTACGCGGTCGCCAAGGCGTGCGACCGGGGCGAGACGACCCGCGAGGATGCCGCCGGCGCCATCCTCTACGCGGCCGAGAAGGCGACGCAGGTGGCGCTCGACGCCATCCAGCTGCTCGGCGGCAACGGCTACATCAACGACTACCCGACCGGGCGCCTGCTGCGCGACGCCAAGCTCTACGAGATCGGCGCCGGCACCAGCGAAATCCGCCGCATGCTGATCGGCCGGGAGCTCTACGCCAAGACTGCGTGATCGCGAGTCGCGCCAGCGACTTCGCCGGCGATCCTTCGAAACTGATTCAACGGGACGTCGCCCGGGCGACGGCTCCACCTCCCGCCTCCATCTCCGTCCATAAGGACCACGCCATGATCACCCTGTGGGGCCGCATCACCTCCATCAACGTCCAGAAGGTCGTGTTCGCGGCCGGGGAGACCGGCGCCGCCCTGGAGCGGCGCGACGCCGGCGGCGCCTTTGGCATCGTCGGGACGCCGGAGTTCAAGGCAAAGAACCCCAACGGCATGATCCCCGTGATCGAGGACGACGGCCTCGTCCTGTGGGAGTCGAATGCGATCGTCCGCTACATCGCCGCCCGTTACGGGGCCGGCACCCTGTGGCCGGAGGACCCGCGCGCCCGCGCCGTCGCGGACCAGTGGGCCGACTGGCAGCAGACCGTGCTGGGCCGGGCGATGGGGCCGGCCTTCCTGGGGCTCGTCCGCACGCCTCCCGAGAAGCGGGACATGGCGGCCATCGAGGCCGCCTGCAAGCAGACCGAGGCGGCCTTCGACATGCTGGAGGCGCAGATCGCCCGCCACGGGCACGTGGCGGGGGAGCGGATGACCTTCGCCGACGTGATCCTCGCGCCGGCGGCCCACCGGTGGTTGCACATGCCGGTGACGCGGGCGTCACGGCCGGCGCTGGAGAGCTGGTATGCCGCCATGGCGGCGCGGCCTGCCGCCAAGCCTGCCCTGCCGCTTCCGGTCGTCTGAGGCAGCGTTGCGCGGGCTTGCACGCCGCTGCGCTTGGTGCCACGGTCCCGGCCTCTTTCAACCAGGCCTGAACCCACCATGAGCCTCGACGCCAGATCTCTCGACGCCAGCACCCGCGCCGCCCTCGAGGGCATCTCCACCGCCACCATCACCACCGTCCTGCTCAAGAAGGGCCTGCGGAAGCTGTGGATGCGCGGCACGAAGCCGCTCGCCACCGCTCAGGGCAAGCGGATCGCGGGCCGGGCCTTCACGATGCGCTTCGTGCCGGCGCGCGAGGACCTCGCCACGCCGGAATCCTGGTCGTCGCCGCGCTCGACGCGCGCCGCCATCGAGGCGATGCCCGAGGGCTGCGTCGCCGTCGTCGACGCCATGGGCGTCACGGATGCCGGCATCTTCGGCGACATCCTGACGAGCCGCATGGCGAAGCGCGGCGTCGCGGCGCTCGTGTCGGACGGCGTCGTGCGCGACATCGCCGGCGTCGTCGGCAGCGGCCTGCCGGTCTGGTGCCAGGGGACGGCCGCACCCGCGTCGGTGGCGGGCCTCACCTTCGTCAACTGGCAGGAGCCGATCGCCTGCGGCGGCGTCGCCGTTTTCCCCGACGACGTGATCGTGGCGGATGCGGACGGGGCGGTGTGCATCCCGGCGGCCTTCCTGGACACGGTTCTGGAGCAGGGGCCCGAGCAGGAGCGGCTCGAGGCGTGGATCATGGGCGAGGTCGACAAGGGCCTGCCGCTGCCCGGCCTCTACCCGCCCAACGCGGAGACCAAGGCCCGCTACGAGGCGGACAAGGCCAAGGGCTGACCCGCAGGGCGGCGCGGGGATGTACTTCACCGCCTCCAAGGTCCTCTGGATCCTCGCCGCGCCGCTGAACGCGCTCGTCCTGCTCGGCCTTGCCGGGCTCGTTCTTCTGCTCACCCGCTTCCGCCGGACCGGCTGGTGGCTCGTTGCGACCTGCCTCGGGGGCATCATCGTCCTCGGGACCCTGCCGGTGGGGACGCTGCTCTACCGGGGACTGGAGGACGCCGTTCCCCGCTGGCAGGACGACGGGCGCCCCATCGCGGGCGTCATCGTGCTCGGCGGCGTGTTCGACGCCCAGACGTCGGATTACCGCCGCCAGTTGACTTTCGCCGATACGGGGGAGCGGCTGACCGCGATGGCGACGTGGGTCCGCAACCGCCCGGACCTGCCGGTGGTCTTCACCGGCGGGGCCGGCAACCTCGTCGGGACGGTTCCGAGCGAGGGCGAGGTGCTGCAGCGTTTCGTCGGCGAACTCGGGATCGCGCAGGGCCGCGTGCTTTTCGAGACGCGCTCGCGCAACACGGTGGAGAACGCACTCTTCACGCGTGACCTCCTCAAGCCGAGGCCCGGCGACCGGTTCGTGCTGGTGACGTCGGCCGCGCACATGCCCCGCGCGCTGGGCATCTTCCGGCAGGCGGGGCTCGACGTGCTGCCCTGGCCGGTCGACTACCGCAGCCGGCCTCTGGACGACGGGGTCTTCTCCACCAACCTCGTCGAGGGTCTCAGCCGGGTCGACCTGTCGCTGCGCGAATGGATCGGTGTCGTGGCGGCCCGGCTGCTCGGCCAGACGCCGTCGCTGCTCCCGCGGCCCTGAGCCCGTCAGTCCTGCCGCGGCAGGCCGAGCCGGTAGACGCCCTTGAAATCGTGCGGATCCGCGGGCTTGCCCTTGCGGTAGATGACGATGCGACCCGTCTCCGCAAGCCTCACGGCCGCGCGCCGGACGGGGATCATCAGAGGGCCCCAGCCATCCGGGTGCGTGCCCCCGAGCGCCCGGGCGGCCTCGGACGGGCAGATGGTCTTGCCCTCGCCGCGCTCGGTCACCAGCGTCAGGATGGTCTCTTCGAGGTCGGCGGGGGAGGGGGCAGGGCGTTCGGTCATCCGCCGCGTGTGCGCCGACAGGCGCGTGGCGTCAAGGCCTCAGACGTCCCGCAGAACGGCGTCGTGGCTGTCCGACTTCAGCTGGCGCAGCGCCATCACGACCAGAACGGCCGCCGTCGAGCCGACGAGCACGATCGGCGAGACGAACCAGCCGAGATAGCCGAGCGCGAAGAAGAAGGCCCGCTGGCCGCGGTTGAAGTGCTTGCCCGCCGCCGTCGTCATGGCGGCCGTCCGCCGCGCGTGGGCGCGCGCCGCCTCCGTCTCGGCCTCCTCGTGGGGCGGCGTGCCGCCCAGCAGGATCGCGGCGTAGTTGAACAACCGGTAGGACCACGCGAACTTGTAGAAGGCGTAGACGAAGATGATGGCCAGTCCGATGGACTTCGCCTCCCACGCCGCCCGCGTCGTCGCGATTCCGAGCGGGAGGTCGACGAACACCCGCACCACGTCGTCGGCCGAGCGCAGCAGGGCGAGCGATCCGCCGATCGCCAGCAGCGAGGTCGAGGCGAAGAAGGCGGTGCCGTTCTGCAGGCTCGCCATGATCTGGGTGTCGATGATCCGCACCTCTCGAAGGAGCATCCGGCGCATCCATTCGTCGCGGTAGAGGTGCATCGCGCCGTTCAGCGTGCGGTCCGACAGCCAGCGCGATTCGACGAGCTGGCCGTAGCCCACCCAGGTGACGGTGAAGAAGACGAGGGCGGCCCAGTCCGCGGGCGTCAGGATCGACATGACCGGCAGTGTCGGCGACACGGCCCCCGCCGCCAAGCCGGAGGCGCGGCGCAATGTGCATAAGTCCCCGCCCGCGGCGTGGATTGACGCGGCGGGGGCGGCGTCCGATCCTTCCGGCCGGAGGCTCGAAACATGGTCCAGACCATCAGCAAGGGGTACAAGGCGCTGCTCGCCGAGGCGAACGCCATGGTCGAGACGGTGCCGGCCGCCGAGGCGGTGAAGCTCGTCGGACGCGACGACGTGGTCCTCGTCGACCTGCGCGATCCGCGGGAGCTGGAGCGGGAAGGCAAGGTACCCGGCGCGTTCCACTGCCCGCGCGGCATGCTGGAGTTCTGGATCGACCCGGAGAGCCCCTACCACAAGCCCGTCTTCGCGGAGGACAAGACCTTCGTGTTCTTCTGCGCCGGCGGCTGGCGCTCGGCGCTCGCGGCCCGCACCGCCCGCGAGATGGGCCTCAAGCCCGTGGCCCACATCGGCGGCGGGTTCTCTGCGTGGAAGGAGGCCGGTGGAGCGGTCGAAGCCGTGACGCCGAAGCCGAAGGGCTGACCGCCGACCCAGCTACCCGGCCGGCATTGCAAGCCGTCGCCGTTCCGCCATGATCGCATCAGCCACGCCGGCGCGGGGCCTTCCGCGCCGCCAGCAGGGATAAACCTCCGTTGGCCGTTCTCACGACCTCCGTCGATTCGCGTTCCGCCGCCTTCCGGGCCAATGCCGAGCAGTGGGAAGCGCTTGCCGCCGACCTGCGCGAGAAGCGGGCAGAGGCCGCCCTCGGCGGTCCCCCCAAGGCCCGCGAACGGCATCTCGGCCGCGGCAAGCTCCTGCCGCGCGACCGGGTGACCCGCCTCATCGATCCCGGCTCGCCCTTTCTCGAGATCGGCGCGCTTGCGGCCCACGGCATGTACGAGGACGCCATCCACGGGGCCGGGATGATCGCCGGGATCGGCCGGGTCGAAGGCCGCGAGGTCATGGTCGTCTGCAACGACTCGACCATCAAGGGCGGCACCTACTACCCGATGACGGTGAAGAAGCACCTGCGCGCGCAGGAGATCGCGCGGGAGAACCGTCTGCCCTGCGTCTATCTCGTCGATTCGGGCGGGGCGAACCTGCCGCACCAGACCGACGTGTTCCCCGACCGCGAGCACTTCGGCCGCATCTTCTACAATCAGGCGACGTTGTCCTCGCTCGGCATCCCGCAGATCGCGGTGGTGATGGGATCGTGCACGGCCGGCGGGGCCTACGTTCCCGCCATGTCCGACGAGACCGTCATCGTGCGGCGGCAGGGAACGATCTTCCTCGGCGGCCCGCCGCTCGTGAAGGCCGCGACGGGCGAGGAGGTCTCCGCGGAGGACCTCGGCGGAGCCGACGTCCACGCTCGCGTCTCCGGCGTGGCCGACCACTACGCCCTGGACGACACGCACGCCCTGGCCATTGCCCGCCGCATCGTCTCGACGATCCCGCTGCGCAAGGAGCCCGGTGTCCCACTGCGCCCGGCCGTCGACCCGCGGCTCGACGCGGGCGAACTCGAAGGCCTCGTGCCGGTCGACCTGCGCAAGCAGTACGATATTCGCGAAGTCATCGCGCGGCTCGTCGACGGCTCGGAGTTCGACGAGTTCAAGGCGCTCTACGGCACCACGCTGGTCACCGGGTTCGCGACGCTGTGGGGCATGCCGGTCGGCATCGTCGCCAACAACGGGATTCTCTTCTCCGAATCGGCCGTGAAGGGCGCGCACTTCATCGAGCTCTGCGCGCAGCGCCGCATCCCGCTGCTGTTCCTTCAGAACATCTCGGGGTTCATGGTGGGACGCCAGTACGAGGCCGGCGGCATCGCCAAGGACGGCGCGAAGCTCGTCACGGCGGTCGCCTGCGCGCGGGTGCCCAAGATCACCGTCATCGTCGGCGGCTCGTTCGGGGCGGGCAACTACGGCATGTGCGGCCGGGCCTACTCGCCGCGCTTCCTGTTCACGTGGCCGAACGCCCGCATCTCGGTGATGGGCGGCGAGCAGGCGGCGAGCGTGCTCGCCACCGTGCGGCGCGACAACCTCACCGCCGAGGGCAAGACCTGGTCTGCCGAGGAGGAGGAGGCCTTCAAGGCGCCGATCCGGGCGAAGTACGAGGCCGAGGGCCATCCCTACCACGCCACGGCGCGGCTCTGGGACGACGGCATCATCCTGCCCTCGGAGACGCGGCGCGTGCTCGGGCTCGCCTTCTCGGCCTGCCTCAATGCCCCCGTCGAGGAAACGCGCTTCGGCGTCTTCCGCATGTGACGGCCCGCGGCGCCCCAGGCCGCCGCGGTCCTTTCAGGACGACGCGTGTGTCAGCAGCCATTCTCCATCGGGGATTGAAGCCATGTCGGACGTCGCGCAAGCTCATTCGATGATGATCGTCCCGGAGTCCCTCGCCTACGACGACGTCACGCTCACCTGACACCGACCCCATCCGAGGAACCGCACCGCATGTTCTCGTCCGTCCTCATCGCCAACCGCGGCGAAATCGCCTGCCGGGTGATCCGCACGGCGCGCCGGCTGGGGCTGCGGACGATCGCGGTTCATTCCGAGGCGGATGCGGACGCGCTCTTCGTGCGCGAGGCCGACGAGGCCCACCTCATCGGGCCGGCGCCGGCGCGGGAGAGCTACCTCGTCGGCGAGAGGATCCTTGAGGTGGCCCGGGCGACCGGGGCGCAATGCATCCACCCCGGCTACGGGTTCCTGTCGGAGAACGCCGAGTTCGCCGAGGCCTGCGCCGCGGCAGGTGTCGTCTTCGTCGGACCGCCGGCATCGGCCATCCGCGCCATGGGGCTCAAGGACGCGGCGAAGTCGCTGGTCGAGCGGGCCGGCGTGCCGGTGGTGCCGGGCTACCACGGGCCCAAGCAGGACCCGGCGTTCCTGCGCGAGCGGGCCGCCAACATCGGCTTCCCCGTGCTGATCAAGGCCGTGGCCGGCGGCGGCGGCAAGGGCATGCGCCGCGTCGACCGGCTGATCGACTTCGAGGAGGCTCTGCAGGGCGCGCAGCGCGAGGCGTCGAACGCGTTCGGCGACCCGCGCGTGCTTGTGGAGCGCTATGTCCGCTCGCCCCGGCACGTCGAGATCCAGGTCTTCGCAGACGCGCACGGTAACGTGGTGCATCTGTTCGAACGCGACTGCTCGTTGCAGCGCCGCCACCAGAAGGTCATCGAGGAGGCGCCGGCGCCGGGCATGCCCGAGGCGGTGCGGGCCGCGATGGGCAAGGCCGCCGTCGAGGCGGCGCGGGCCGTGGGCTACGTGGGGGCCGGGACGGTCGAGTTCATCGCCGACGGATCGCAGGGGCTGCGGCCGGACGGCTTCTTCTTCATGGAGATGAACACCCGCCTGCAGGTCGAGCATCCGGTCACCGAGGCGATTACCGGACTCGACCTCGTCGAGTTGCAGTTCCAGGTGGCGGCCGGCGAAAAGCTGCCCTTCGCGCAGGGCGACCTCGTCATCGGCGGCCATGCCGTCGAGGCCCGGCTCTACGCCGAGGATCCGGAGCACGGCTTCCTGCCGTCCACCGGTCGCCTGTGGGCCCTGCGCTTCCCGGAGGGGGAGGGCATCCGCATCGACACGGGCGTCGAGGAGGGGGGCGAGGTCACCCCGTTCTACGACCCGATGATCGCCAAGGTCATCGCCCACGGCGAGACGCGAGACGAGGCCCTTGATCGGCTGTCGGCAGCGCTCGGCGCCACGCTGGCGGCGGGCCCGCGCACCAACCTGGCCTTCCTGCAGGCGCTGGCTGACGCGCCCGACTTCCGCGCCGGACGCTTTGACACCGGGTTCATCGACCGCCATCTCGAATCGCTCGGCGCCGTGCCGCGGCCGGTCGATCCGCGCGCGGTGGCGGCGGGGGCGCTGGCCCTCGTCGCGGCCGAGCAGGCACGCATCCGCCCGGCGGCCGGCTCGGCGAACGATCCCTGGGATGTCGCCGACGGCTTCCAGCTGGCCGGCCCCCGGCAGGCGGTGCTGCCCCTCGTTGTCGAAGGAGAGCGGCTCGACGTGCTCCTCGGCTTCGACTCGGAGGGGGCGACGGTCGAGATTCCGGGCCAGCCGGTGCCGCCCGGCGACCACGACCTGACCGTCGTTCCGGCGGGCAGCGACCTGATCGTTCTCGCCGACGCGCGGCAGACGCGGGTGGCACTGTTCGACCCGCTCGCCCAGTCGCTCGACGCCGCCGACGGCGGCGGGCTCGTGAAGGCGCCGATGCATGGCAAGGTCGTGGCGGTGTTCGTCGCAGCCGGCGAGAGCGTCGAGAAGGGCCAGCGGCTGGCCATCGTCGAGGCCATGAAGATGGAGCACAGTCTCCTGGCCCCGCGCGCGGGCGTGGTGGCCGAGGTGGCCGTGGAGCCCGGACAGCAGGTCGGGGAGGGCGCCCGGATCCTGGTGATCGGGGACGCTGCCGGCTGATCCGCGGGGGCTTGTCCACAGGCCGCTGGCGAGGTCCGTTGTCGGGCCTGTCACGGCGGATTACGAGGAGACCATGGCCCTGCACCTCCTCAAGCTCTGCGTTGGCTGCGACTCGATCGCCGATCTCGAAGGCTGGATCGAGGAGACGATGGCGCTGTGGCGCCGGCTCGGGAAGCCGGAGGAGCAGATCCACACGACGCGGATGGTGCCCAAGAAGATCGACGAGATCCTCGACGGGGGCTCGCTCTACTGGGTGATCAAGGGCCAGGTCGCCTGCCGGCAGCGCCTCGTCGACATCCGGCCCTTCACCGACGGGGAAGGCATCGGGCGGTGCCACCTCGTGCTGGAGCCGAAGGTGATCCCCGTGGTTCCGCGTCCCTGCCGGCCGTTCCAGGGCTGGCGCTACCTGCCGGCCGACACGGCGCCGAAGGACCTCGGCGCCGGCGGTGCCGGAACGGCGGCCATGCCGGAAGCACTGCGGCGCGAACTGGCCGAACTGGGTCTACTCTGACCCAGGGCGAAGCCGTGCCGGTTCCGACGCGCCTGCGCAACCGGTTGCATTCGCCGTTCGCCCGGCCACATTAGCCGGGAGGACGGAGCAGGCATGGCGAACGACACCCGGAAGGACGTGACGCGGACGGGCGCCGCCGGCGGCGCGTCGACGCCTGCGCCGGTGTCGGACCGCGGCGCGATCGACGCGTTCATCGCCACTACGAAGGCGCTGGCGCCCGGCGCGGCGGGACAGCGCGGGCGCCTCGTCTTCGCGCTCGACGCCACCATGAGCCGCCAGCCCACGTGGGACCTCGCCTGCCGGCAGCAGGCTCAGATGTTCGAGGCGGCGGCGTCCGTGGGCGGCCTCGACGTCCAGTTGTGCTTCTTCCGCGGCTTCGCCGAGTGCCGCGCGTCCCGCTGGGTGTCCGACGCCCGCGGGCTGACCGACCTGATGACGCAAATCTCCTGCCGCGGCGGGCACACGCAGATCCGGCGCGTGCTGGAACACGTTCGCGACGAGACGCGGCGCACGCCTGTGCGTGCGCTCGTCTTCGTCGGCGACGCGATGGAGGAGAAGCTCGACGACGTCTGTGCCGTCGCGGGAGAACTGCGCCTGCTCGGCGTCAAGGCCTTCATGTTCCAGGAAGGCCGGGACGGGGCGGCGGACACCGCTTTCCGCGAGGTTGCGCGGATCACCGGCGGAGCCTATGCCCGGTTCGGGGCAGGCGCGGGTGCCGAACTGGCCGCGCTTCTGCGCGCCGCGGCGGCGTACGCAGCCGGAGGGCGCGCTTCGCTCGAGGCGCTCGCACGCCGGGACGGCGCGGGGGCGCAGGCGCTCCTCGGCCAGATCTCGTGAGGGGACCTTGACCTTTCTGGCAGGACTGGTGGCCGTTGGCCTCATCTGGTGGCTCCTCAAGAGCTACACCAAGACCAATCCCTCCCTCATCGCCCGCAACATGAAGCGCATCGGGGGCATCGCCGCGCTGGGGGCGGCGGCGTTCCTCCTCTTCAGGGGGCGCGTGGACGCCGCCATCCCGGTCGGGTTCCTGGGCGCCTACCTGCTGGACCTGCAGGGATTCTCGATGCCCGGGTGGGGCCAGCGCACGCAGGGCTCGCCCGGGATGCGCTCGCGGGTGCGCTCGGCGCTGATCGAGATGGAACTCGAGCACGATACCGGGGCGCTGACCGGCGCCGTGCTGGCGGGCCCGTTCGAAGGCAGGGCGCTCGACAGCCTGACCGAGGGGGATCTTGCCGACCTCGCCGCGCAGTGCCGTGCGTCCGACCCCGAGGGCGAGCGGCTGCTAGAGGCTTATGTCGACCGCCGGTTTCCCGGCCGGCGTAAAGCAGCAGACGCGGACGCGGACGCGGGGGCGGCGCCGCAGCGCGGGAGCGCGCTGTCCGAGCAGGAAGCCTACGAGATCCTGGGCCTTCAGCCGGGCGCGGGGGAGGAGGACATCCGCCGTGCGCACCGCTCGCTCATGAAGAAACTGCATCCCGACCACGGGGGGTCGACGTATCTCGCCACCCGCGTGAACCAGGCCAAGGACGTCCTCTTGAACCGGCATCGCTGATACTCCACGCGCAAGTCCGGCAAAAACAAAGGCGTTCAGGTCTCGGCGGGGACGGCCCCGCCGCCGCGGGTCAGCCCCCGCGGATGGCGAAGCAAGCGAAGCCCGAGCGCTTCAGCGCCTTGCAGGCAGACTGGGCGTCGTCCTCGTCGAAGCCCGAGAAGCGGGCCCGGTAGAGGGTGGAGCCGCCCTTCGAGACCTTCTCGGTGAAGGCGTCGGCCTTGGCGAGCGAGCGGTTCTGGCTGCGCGCTTTCGACAGGATTTCCTTGGCCTTCGCCTCGTCGTCGGTGGCGCCGAGCTGGATCAGCCAGCCGCTCATCGCCGACTTCGGGATCGAGGAGCGAGCCTCGGCCTTGGGCTCGGGGCGGGCCGGCTCGGCCCTGGTGGGCTCGGCGCGGGCGACCTTCGTCTCCTCGGCCTTCGGCTGGGCGCCGACCACCCAGCGCATGCCGTTGCTGCCCGTGGCCGGGCTGGCGGAGGAGGGTGTCGTGGTGGTGGCGCCGGCGGCCGAAGCCACCACGGGGCGCGCGGCGGAGAGCTCGATCGTCTTCGGGGCAGCGGCCGGTGGCGGAGCCATGGCGACCGCGGGCTTCGGCGTCGCGGCGGGGGCCGGAGCGGCGGTCGGCGCGGGCGTCGCGACCGCGGCGGTGGGGCGCACGGCGGCAGTGGTGACCGGCGTCTCGTCATCGGCGGACGCGACCCGCACGCGCGGCTCGGCGGCGGCGACGGCCGGGGCGGCTCCCTCGCCGACCTGCGGGGCTGTGCGGGCGCCGGCATAGGCGCGCTCGATGCCCTGGTGCAGCAGCGAGGCCATCTGGTTGTCGCGGGCCGCGGCGGAGCGGCCACCGAGGACGACGGCGACGATGTGGCGGCCATCCGTGCGCACGGACGTCAGGAGGTTGAACCCCGACATCCGGGTGTAGCCGGTCTTGATGCCGTCCATGCCCTCGACGCGCGAGAGCAGACGGTTGTGGTTGCGGTGGTAGCGGCCGGCGTAGGTGAAGCCCGGCAGCGAGAAGTAGTGGTAGTACTTCGGGAACCGGTCCTGCATCGCGCGGCCGAGGGTGATCAGGTCGCGCGCCGTCGTGATCTGGCCCGGGTCGGGCAGGCCGGATGCGTTCTTGTAGACCGTGCGGTTCATGCCGAGTTGGCGCGCCTTACGCGTCATCTGCTCGGCGAAGGCCTCCTCGGACCCGGCGATGTTCTCGGCGACGGCGACCGCGATGTCGTTGGCCGACTTCGTCACGAGCGCCTTGATGGCGTCCTCGACCTCGATCGTCTCGCCGGGGCGCAGGCCGAGCTTCGACGGCGCCTGACGGGCGGCGAACGCCGAGATCTTGAGTTCCGAGTTCAGGTTGAACCGGCCGCGCTCCATCTGCTCGAACAGCAGATAGAGGGTCATGACCTTGGTGACGGAGGCCGGATGCCGGGTGGCGTCCTCGTTGGTCGCGTGCAGCACGCGGCCGGTCTTGGCGTCGACCACCATGGCCGCGTAGGGCGGGTTGTAGCCGCCGCCCTTGGCGACGGAGCGACGGCGGGCTTCCGCCGGTCCGGCCACCGAGACCAGGATGACGGTCGCAGTGACGGCGATGGAGGCGAGCGCCGTGCAGCGCCTCCCGAACTCGCGGCTGTAGAGCATTCAGAATCCCCGAACAAACCCGGCCCGACCCACCCGGACCGTTGCCGCCGAGCCGACGCCGGACCGTCCCGGAGCCCGGTGTCGCATCGGCAGCACAGGGAGCGACGCTAAAGAGTTGCGGTTACCCGGTGGTTAAGGCGGGTTGCAGCAACCGTGGCGCGGAGGGCGCCAAAGGGCCGATGGTGCAGTGCAACAACGTCGTTGACATTCATTGTGCAGTGCACATATAACGACCGCAACGGGGTCGAACGGCGCGTAACTGCCGGAGGTGCGGCCCCTCCCAAACGGAACGGACCGCACAGGGCGGTCCGCCATGAAAGAGGTGTACCATGGCTGCGCAGTTCGAGGACTTCCAGAAGCTGGCGAAGGACAACGTCGATCTCGCCGTGAAGAGCTTCGGCGCGACCTCCAAGGGCGTGCAGGCGATCGCGACCGAGTTCGCCGACTATTCCAAGAAGGCGTTCGAGCAGGGCTCGGCCGTCGCCGAGAAGCTCGCGGCCGCCAAGACGCTCGACAAGGCCGTCGAGATCCAGTCGGACTACGTGAAGGCCGCCTACGAGAGCTTCGTCGCCTACGCGTCGAAGGTCGGCGAGCTCTACACGAACCTCGCCAAGGAGACGGTGAAGCCGTACGAGGCTCTCGTCGCCAAGGCCCAGGCTGCCGCCACGAAGTGATCCGCGGCGGCCGCATGGCCGCCATGGCATCGCGGGACGGCGACCTGTTCGCGACGTCCGCAGTGACTATATGAGATGGGTCCGGCCTCGTGCCGGGCCCTTTTTTCGTTCTCCGGCCCTGCGCCGATCCGTCCTTCCGTCCCGGCCCGTTGCCGTCTGGCGAAGCAGCGATCGCAGGTCTAGATTAACGGGGTCGTGGCGACGGAACCGGCGTGCGTTCCCTCTCGTTGGCACCCCGCCGCCCGTCAACGAGTTGCGCCGATCGATATGGACCTGACATCGAAGCTTCCCGCGGTCCGCGACCGCACACGGCGCGCCGGCTCCGCAACGGCGGACTCTGCTCGCCCGCAGGCGGCCCCGGTTCCCGCCCGCATGGCCGAACGCCGGCGCGGGCCCGTGAGGCCGGGCGACAACGGCTCGGGGACCGCCGTCATCACGCAGACCCGGACGCGGACGAAGCGCCCGAACATGTACCGCGTGCTGCTCCTGAACGACGACTACACGCCGATGGAGTTCGTCGTCCACGTGCTGCAGCGCTTCTTCAACAAGGATGCGGACGAGGCCACCCGCATCATGCTCCACGTCCACCAGCACGGCGTCGGCGAGTGCGGCGTCTTCACCTACGAGGTCGCGGAGACCAAGGTGACGCTGGTGATGGACTTTGCCCGCAAGCACCAGCACCCCCTGCAGTGCGTCATGGAAAAGAAGTGAAAGGCTGACCGAATGCCGTCCTTCTCGCGCAATCTCGAGCAGGCTCTCCACCGGGCGCTGGCCTTGGCCAACGACCGGCACCACGAGTATGCGACACTCGAGCACCTGCTCCTCGCGCTGATCGACGATCAGGACGCGGCGGCCGTCATGCGGGCCTGCAACGTCGACCTCGAGGCCCTGCGCCGCAACCTCACCGAGTATGTCGACAGCGAACTGTCGAACCTGATCACCGACGGCGGCGACGACAGCAAGCCGACGGCGGGGTTCCAGCGCGTCATCCAGCGCGCGGTCATCCACGTGCAGTCGTCCGGCCGCGAGGAGGTGACGGGCGCCAACGTCCTCGTGGCGATCTTCGCCGAGCGCGAGAGCCACGCCGCGTATTTCCTGCAGGAGCAGGACATGACGCGCTACGACGCCGTGAACTACATCTCCCACGGCATCGCCAAGCGCGCCGGCATGTCCGAATCCCGCTCTCCGCGCGGTGCCGAGGAAGAGCAGGGTGGTGACCGCAGCTCGTCGTCCTCGCAGGAGGAGGGCGGCAACGCCAAGAAGAAGGGCGAGGCGCTCGACGCCTACTGCGTCAACCTCAACAAGCGGGCCCGCGAGGGCCGGATCGACCCGCTAATCGGGCGCGAGCCCGAGGTGCAGCGCACCATCCAGGTGCTCTGCCGCCGGCAGAAGAACAACCCGCTGCTGGTGGGCGAGCCTGGCGTGGGCAAGACCGCCATCGCCGAGGGCCTGGCGCGCAAGATCGTCACCGGCGAGGTGCCCGACGTGCTGGCCGATGCCACCGTCTTCGCCCTCGACATGGGCACGCTGCTCGCCGGCACCCGCTACCGCGGCGACTTCGAGGAGCGCCTCAAGCAGGTGATGAAGGAGATCGAGAGCCACCCCAAGGCGATCATGTTCATCGACGAGATCCACACCGTCATCGGTGCGGGAGCGACGTCGGGCGGCGCCATGGACGCCTCGAACCTGCTGAAGCCGGCGCTCGCCCAGGGCACGCTGCGCTGCATCGGCTCGACGACCTACAAGGAGTACCGCCAGTACTTCGAGAAGGACCGCGCGCTCGTGCGCCGGTTCCAGAAGATCGACGTCAACGAGCCGTCGGTGCCGGACGCCATCGAGATCCTGAAGGGCCTGAAGCCCTATTTCGAGGACTTCCACCGCATCCGCTACACGAACGACGCCATCAAGGCGGCGGTCGAGCTCTCGGCGCGCTACATCCACGACCGCAAGCTGCCGGACAAGGCGATCGACGTGATCGACGAGACCGGCGCGTCGCAGATGCTGCTGCCTGAGACCCGGCGCAAGAAGACGATCGGCGTCAAGGAGATCGAGGCGGCCATCGCCACCATGGCGCGCATCCCGCCGAAGACGGTCTCCAAGGACGACGCGGAGGTGCTGAAGGGCCTCGACGAGACGCTGAAGCGCGTCGTCTACGGGCAGGATGCGGCGATCACGGCGCTCACATCGGCGATCAAGCTCGCCCGTGCCGGCCTGCGTGATCCGGAGAAGCCGATCGGCAACTACCTCTTCGCGGGCCCGACCGGCGTCGGCAAGACGGAGGTCGCCCGCCAGCTCTCCAAGAGCCTCGGCGTCGAGCTCATCCGCTTCGACATGTCGGAGTACATGGAGCGCCACACGGTGAGCCGCCTCATCGGCGCGCCGCCCGGCTACGTGGGCTTCGACCAGGGCGGCCTGCTGACCGACGGCGTCGACCAGCACCCGCACTGCGTCCTGCTGCTGGACGAGATCGAGAAGGCCCACCCGGACCTCTTCAACATCCTCCTGCAGATCATGGATCACGGGAAGCTGACCGACCACAACGGCAAGCAGGTCGACTTCCGCAACGTCATTCTGATCATGACGACGAATGCGGGCGCGGCCGACCTCGCCAAGCCGGCCTTCGGCTTCACGCGCTCGCGGCGCGAGGGCGACGACAACGAGGCGATCAACCGCCTCTTCGCGCCGGAATTCCGCAACCGCCTCGACGCGATCATCTCGTTCGGCCAGCTGCCGAAGGAGGTGGTGGCCAAGGTCGTCGACAAGTTCGTCATGCAGCTCGAGGCGCAGCTCGCAGACCGCAACGTCACGATCGAACTGTCCGACGAGGCGCGCGAGTGGCTTGTCGAGAACGGCTACGACGAGACGATGGGCGCCCGGCCCATGGCCCGCCTCATCCAGACGACCATCAAGACGCCGCTCGCCGACGAAGTGCTGTTCGGCAAGCTGAAGGACGGCGGGGCGGTCCGCGTGATCGTGGGCGAGGAGAAGGGCAGGAAGCACCTCGCCTTCGAATTCCCGGCCGGGCCGATCACGCCGAAGCCCGAGAAGGACGTGGAGGAGGCGCGCAAGCAGCGCGAGAAGCGCTCCGCCTCGGCCCGCAAGGCCGCGGCCGCCCGCAAGGCCGCGCGCGCCAAGGGGCCGTCCGGCGAAGGCCCCGGTGGCGGCGGCAAGGGGCCGGGCAAGCCGCCCGTCCGCACCGTCCCCAAGGTACCGCTGGTGAAGGGCTGATCGCCCGGGCGCCTCGCGGCGCCCTGCCGATTGCACGCCGGCCGTGTCCATGCCAAACGATGGTCACGGCAGGCGGAATGGGCTGACGGAGGGGGCGTGGCGTCCTGGTTCGAGGAACGGCGGCAGCGCCGCAAGCGCCGCGAGCGCATGGAAGAGGTCATCGGCTGGATCGTCGTGCCGATGATCGGCGTGATGCTCTGGTGGGCCTGGCTCCAGGTCTCCGAACAGGTGAAGGGCACCCCGCTCATCGGCATCATCACCGGCAAGGACCGCGGCGGACCTGCTCCGCCGTGACATGCCGGCATCTGCGCTCCATGATGGACGGTTGACCCCTCATCCGGCGATTGGGAACGGGCCGAAGCCGGCACCGGCATCTTCCGGAGCACGCCCCGGGCAAGTTCGGCGCTTGCGCGCCACCGTCTCTCCGGACGGGGAGAAGGGATCAGGTCCCCGACGGCTCGCCCGAATGTCTCCTTACGACCTCCGCTTCGTGACCCTGCGGCCTCGTGCGGCTCGCCCTTCTCGCCGTGCGACGGGCAGAAGGTGCCCCGCAGGAGCGGATGAGGGGCGGTCGGGCGAAGGGCTTTCGCGGAGCCGGACCGAATTCGCGCACGCTTCGCTCGACGTCCCTCGCACGCGGGCCACGGACTGAGCCACTGATGCGCGAAGCGGGCCAACAGACCGACGAACCCCTCTCCGATGCCCGCTGGTTCTTGCGCGGCGTCCTCGCGGCGCTGTCGTTTCCCGCGTGGACGGTGGCGCTGGCGCTCGTGGGCGTCGGCAGCCTTGCCCGCGACGCCGGGCATCCCGTGGGCGCCGCGACGCTCTCCACGCTGCTGATCTGGGCCGGGCCCGCACAGGTCATCTTCTACGGCGGACTTGCGGCCGGCATGGCGCCGCTCGCCGTCGCCGCCGCCGTCTGCTTCTCGTCGATCCGTTTCCTGCCGATGACGATGGCGATCCTGCCCATGGTGCGGAGACCCGGAGATGGGATCGTGCGGCAGGCCTATGCGGCCCATTTCGTCGCGGTGACGGTGTGGAGCGAGAGCCTGCGGCGCCTGCCGGAGCTCCCACAACAGGGGCGCACGCCGTTCTATTTCGGCTTCGCCCACGCCTGCCTCCTCCTCTCGGCGGCGTCGACGGCGGCGGGCTACTACATGATGGGAGCGTTCCCGACGCCGCTCGCGGCGGGGTTGCTGTTCCTGACGCCGATCTTCTTCACGCTGTCGGTCGCGGGCGGCGCGCGGCGGGCCGCCGACTGGTTCGCGGTGTCGCTCGGCTTCCTGCTGGAGCCCGTCGTCGCCAAGGTGACGGGTGACAGCTTCGATTTGCTCGCGGTCGGCCTCATCGGCGGCACGGCGGCCTTCGTGCTGGGGCGGTGGTGGGACCGGAGGCGGGTGGCATGACGCTCGAGGCGCTCCAGCAGGTGCCGTTCTGGCCCTATGTCGCGCTGATCGTCTTCGGCTTCCTGCCGAGCGAGGTCTGGCGGCTGCTCGCCGTGGTCCTGTCGCGGGGGCTTTCCGAGACGTCGCCGATCATCGAATGGGTCCGGCTGGTCGCGACGGCGCTGCTCTGCGCCGTGGTGGTGAAGCTGTTGCTGGCGCCGAGTGGCGCGCTCGCGGCGGTGCCGCTCCTCGGCCGACTCGGCGCCATCGCCGTGGCGGCGGCAGTGTTCATGGCCACGCGCCGCAACCTCATCGCGGGTGTGATCGCCGGGGAGGCCGTGCTGGTGGCGACCGTGTGGTGGCAGGGCTGAACCGCGCTCAGCGCAGGGCTGCGCGGATCTTGTCGGCGTGGAGCTTGAGCACGTCCGGCTTTTCCATGGCGCCGGTGTGGGGCCGCAGCGCCACGCCGCTCCAGCGCGGCAGGATGTGGACGTGGATGTGGAAGACAACCTGTCCGCCCGCACTCTCGTTGAACTGCTGGATGGTCAGGCCGTCCGCGCCCATGCCGGCCTTCACGGCCTTCGCGACGGTCTGGACGGACCGCGCGAGGCGGGCGAGATCGTCGGGGGCGATGTCGAGGATGTTGCGCGCCGGCGCCTTCGGGATCACGAGGACGTGGCCGTCGGCCCTGGGCATGATGTCCATGAAGGCGAGCGTCGCGTCGTCCTCATAGACTTTTTCGCAAGGCAGCTCGTCACGCAAAATCTTGGCGAAGACGTTCGAGGGGTCGTAGGCTTCGGTCACGGTCCGTCTCCGCTGGGGGGCTGCGAGAATGATCGACATGGATGCCGCGGTGGCCTTCAACGGCTACCTGAAGCCGACCGACCGGATCAAGTGGGCCGCCCGCCCGCTGGCCGAGGTGACGTTCGCGCTCGGGGGGCGCGAGCGGATGATCTACGCCGGCGTCCTGGCCGGCTTCACCGTCATCTGGATGGCGGTGATCATCTACTTCAACGGCCCGCCGATGCTGAAGATCGCGGGGCTCGCGGTGCTGGGCGCCGCCGCCGTGGTCGGGCCGGCCTATCCCTGGCTGCGGGCGTACCGGCTTCGGCACACGGTCTACGCGCTCACCCACAACCAGGTGATGATCATCGAGAACCGGCAGGTCACGACGGTGCCGCTGTCCGACGTCGGCCGGGTCGAGGTGGAGGAGGGGCCGGACGGACGAGGCTCCGTCATCTTCCGCGACCACAGGATGCAGGCGAGCGCCGAGGAGATGGTGTTCCCCCTCCTGTGGCGGCGGCCGACGCTGTTCAACATCCCGAATGCGAAGGCCGTGCGCGACCTGATCGTGGCGGGATCGCGCGAGGCTCCGGCGCCCGGGATCGCACCCGCCGTCAGCCCTTCCTGAACGGCGCCATTTCCTCCAGTTCCTCGTGCACGGCCTCGACGTGGGCGCGCTCGCGCTCGAGGTAGTGCGCCACGGCGCGGCGCAGGGCCGGGTCCGGGATGTCGTGGGCGGAATAGGTCGTCACCGGCCGGTAGCCGCGCGCCAGCTTGTGCTCGCCCTGGGCCCCGGCCTCGACTCGCGCCAGCTTGCGGGCGATCGCGAAGTCGATGGCCTGATGGTAGCAGACCTCGAAGTGCAGGAAGGGGTGCTGCTCGATGCAACCCCAGTTGCGGCCATAGAGGGCGTTGGCGCCGATGAAGTTGATGGCGCCGGCGACGTAGCGCCCGGCCCGCCGCGCCATCACGAGCAGGATGCGGTCGGCCATGCGCTCGCCGACGATCCGGAAGAAGGCGCGCGTCAGGTAGGGGCGGCCCCATTTGCGCGAGCCGGTGTCCATGTAGAACGTCCAGAAGGCGTCCCAGGCCTCCTCGGTGATGGCCGGACCGGTCAGCTGCTCGATGACGATCCCGTTCTCCACCGCCTCGCGACGCTCGCGCTTGAGCGCCTTGCGCTTGCGAGAGGCGAGCTCTGCGAGGAAGGCGTCGTAGCTGTCGTACCCGGCGTTCAGCCAATGGAACTGCTGGTCGGTGCGCTGCAGGAATCCGGCGGCGCCGAGCGTCTCCCATTCGTCGCGGGGCAGGAAGGTGGCGTGGATCGAGGAGGCGCCCGCCTCCTGCCGCAGGGCCCGCAGGCCCGCGACCAGCGTCGCCCGGGCCTCCGCTGCCCGGGGGCCGGGGCGCACCAGCAGCCGGCGTCCGGTCGCCGGGGTGAACGGCACGCTGACCTGCAGCTTGGGATAGTAGCGCCCGCCGGCCCGCTCGTAGGCGTCGGCCCAGCCGTGGTCGAAGACGTATTCGCCCTGCGAGTGGGACTTCAGGTAGGCCGGCGCGCAGGCCAGCAACTCGCCTCCGGGGCCCTCGACCAGCACGTGGGCGGCGCCCCATCCGGTGCGCGGGACGGCCGACCCGGACTCCTCCAGCGCCAGCAGGAAGGCGTGGCGTATGAAGGGGTTGTCCGTGTCCGGCTGAGACGCCGATTCAGGTCCTTCGGAAACCGATTCAACGGCGCCTGGCGCGGCCGGCGGGTTGGCGCAGGCGTCCCACGCCGCCGGATCGACGGCGGAGAGTGAGGAGGCGACGGTGACGCGCAGGTCGGCTGGAGCCATGCCGCCAACCTAGCGGCGGACTGCCCGGCGGCAAGCCGCCGCCAAAGGGCAGCGGCCGTGCCGGCAGGGCATGGCCCGGCGGAGGCCGGGCGGCGCGGTCAGGCCGAGGCCAGTGCCTCGTCAAGGTCGGCGATCAGGTCCGCCGGGTCCTCGAGGCCGATCGACAGGCGCACCACGTCCGGGCCGGCGCCGGCCTGGACCAGCTGCTCGGGCGTCAGCTGCCGGTGGGTGGTGGAGGCCGGGTGGATGACCAGCGAGCGCGTATCGCCGATGTTGGCAAGGTGCGAGAAGAGCTTGAGGTTGGAAACGAGCTTCACGCCGGCCTCGTAGCCGCCCTTCACGCCGAACGTGAACACGGCGCCTGCGCCCTTCGGGCTATAGCGCTTCGCCAGCGCGTTGTACTTGTCGCCCTCGAGGCCAGGATAGCTCACCCAGCTGACGCCGGGATGGCCCGCGAGATGCTTCGCCACCGCGAGCGCGTTGTCGGAGTGGCGCTGCATGCGCAGCGGCAGCGTCTCGATGCCGGTCAGGATCATGAAGGCGTTGAACGGCGACAGCGCCGGGCCGAGGTCGCGCAGGCCGAGCACGCGGCAGGCGATGGCGAAGCCGAAGTTGCCGAAGGTCTCGCCGAGCACCATGCCGCCGTATTCGGGGCGGGGCTGCGAGAGCATCGGGTAGCGGCCGGACTTCATCCAGTCGAAGCGGCCGCCGTCGACGATCAGGCCGCCGATGGAGTTGCCGTGGCCGCCGAGGAACTTCGTCGCCGAGTGCACGACGATGTCCGCGCCGTGCTCGAACGGGCGGATGAGGTAGGGGGTCGCCATCGTGTTGTCGACGATCAGCGGCACGCCGGCCTTGTGGGCGATCTTCGCGATCGCCTCGATGTCCGTCACGACGCCGCCGGGATTGGCGATCGACTCGATGAAGATGGCCTTCGTCTTGTCCGACACTGCCGCCTCGAAGGTCGAGAGGTCGTCCGGGTCGGCCCACTTCACCCGCCAGTCGAAGTTCTTGTAGCTGTGGTTGAACTGGTTGATCGAGCCGCCATAGAGCTTCTTGGAGGCGATGAACTCGTCGCCCGGCTGCAGCAGCGTGTGGAAGCACAGGAACTCGGCCGCGTGGCCGGAGGCGACGCCGAGCGCCGCGGTTCCGCCCTCGAGCGCGGCGATGCGCTCCTCCAGCACCGCCACCGTCGGGTTGCCGATGCGGGTGTAGATGTTGCCGAAGGCCTGCAGCCCGAACAGCGACGCGGCATGGTCGACGTCGTCGAACACGAAGGACGTCGTCTGGTAGATCGGCGTGGCGCGAGCCCCCGTCGCCGGGTCGGGCTGCGCGCCGGCATGGATCGCGAGGGTGGCGAAGCCGGGAGTGGTCGGGGCGGTCATGGCGTGTCCTCGCTTGTCAGGTCCTGCGGAGGTTGTCCGCTGAGACGGAGATATTGTTCTTTATGTCGAACGCTTCGCCGGGCGTCAACCCGGCGTGGCGCCTGCCCTCATCGCCGCGTGCCGAACGGGTTCGCGCCGGGCGCCAGCCCGATGGAACGTTTCTGCACGCCTTTCTCGCTCATCAGCGGCTTCTTGGCCGAGAGGATGCGCGAGTTGATGCCCTGCCAGCCGATCTCGCCTGAGAGGCGGCCATACTCGATCTTCGGGCAGCGGTTCATGATCACGGTGACGCCCCGCGCCTCGGCCCGCGCCGCGGCGGCGTCGTTGCGGACGGAGAGCTGCATCCAGATGACCTTGGGCAGCGGGTCGAGCGCCAGCGCCTCGTCGACGATCGGCCCCGCCGCCTCCGAGTTGCGGAAGATCTCGACCATGTCGAGCGGCCCGGGCACATCCGAGAGGCGTCCGTAGACGGGAAGGCCGAGAATCTCCTGGCCGGCGAGGCCGGGATTCACGGGGTGCACGGTGTAGCCGCGCTCGGAGAGGTACTTCACGACGATCCAGCTCGGCCGCGCCGGGTTCGCCGACGCGCCGACGAGCGCGATGGTCTTCGTGCCGCGCAGGATCGCGCGGATCAGGTCGTCCGGGTAGCTGTCGTGGCGGGCCGGATCGAAGGCGGGGGCAGGGCTCTCTGTCATGGCGGCGGACGCTACAGAAGCGGCGGGCGCGGAGCAATGCGGGAGGAGCGGGCGACCGCCGGGGCGCCAGACGGTCACGCCGTCAGATCGGCACCGGCGTCACCGCCGCGACCCGGCCCTCCTCGAGCATCACGACCTCCTCGGCGAGGCGGTTCACCTCGTCGCGCGCGTGGCTGACATACACGATGGGCAGGGCCGTCTCGTCGCGGAGGCGCTCCAGCCACGGCAGGATCTCGTCCTTTCGGGCCGCGTCGAGGGAAGCGAGGGGTTCGTCCATGAGCAGGAGCCGGGGAGCGGCGAGGAGCGCCCGACCGATCGCGACACGCTGGCGCTCGCCGCCGGAGAGCGTGTCCGGTTGCCGGCCGAGCAGGTCCCCGATGCCCAGCATCGCGACGACCGAGTCGAGCCCGGCGGCGCGCTCGGTCCGCGGCGCGAGGCGGTGGCCGTACAGCAGATTGGCGCGGACGGAGAGGTGGGGAAACAGCCGCGCGTCCTGGAAGACGTAGCCGATCCGCCGGCGGTGGACGGGGACGTCGATGCCGGCGGCGCTGTCGAAGAGGGTCGTGCCGGCGACGCGGATCGTGCCCTCGTCCGGCCTCACGAGCCCTGCGACCGCGTGCACGAGGGTGCTCTTGCCGGCCCCGGACGGCCCGAACAGCGCGACCACCCGCCGGTGGGTCTCGAAGCGGGCATCGAGGCTGAAGCTGTCCCGACGCACGCGGATGTCGACGACAAGTCCCTCCATCTCACGCCCCGGCCGGCCGGCCGACGCGGCGCGCGAGCCACTCCGAGAGGACCAGCGCCGCCATCGACACGATCACGGCGACGACGACGAGGCGCATCGCCGGCCCGTCGCCGCCGGGCACCTGCGTGTAGGTGTAGATCGCGGCGGCGATCGTCCGCGTCTCGCCCGGGATGTTGGAGACGAAGGTAATCGTGGCGCCGAACTCCCCCAGCGCCTTGGCGAAGGCGAGGACCGCCCCAGCCATCACGCCCGGAAGGGCGAGCGGCAGCGTGATCGAGGCGAAGACCCACCACGGCGGCGCGCCGAGCGTCGAGGCTGCCTGCTCGAGGCGCCGGTCGACCGCCTCGATGGAGAGCCGCACCGCGCGCACCAGCAGCGGGAAGGCCATCACGGCCGCCGCGAGCGCCGCGCCCGTCCAGCGGAAGGAGAAGACGATGCCGCAGCAGGCCTCCAGCGCCTGCCCCGCAACGCCCTTGCGGCCGAAGGCCACGAGCAGGAGGTAGCCCGTCACCACCGGCGGGAGCACCAGCGGGAGGTGCACCACGCCGTTGAGCAGGCTGCGCCCCCAGAACCGTCCGCGCGCCAGCGCATACGCGACCGCGATCCCCGGCGGCAGGCTCCAGACCGTCGCCCAGAAGGCGATCTTCAGGCTCAGCAGCAGGGCCGTGGCCTCGTCGGGCGTCAGCCAGTCGGTGAGGAATGACGGCACGGAGGATGGGTCAGTTCGAGGGGAGGGCGGCGACCACCGAGAATCCTTCGGCCTCGAACCGCGCTTTCGCCCGCGGGCCCCGCAGGAACTCGGCGAAGGCGGCGGCGTCCGGATGGCGCGAGGCCGAGACGGCGGCCATGGGGTAGAGGATCGGCGGATGGCTGGTCTCGGGGAAGGTGCCGACGATGCGCACGCGCGGCTCGGGCGAAGCGTCCGTCCGGTAGACGATGCCGAGCGGCGCCTCGCCCCGGGCCACGAAGAGCAGCGCGGCGCGCACGTTCTCCGCCTGCACCACGCGGTTGGCGACGGAAGACCACACGCCCAGCGTCTCCAGCGCCGCGCGTCCGTAGCGGCCGGCGGGGACGGCGGTGACGTCGGCCATGGCGAGGCGTCCGTCGCCGAGCGCCTGGGCAAGCGCAAAGCCGGGGCCGATGGCGACGTGCGTCTCCTTGTCCGCCGGCGCGACGAGCACGAGCGTGTTGCCGAGCAGCGTCACGCGGCTGTCGGCGCGCACGAGGCCGCGCTGCTGCATCCAGTCCATCCAGTCGATGTCCGCCGTCAGCACGAGGTCGGCGGGCGCACCCTGCTCGACCTGGCGGGCAACGGCGGAACTGGCGGCGAAGGACAGGGTCACGCCCTTGCCGGTCCTGGCTTTCCAGTCGGCGGCGATGCCTTCCAGCGCGGTCGACAGGCTGGCGGCCGCATAGACGGCGAGGGGCCGGTCCACGGCATGCGCGGCAGGAAACGGCAGGAGCGCCGCGAAGGCCGCTGCGGCCAGGGACAGCAGGGAACGACGGTTCGGCATGGGGTCGGCTCCACGGCGCGTCCGCGAGGGAACGGGCGTCGATCAGGGAGGGAGCTCCCGCCGGAGCGTGGTCGACGACGCCCACCGGCGAACGTCGATGCTGTTGTCGCGTCCCGGGCGCCCTCCGGTCAAGGGCTGTCGGCCGCGGCAGGCGCTCAGTCGCTCCAGACGGGCTTGCGCTTGTCGACGAACGCGCCGATCCCCTCGACCGCGTCGCGGTGGAGCATGTTCTCCACCATGACCTCGGCCGTATAGGCGTAGGCGTCGGCGAGCGTCATCTCCGCCTGCTCGTAGAAGGCGCGCTTGCCGATCCGCAGGACGGCCGGGGCCTTCGACGCGATCACGGTGGCCATGCGCCGGGCCTCATCCAGCGCCCCGCCGGCCTCGACGACGCGGTTGACGAGGCCCATGCGCCACGCCTCCTGCGCGTCGACGGGTTCCCCCGTCAGCAGCATCTGCATGGCGTGCTTGGGCGCGACGTTGCGGGACAGCGCCACCATCGGCGTCGAGCAGAACAGGCCGATGTGCACGCCCGGCGTGCCGAAGCGGGCGGCCTCGCCCGCGACGGCGAGGTCGCAGCTCGCCACGAGCTGGCAGCCGGCGGCGAGCGCAGTGCCCTCCACGGCCGCGATCACCGGCTGCGGCAGGCGGACGATGGACTGCATCATCGCGGCGCAGCGGCCGAAGACGTCTCGGTAGGCGGCAAGGCCCTTGTCGGGCGCCGCGCGGAGCGCCGTCATCTCCTTGAGGTCGTGGCCGGGGCAGAAGACGGGGCCGGATGCGGCGACAATGACGACCCGGACGCCGGAGTCGTCCGCGATCGCCCCGAACTCTGCCGCCAGCGCATCGATCAGCTCGCCCGACAGCGCGTTGCGCGCCGCCGGCCGATTGAGCGTGAGGACGGCGATGCCATCGCGGTCGTCGCGCAGCAGGACGGGCGGCGTGGGTTCGGGCTGGGCAGACATGCGGTCTCCGGGCATCGGCGCCGTTGCGGGCGACGGGGATGATATGCGATGCCCCGCCCGGAACAAAAGGAGGCACCGGGCATGGGGCAGCCGTCCACCGGACAGCGGGCGATGAGCGAGGCGGAACTGGAGGCGTTCTTCGCCCGGGAGTTCCCGCAGATCTACGTCCACGGGACGATCTGGCATGTCGAGCAGCTGGGCCACGGGACGTCCCGGTTGCGGATCGACTACCACGAAAGCCAGCTGCGACCGGGCGGCACGATCTCCGGGCCGACGATGTTCACGCTCGCCGACCTAGCCCTGTACGCCGCCGTGCTGGGGGCCATCGGCCCCGTCGCGCTGGCGGTGACGACGTCGCTCACCATCAACTTCCTGCGCAAGCCCGCGGCCGGGCCGCTGTGGGGCGAGTGCCGGCTGCTCAAGCTCGGCAAGCGGCTCGCAATGGGGGAGGTGACGATCCTCTCCGAACTCGGCGGTCCCGCCGTCGCGCACGCGACCGGCACCTATTCGCTGCCGGACCGCTGAAAGGGCGGCGAGCTCGCTCTCCCCGGAAACAAGAAGGAGCGGGCTCGCGCCCGCTCCTTCGTTGTTCCGACGTTCCGTCGCGATCCTGAGCGGCGCGAACCGGGCAGGCCCGGCGCGCGGCGTTTGGTGGCGCGAACCGGGCAGGCCCGGCGCGCGCTCAGCGCTCGTCGCCCTCGGCGTCCGCTAGAGCCGCGCCGACCTCGAGGCCGAGGTCGTCGATGTTGGTCTCCTCGCGGGCCAGAACGCTCTCGCCGCGGGCCTGGCGCTCGGCCTCCTCGGGGCTGCGGGCGACGTTGATCGTGACGTTGACCTCGACCTCGCCGTGCAGGTGCACCGGCACGGCGTGGAGGCCGATCGTCTTGATCGGGGCATTGAGGACGATCTGCTGACGGGCGACGCTGAAGCCGGCGGCCGAGAGGATGTCGGCGAGGTCGCGGGTCGAGACCGAGCCGTAGAGCTGGCCCATCTCGCCGGCCTGGCGGATGAGGGTGAAGCTCTGGCCGTCGAGCTTCTCCCCGACCTTCTGCGCCTCGGACTTCGCCGTCAGGTTGCGGGCCTCGAGTTGCGCGCGCTGCTCCTCGAAGCGGCTGCGGTTGGCGGCGGTGGCGCGGAGCGCCTTGCCGCGCGGCAGCAGGAAGTTGCGGGCGAAGCCGTCCTTGACGCGGACGACGTCGCCCATCTGGCCGAGCTTGGCGACGCGCTCGAGAAGAATGATTTCCATGGTGGTGCTCCTTCGAAAGGTGGGAATCGGTTTCAGGTGAGGGTCGGCGGCCCCGGCCGCGCCATCCGGCGCGCCCGCAGGCCGAAGATCGTGTCGGCGATCCCGACCAGGGCGGACAGCACCGCCGGCCAGCCGGGCAGAAGGACGAAGACGATGTAGAGGACGGCGAGGATGGAGCCCCGCCCGGCGACGCCGCGGGTCAGCACGTGGATGACGGCGAGTCCCTGCATGCAGAACGCCATGGCCAAAGCCGCGGCGATGGAGAGGGCGAAGACCCCTGCGAACCCGCGCAGGACGGCGGCCGCCGCCAGCGCGGCGAGGAGACCGAGCAGCGCGGCCTGCGGAAGCTCCGCCGCCGCGACGTCCGGCCAGGGGCGCGGCAGGCGCCCGGAGGCGGCGGTGATGCGTCCGGCCACATAGGCGAGGAGAACGGCGAAGCCGACCCCCACCGCCGCGCTGATGGGCGGCGCGGCCACGGCGAACAACTCCGCCATCTGGCGGATGCTGGCCTGCCGGGCGTCGGGCGCGACGCCCTCGAAGCTGTTCGGGTTGATCTGCTCGATCAGCGTGACGGCCCGCTCGAAGGAGCGCACAAAGGCGTCGTAGCTGTCGCCGAGCATGAAGGCGCCGACGATGGTGAGGCCCGCCGAAATGGCGGCCATCCAGAGCAGCACCTTGCCGAGGGGGAACCACTCGACCGAGCCGTCCTCGTTGGTCCGTGCGAGCAGGAGGAGGTAGGCGTACCACCACGCCGGCAGCGCCACGGACACCGCGAACACCATGGACGCGGAGAAACGGAACACGAGGAACACGGCGGCGGCGCCGACAGCGGTCGCGACGAGCCCGGCCCTGTGGTTCCAGCCGAGGGCGGCGAGCAGGATCGGCAGCGGGGCGACGAAGTAGAGCAACAGGGCGAGCACGTTCCCGGTGGTGATCACCGCGAACAGAAGGGCGGCCACGAGGCCGGCGGCTGCGCCTATGCCGATGAAGGATTGCATCGTCCAGCTGTCCCGCGTCGAAACGAGCGGTTAGGGGAGGGGCTCGCCCTCTCCAACCAACCCGGCCTCGGGGCCGGGCGACTTGATGGAGATGCGGGCCGCGCGAACGCGGCCCGCAAGGAGAATCAGGCGATCACGTAGGGCAGCAGGCCGAGGAAGCGGGCGCGCTTGATGGCCTGGGCCAGCTCGCGCTGCTTCTTGGCCGACACGGCCGTGATGCGGGACGGCACGATCTTGCCGCGCTCGGAGATGTAGCGCGACAGCAGACGCGTGTCCTTGTAGTCGATCTTCGGCGCGTTCGGGCCGGAGAAGGGGCAGGTCTTCCGGCGACGGAAGAACGGGCGACGGGCGGCACCACCGGACATCAGAAGGCCTCCTCGGCAGCAGGCGCGTCCTCGCGACGCGGACGGTCCGGACGCGGACCACGATCACGGTCACCGAAACGGTTACCACCGCCACCGGGACGGCCGCCGCCGAAGCCGCGGCCACCGCCGAAGCCGCGGTCACCGCGGTCGTCGCGATCGTCGCGGTCGCGCTTCTGCATCATCGCGGAGGGGCCTTCCTCGAGCTCCTCGACCTTGATGGTCATGAAGCGGAGGATGTCCTCGTTGATGCGCATCTGGCGCTCCATCTCGGCCACGGCCGCGGCCGGAGCGCTGATGTTGAGCAGCGAGAAGTGCGCCTTACGGTTCTTCTTGATGCGGAAGGCGAGGGACTTGACGCCCCAGTACTCGATCTTCTCGACCTTGCCGCCGTTCCCTTCGATGACGGACTTGAACTGTTCCGTCATCGCCTCGACCTGCTGCGCCGTCACGTCCTGACGGGCGAGGTACACGTGCTCGTAGAGAGGCATTCCGTGGCCTTTCGTTTCACACTCGCATCCCATCCGGCGCGAAGCCCTTCGGGCGCGAAAGGCCCGAGCGAACATTCCGAAGGCGGAGACACGGGAAGCCGGATCCAAGGATCCCGCATGCGCTGGCGCGCACGCCCTTCCGTTCAGCCCCCAGCCGGACGCTGCGAAGCGCGGCTCATAGTATGGATCGGACGCCGACGCAAGCTCCGGCCGCGTTTCGCCCCGTTTCGCGCGCCTGCGTGCTTGACACCGCCCCGCGCAGCGTGCACGTCGCGCGCCGCAGGCCAGGCCCGCACAGACGAAACGACGCACGGGGAACGCCGATGACCGCCGCTTACACCTTTCCGGGGCAGGGAAGCCAGGCCGTGGGCATGGGCAAGGCGCTGGCCGATGCGTTCCCGGCGGCGCGCGCCGTGTTCGCGGAGGTCGACGATGCGCTCGGGCAAAAGCTCTCGACCCTGATGTTCGAGGGGCCCGAGGCCGACCTCACGCTCACGGCGAATGCACAGCCGGCGCTGATGGCCGTCAGCCTCGCGGTGGTGCGGGTGCTCGAGGCGGAGGCGGGGCTCGACCTAGCGCGCGACGCGAAGTTTGTCGCTGGGCACTCGCTGGGCGAGTACTCGGCGCTGGCGGCGGCCGGCACCTTCACCATTGCCGACACCGCCCGGCTCCTGCGCATTCGCGGCAACGCCATGCAGGCCGCGGTCCCGCCGGGGCAGGGCGCCATGGCGGCGCTGCTCGGGCTCGACTTCGAGGCCGCCGCAGCGGCCGCGGCCGAGGCGGCGCAGGGCGAGGTCTGCCAGGCCGCCAACGACAATGGCGGCGGGCAGGTCGTCGTCTCGGGCGCCAAGGCCGCCGTCGAGCGCGCCTGCGAGATCGCCAAGGCCAAGGGAGCACGCCGCGCAGTGCTTCTGCCGGTGTCCGCGCCCTTCCACTGCGCGCTGATGCAGCCGGCGGCCGAGGCCATGGCCGATGCACTCTCCAAGGTCGCGATCCGTGCGCCGAAGGTCCCGGTGATGGCGAACGTGCTCGCCGCGCCGCTCACCGATCCGGCCGCGATCCGTGAAGCGCTCGTGGCGCAGGTCACCGGCACGGTCCGCTGGCGCGAATGCGTGGCCGCGATGGCGGCCGCCGGCGTGACGACCTTCTACGAACTCGGCTCGGGCAAGGTGCTGACCGGCCTCGTCAAGCGCATCGCGGACGGGGCGGAGGGCGTCGCCATCGGCACGCCCGACGACATCGCCGCCTACCGCGCCCGCTCCGGCGCCTGATCCCGCCACTTCATTCGCCCCTGCAACGCCCCACACCGGAGGCACCATGTTCGATCTCACTGGCAAGACGGCCCTCGTCACGGGCGCCACCGGCGGCATCGGCGGCGCCGTGGCGCGCGCCCTCCACGCCCAGGGCGCCACGGTCGGCCTCTCCGGCACCCGGGTCGAGGTGCTGCAGGCGCTCGCGGCCGAGCTCGGCGAGCGGGCGCACGTGCTGCCGGCCAATCTCGGCGACCGGGATTCGGTCGAGGCGCTCGTGCCGGCCGCCGAGGCCGCGATGGGGCAGGTGGACATCCTCGTCAACAATGCGGGCGTCACGCGCGACAACCTCTTCATGCGCATGAAAGACGACGAGTGGGACACGGTGATCCGCGTCAACCTCGAGGCGGCGTTCCGGCTGTCGCGCGCGGTGCTGCGGGGGATGATGAAGCGCCGCTGGGGCCGCATCGTCTCCATCACCTCCGTCGTCGGCACCACGGGGAACCCCGGCCAGGGCAACTACGCGGCCTCCAAGGCGGGCCTCGTCGGCATGTCGAAGTCGCTCGCGGCCGAGGTCGCCAGCCGCAACATCACGGTCAACTGCGTGGCGCCGGGCTTCATCGAGACGGCCATGACGGACGTGCTGAACGAGAAGCAGAAGGAATCGATCCTCGGGAACGTGCCGATGGGCCGGCTCGGCAACGGCCAGGAGATCGCGGCTGCCGTCGTCTACCTCGCCAGCCCGGAGGCGTCCTACGTCACCGGCCAGACGCTGCACGTCAATGGCGGAATGGCAATGATCTGAACGGGTTGAAACCCGTTGTGGAGACGTGGCGGGAGCCGGGCGCGGCTCTCGCCATCGTGAATAAAGTATGGTACGCAGCACAACATCCTGTGGGGGGCTTGACGCGGGTCGCGCGGCAGCGTCTTGAGGGCGCATGTCCGACGGCGATCGAGCCGGCGGGCTTCGCATCACCCTTCATCCATCGTCCGGCGGGTCCGGCAGGCTGAAACCGTTGAAGGACCTCGGATCGCATCCGGGGTCGCACTGTAAAGAGGTAAGACATGAGCGACATCGCCGCCCGCGTGAAGAAGATCGTCGTCGAGCATCTCGGCGTCGAGCCGGACAAGGTGGTCGAGAGCGCGAACTTCATCGACGACCTGGGCGCCGACAGCCTCGACACGGTCGAGCTCGTCATGGCGTTCGAGGAGGAGTTCTCGGTGGAGATCCCGGACGACGCCGCCGAGACGATCCGCACGGTGGGTGACGCCGTCAGCTTCCTCGAGAAGAAGGCCGCCTGACCTCGGGTCAGGACAAGGCTCCGGTCAGGTCCATGCGGCGGGTCGTCGTCACGGGTCTGGGGATGGTGACGCCGCTGGGATGCGGCGTCGACATCACCTGGAAACGCCTCATCGCCGGCGAGAGCGGTGCGCGCGTCATCGAGTCCTTCGATGTCAGCGACCTGCCGGCCCGCGTGGCCTGCCAGATTCCCCGTGGGGACGGGACGGACGGGACGTTCAATCCCGACCAGTGGATGGACCCCAAGGACCAGCGCCGCGTCGACGACTTCATTGTCTACGGCATGGCGGCGGCGCGGCAGGCCCTCGAGGACGCCGGCTGGAAGCCGACGACCTACGAGGAACAGACCACGACCGGCGTGCTCATCGGCTCCGGCATCGGCGGGATCGGCGGCATCTACGATGCCTCGATCACGCTGGCGGAGAAGGGGCCGCGGCGCATCTCGCCGTTCTTCATCCCCGGCCGGCTGATCAACCTCGTCTCGGGTTACGTCTCGATCGAGCACGGCCTGAAGGGGCCGAACCATGCCGTCGTGACCGCCTGCTCGACGGGTGCCCACGCCATCGGCGACGCGGCGCGGCTCATCGCGCTCGGCGACGCAGACGTCATGGTGGCCGGCGGCGCCGAATCGCCCATCAATCGGCTGTCGCTCGCGGGCTTCGCCGCCTGCCGCGCGCTCTCGACGAGCTTCAACGACACACCGACGAAGGCCTCGCGGCCGTACGACAAGGATCGCGACGGCTTCGTGATGGGCGAGGGCGCCGGCGTGGTGGTTCTCGAGGACCTCGAGCACGCCAAGGCCCGTGGCGCGAAGATCTACGCCGAGGTCGTCGGCTACGGCCTTTCGGGTGACGCCTACCACATCACGTCCCCGTCCGAGGACGGCGACGGCGCCTATCGCTGCATGGCGGCGGCGCTGAAGCGCGCCGGCATCTCGCCCGGCGACATCGACTACATCAATGCCCACGGCACCTCGACGCCGCTCGGCGACGAGATCGAGCTCAAGGCCGTGGAGCGGCTGCTGGGCAATGCGGCCGCCAATCTCGTCATGTCCTCGACGAAGTCGTCGGTGGGCCACCTGCTGGGTGCTGCGGGGGCGGTGGAGGCCATCTTCTCCATCCTCGCCATGCGCGATGGAATCGCGCCTGCGACGCTCAACCTCGACAATCCGTCCGTCGAGACGCCGGTCGACCTCGCGCCGCACACGCCCCGCAAGGTCGACATCGACGTGGCGCTGTCGAACTCGTTCGGCTTCGGCGGGACCAACGCGTCGATCGTCTTCCGGCGCTACGCCTGATGGTTGCAGTCTCGTTCTTTCGCCATATTCGGTGATAGTGTCGGGGCCGGTCGATCCAAGGATCAGAGGCCGAGAGACGGGGGCCGGCGAGAACCGGTCCGCAACGAGACCCCCCGCAGGACGCGAGCAGAACGGGAATCATGGCCGAGACACCCGCCCCCGGAACGCCTCCGCCTGAACGCCCGTCCCGCGGCCTGATGGGCCGCATAGTGCCGCGCTCTCCGACCGAGGCGATCCAGCCGGTGGCCGCCCCGCCGCCCCCGCCCGTGGAGCGCAAGCGTCGGCCGGTCGTGAACTTCGTCAGCGGCATGCTCTCGCTGATCATGGTGCTGGCCGTCATGGCGGGCGCGGCCGTGTTCGTGGGCAAGGTGCAGTTCCAGGCCGCCGGGCCTCTGGCCGCCGACAAGGTGGTCACCGTGAAGGGCGGTGCCGCGGACGTGGCCGAGCAGCTTCAGCGCGAGGGCGTGCTCGAACATCCGTTCCTCTTCGTCGTCGGCCTGCACGCGCTCGGCAAGGCGTCCCAGATCAAGGCCGGCGAGTACCAGTTCCGGCAGGGCGCCAGCCTCAACGACGTCATGGATACGCTCGTCGAGGGCAAGTCCGTGCTGCACTCGGTCACGCTGCCGGAAGGACTCACCAGCCAGCAGATCGTCGAGCGGCTGCGCGACAACGACGTCCTCGTCGGGGAGATCGTGGACATCCCCAAGGAGGGGTCGCTGCTTCCCGACACCTACAAGTTCACGCGCGGCATGACCCGGCAGCAGCTTGTCGAGCGCATGCAGCAGGAGCAGGCGCGCGTGCTGCGCGAGGTGTGGGCGCGGCGGGCCGCCGACGTGCCGGTGAAGACGCCGCAGGAACTCGTGGTGCTCGCCTCCATCGTCGAGAAGGAGACCGGCCGGGCCGACGAGCGGACGCGCGTCGCGGGCGTGTTCATCAACCGCATCAACCGCAACATGAAGCTGCAGTCGGACCCGACCATCGTTTACGGGCTCGTCGGCGGGAAGGGCACGCTCGGGCGCGGCATCCTGCGCAGCGAGATCGAGCAGCCGACGGCCTACAACACTTACGTCATCCAGGGTCTGCCGCCCGGTCCGATCAGCAACCCTGGCCGCGCCGCCATGGAGGCCGTCGCCAATCCCTCGCGGACCCGCGAGCTCTATTTCGTGGCCGACGGTACGGGCGGCCACGTCTTCGCCGAGACCTACGAGGCGCACGTGCGCAACGTGCAGCGCTGGCGCCAGATCGAAGGGGATCGTCGCGACCAGGCGCCGGCCGTCGACGTGCCGCCGGCCCCGAAATCGGACGCCGCGTCAGCTGGGCCGACCGACGCTCCGGCGCTGGCTCCGACGATCGCGCCGGGCGGGCCTGCCATCGGCCGCGACGGCGTGCGCAACAACATCGATGCGGTGGCCGGGACGCCGAAGGACCCGCTGAACGACAAGACCTTTGATCTCAACAACCCCAAGACGGTGCCCGCCGAACTCGTGCAGCCGCCACCCCCGGCGCCGCGGGCGCCGCGACAGGCCACGAATCCGCCGCCGCCGCGGCAGGCCACCAACCCGCCGCCGCCGCGGCAGGGGACGCAGCAGCAGCGCCCGCCGTCCGGCCAGCCGCGCACGCCGCCGGCGGCCGCGACGGGTGAGGCTGCGCCCGCTCCGTCACAGCCGCGCGCCAACTGACGCAGCCTGCCGCCGCATCCGCCGTGACGGGTTGCGCTGTTCCGTCCGGCCACCTCGCTTTCCCCGGCTGTCTGGGAGCGAGTCCGAAAAGCCGGTTTCCACGGCGTCGCTCCATGCATTAAAGCTGCCTCCGGCCGCAGGTCGGAGTCCTTGCCCATGTCCCTTGCCAGCATGACCGGTTTTGCCCGAGAGGCCGGAACCTCCGGCGCATGGCGCTGGGCGTGGGAGCTCAAGACGGTCAATGCCAAGGGGCTCGACGTCCGCGTTCGCGTCCCGCCGGCGCTGGAGGCCGTCTCCGAGGAGACGCGCCAGAGGATCGGCAAGGCGCTCCAGCGCGGCACCTGCTTCGCCAACCTGTCGGCGACGCGGGAGGGAGCGCCTCCGGTGGCCCGTGTCAACACGGCCATGCTGGACGCGCTCGTCGAGGCGCTGGCGCCCTATGACGGCCAGATGGGCCTGCGGGCGCCGTCCCTCGGAGCCCTCCTGGGCGTGCGCGGCGTGGTGGAAGTGGTCGAGGCCGGCGACGACGAGGCCTCGCTGGCCGCGCTCGTCCGGGATGTTCTCGGCGGCCTCGATCGCGCGCTGGAGGCGCTCGTCGCGACGCGCCGGGAAGAGGGGCGGCAGCTCGATGCGCTGCTGCGGACCCGCATCGACACCATCGCGTCGTTGGCCGACGCGGCGGATGCCTGCCCGGCCCGCAAGCCCGAGGCGATCCGTGCCCGGCTCGCCGAGCAGGTTGCGGCGCTGGTCGAGGCTTCCCGCGGGCTCGATCCGAACAGGCTTCACCAGGAAGCCGTGCTTCTTGCCGCCAAGGCCGACGTCCGGGAAGAGATCGACCGGCTGCGCGCACACGTCGCCGCCGCGCGGGAACTCCTTTCGAAGGGGGGCCCCGTGGGACGCCGGCTCGATTTCCTCGCACAGGAGTTCTCCCGGGAGGCGAACACGCTGTGCGCCAAGGCCAACGACGTCTCGCTGACGGTGATCGGCCTCGATCTCAAGACCGAGGTCGAGCAGTTCCGCGAGCAGGTCCAGAACGTCGAGTAATGGGGTGACCGCCATGACCGCCCAGCTTGCCAACGAGACCATCGGCCGCCGCGGCCTGATGCTGGTCCTGTCGTCTCCCTCGGGCGCCGGCAAGACGACGCTGACGCGCCTCCTGCGCGAGAAGGAGCCCAGCCTGACGCTGTCGGTGTCCGTCACGACTCGCCCGCGCCGGCCGAGCGAGGTGCATGGCGTGCACTACCGCTTCATCGCGCCGGACGAGTTCGCGGCGATGCGCGACCGGGGGGAGTTGCTGGAATGGGCCGAGGTCCACGGCAACTTCTACGGGTCGCCGCGCCGCGAGATCGACCGCGCGTTGGCCTCGGGACAGGATATCCTGTTCGACATCGACTACCAGGGCGCGCAGCAGATCCGGGCCAACGCGCCGTCCGACGTCGTCTCGATCTTCATCCTGCCGCCCTCCATCCCGGAGATGCGGCGGCGCCTGGAGCGGCGGGCCGAAGACCCGCCGGAGATGATCGCGCGCCGCATGCGCACGGCGCTGGGCGAACTGGAGCGGTGGCGCGAGTACGACTACGTGCTCGTCAACGACGACCTGGAGAAGTGCTTCGATCGCCTGCAGGCGATCCTCGTCGCCGAGCGCCTGCGCCGGGACCGGCAGATGGGCCTGTCCGAGTTCGTCGACGGCCTGATGGCCGACCTGCGCGACGTCACGACCTGACGCTGGACCTCTGCGCCCGCCTTCGCGAGGCTGCCTCTCCGAGCTGGATGGTGGCCGGCGCAGCCGTCATCGGCTGACTCCCCAGGCGTTGGCCAGCCTCACGAAACCTTCGACCGGGACGGTCTCGGCGCGCGCGGTAGGGTTGAGCCCGGCGGCCTCGATCAGGGGCAGGGGATCAGCCGAGAGCGCCTTCAGGCTCTGGCGCAGCATCTTGCGGCGCTGGCCGAAGGCCGCGGCCGTGACGGCCGAGAGCCAGGCGGTGCGGCAGGGCAGAGGCTCCGGCCGCGGCACGAGGTGCACGACCGACGACGTCACCTTCGGCGGCGGCGTGAAGGCGGACGGCGCGACGTCGAAGGCGATCCGCGCCTGTGTCCGCCATCCGCAGAGCACGGCAAGACGCCCATAGTCCTTCGGCTGGTCCGGCGTGGCGACGATGCGCTCGGCGACCTCTCGCTGGAACATCAGCGTATAGCTGCCGAACAGGCCCGGCCACGGCTCCGCCTCCAGCCATCCCGTCAGCAACAGGGTACCGATGTTGTAGGGGAGGTTGGCGACGACCCGCGCCGGCGCCTCGACGGGCAGCGAAGCCCAGTCCGTCTCCAGGGCATCGCCGCTGATGACGTCCAGCCGCCCGGGGTAGCGGGCGGCGATCTCGGCCAGCGCTGGAAGGCACCGCTCGTCGCGCTCGATGGCGACGACCTTCCTCGCCCCCATGGCCAGAAGGGCACGCGTCAATCCGCCGGGACCGGGGCCGACCTCGACGACGGTCACGCCGTCCAGCGGGCCGGAGGCGCGGGCGACGCGGGCGGTCAGGTTGAGGTCGAGCAGGAAGTTCTGGCCGAGCGACTTCTTCGCGAGAAGGTCGTACCGCCGGATGACGTCGCGCAGGGGGGGCAGATCGTCGATCGCGCTCATTGGGCCGCGGGTCCGTCCGCCAGCCGGCGCGCCAGACGGATCGCGGCGAGGAGGCTCTCGGGCCGCGCGATGCCCTTGCCGGCGATGTCGAACGCGGTGCCGTGATCCGGCGACGTGCGCACGAAGGGCAGCCCCAGCGTCACGTTGACACCTTCGTCGAAGGCGAGCGCCTTCACCGGGATCAGAGCCTGGTCATGGTACATGCACAGCGCGACGTCGTAGGTGGCGCGGGCACGGGCGTGGAACATCGTGTCGGCGGGGAGGGGGCCGCGGGCGTCGATCCCGTCCTGCCGCAACCGCTCCACGGCCGGGCGGATGACGGCGTCGTCCTCCTTGCCGAGGGCGCCGCCCTCGCCGGCGTGGGGATTGAGCCCGCTGATCGCGAGGCGGACCGACGGCAGGCCGAACCGCGTGGCGTAGTCCTGCGCGACGATGCGGCCCGTCTCGACGATGAGGTCCTCGCTGACGAGAGCCGGCACCTCGGCCAGTGGCACATGGATCGTGACCGGCACCACCGCGAGGACCGACGACCAGATGAGCATCACCGGACGCGGCTCAGGGATGTTCCAGAGCGCGGCGGCCAGGTGGGCAAGGTACTCGGTATGGCCGGGATGGCGGAAGCCGGCGGCGTAGAGCACCGACTTGGCGATCGGGTTGGTGACCGCCGCCGCGGCCAGTCCGTCGTGCACGAGCGCACATGCCCGGTCGATCGCCGCGATGGTGCCGGCAGCGAACGCCGCGTCCGGGGAGCCTGGCAAGGCGGTGCCGGGCTGGCCCGTCGGGATCACCGGCAGGGCGTCGCGGAAAATGCCATCGGCACCGGCCGGGTCGGTCTCGCGGACCGGCACGTCCGCCGACAGGCGCCGTGCGGTGTCTCGATAGAGTGCGGGGTCGCCGACCACAGCGAAGGCAGGGAGGGCTTCCTCCTGCCGTGCCAACCAGGCCCGGAGCGTCAGTTCGGGGCCGATACCGGCTGGGTCCCCCTGCGTGAGCAGCAGCGGGCGCTGTACCGGCCCCGCCGGCACGGTCACAGGCCGTCCGCGGTCGAGGACGAGGAGACGTTGTAGCTGTAGTTCGCCCCGCCCAGCGTGCGCAGCTCAAGCCGGAGCATGAAGGTCTGCACCCGCTCCGACGTCCCGTCCGCCAGCTGCTGCTTGCCGCCGTTGGAGTAGACGAACCCGATCGTCGTGCACTCGTCCTTGTAGCCGGCTCCAAGCGTCATGCTGGCGACGGTGAACGGGTTCGCCGTGGGGCTCGCGGGATTGAGGAAGCGATCGGTCGCGTTGCGGCTCAGGTCGAAGAACACCGTGCCGTTGACGTACCAGTTCGGCGTCAGGTCGAACTGCGCGGACGAGCCGAGGCCCTCGCGGCGCACGAAGTAGCCCAGGTTCGGCTGGGCGGCGTAGTTGGCGTAGATCAGCGATGCCGTCAGGCGGTCGACCCGGCCGCTCGCCTGCAGCTCGATCCGCTCCATCGAGAGGTCCTGCTCGTTGAAGCGGCCACGCCCGATGAAGCTCAGGGCGGAGGTCGGCTGGATCTGCAGGCGCGCGACGTAGGACGAGCGCGACGTCTGCAGGCCGGAGTCCTGCCCGGTGTGGGCGAGATCGTACTGCGCGTACGAGTTCTGCCCGGCGATCTGGTACGACTGGCCGAGCAGGGCACTTGCGAACATGCCGTTCGCGGCGGTGAAGGTGTACTGGGCGCCGAGGTTGGCCCGCGATCCGCCCTCGACCCGGTCGAAGCCGGAGAACTTGTTCACGGCGAACAGGTTCGTGTCGTCGAAGACGAGGCTCTGGGCATCCTCGTTCGGCAGGTTGCCGATCAGGCCTTCCCGCGGGCGCGCGATAACCTGCGCGATGGGCTCGATCACGTGGGCGCCGAAGCCGCTGTCGGCCACGAAGGGATAGCGGTAGGTGAGGCCCGCCACCGGCATGAACCGGCCCAGCATGTCGCCGGAGGTGTCGATGAAGTTGGGCAGGTACTGGTTGAACGTGCCCGACGTGTTCAGCGATGCGAACGCCGCGTCGGCGCGCAGCGAGCCGAACGGGGTCCAGCTCTGGCCGATCGGGTCGATGAACGTGCGCCGCCAGGCGACCTCGGCCGTGGCGCGCGAGTAGTTGCCGGCGACGCCGCGGATGAGACAGTTCGTACGGTTGTACTGGCCGGGCGCGCACGTCTGGTAGATGTAGTACGGCTGGCCCTGGGCGTTGGGACCGAGCGGAAACTGGTAGATGCCCGGCTGGCCGTTTGCGTTCACCAGGCTGTTGAAGTCGGTTTCCTGGCGGTTCAGGTTCACCGCGTTCGCCGTGAAGCTGAGCTCGCCGCCCATCGGCGTGTTCACCCAGCGCCTGTCGTAGTCGATGACGGGGGCGACCACCGGAATCTGCTTCTGCCAGTCGGCGTAGGACAGGCCGCGGAAATAGAAGCCGCGGGCGTCGAAGAAGCTCCGGTCGCCCTGGCCGGTCAGGTAGAGCGTCGAGTTGAGCTCGCGGAAGCCGGTCACGCCGAGGGCGTCCACCAGCTGCGGCATGATCTTGTAGTTCTGCTCGAACCACTTGTCCGTGGCGGTGCGGATATCCCAGCCCCACTGCCACTTGTCGTTGATGAGGAACCGGCCCTGGCTGTCGATGGAGCCACGGAACGTCCGGTCGCCGGCACCGTAGGGCGGCAGGAGGAACGCCGCCTTGTCCTGCTGGAAGATGCCCGTCGCCTTGATGTTGTAGCTGCCGTTCATCAGGCGGTGGCGCCACTCGACCTGGCCCATGACGCCCTGGCGGGTGAGGAACGTCGGGGTGACCGTCACGTCGTAGTTCGGCGCCGGTGCCCAGAAGTAGGGGGTCGAGATGCCGTAGCCGAGCGCGGAGCTGGCGACATAGTGCGGCGGCAGGAACCCCGACTTGCGCTTCACCGTTGCGTCGGGCGCCGAGAAGTAGGGGATGTAGGCGACCGGCAGGCCCCAGAACTCGAGCGTCGCATCCTCGTAGTAGATCGTGCGCTCTTCGTTCTTGTGGATGATGCGCTTGGCGCGGACCTGCCAGAGCGGCGGCTTGGACGGATCGTCCTTGCAGGGCTCGCAGGCCGTGTAGGTGCCCTTCTCGAGGACGGTCACGTCGCCGCCGGTGCGCTCGGCTCGCGGGGCGGAGAGCCGGGTGCGGTCCGTCGTCTCGACGCGCAGCGAATCGATGAAGCCGTCGCGGAAGTCGTCGGTGAGCTCGAAGCGGTCCGCGTAGGCGACCTGCCCGTTCTCTTCCGTCAGCTTGGCGTTGCCGGTGGCGAAGACGCGGCTTGTGTTGCGGTCGTAGAGGACCTTGTCAGCCTCCAGGACGCGGCCCTGGTAGAACAGCTGGACGTTGCCGACCGCCGAGACGGTGTTCTTGTCCCGGTCGTAGACGAGTTCGCGCGACTCGACGAGCAGGCGGTCCTTGCCGCCCTCCTTGCCGGACTTCTGGGCCTGGCGGCCGATCATGTCCGACATCGTCTGGGCCGCGGCCGGCCATTGCGACAGACCCGCGGCACCGACGCCGATGCCCGCCACGATCAGGGTCGCTATCTTGGACTGCGATACCATGCCCGAACCACAACGGCCGAAGAACGCACGGCCCGTCATCACCCGTCCTCTTGATACAATAGGGCGAGCGTTCCGAGCAAACTGCCGACGATGGCAGGCGACCAGGCCGCCACCCCCGCCGACAGGAAACCTGCCGATCCAAGATCCTCGATCAGCTTCGTCGCTACGTAGAGCACGAACCCGGCAGCGACACCACCGAGGACCATCCTGGCGACACCACCAAATCGGAAAAATCTTAAGGAAACCGAAGCGGCCACCAGCACCATCGCCATATAGAGCAGCGGGCGCGCCAGGAGCGATTGCAACTGCAGCCTGTACCGGGCCGCATCGAGCCCCGATTCCTCGGTTCGCTTGATGAGGCCGGGCAACTCCCAGAACGGCACGCCGTCAGCCGAGGAGAAGGACTGGCGGACCTGTTCCGGCGTCAGATTGGTGGCGACCTTGTAGGTGTCGAAGGCCTGTGGCTCCTGCTCCGGCGTGATCACGCGGGCCTTCGTCAGCTCCCAGAAGCCCGGCCGCAATTGCGCCGAGGTCGCCTCCACGCGGCTGACGAAGCGACCCTGCGGGTCGAACTCGAAGAAGGTGACCTGCCCCAGCACGGTGCCCGAGCCGCTGGATCGCTCCGCCCGGATGATCGCCTGGCCGTCGACGCTGCGCTGGCGCACCCACATGAGCTGGTCGGCGGAGGCCTTGTTCTTTCCGAAACGCGTCGTCTCGATGTTGGTGGCGCGATCCCGCAGCCACGAGGCGACGGGGTTGTAGACGGTCGCGGTCAGGATCCCGAACGTGATGGCGACCAGCAGCGGCGGCGTGAGGAACTGCCAGGCCGACACGCCCGCCGCCCGCGCCACCACCAGCTCCAGCTTGCGCGACAGGTTGAGAAGCGCCGCCATGGCGCCGAAGAGGATGGCGAAGGGCAGGACCTGCTCGGCGACCGACGGCGTGCGGAACAGCGAGAGCTGCGCCAGAAGCGCGGCCGGCACGTCGGCGACGTCGCCGGTCCGTCGCACCAGCTCCACGAAGTCCAGCGTGTAGATCAGCGCGAAAACCGTCAGGAACACGCCGATGACGGAGCGCGCGAAGCGCGACGCGAGATAGAGGCCGAGCGTGCGCCCGATCATGCGCGTCAGCCTCGCGCCAGCGCCGGGCGGCGCAGCGGCAACGACACGCGCGGCCATGACCGGCCGCCCAGCAGGAACCAGGCGAGGGCCACCCCGGCGCCGATGATCGGGATCAGGTAGGGGAGCGGAATGGCCCACGGCGCGCGGACGACGAGGCTCGACGCCGCGAAGCCTGCGATGCGGACGGCGGCGACGGCGATGATCGCCGCGCCGATCGCCATGCCGCGGCCCTGGCGGGTGGTGCGTGGAGTTCCCAGTGCCGCCAGCGCGATGGCCAGGAAGGCGAACGGGTAGAGCGGCGTCGAGAACCGGTCGTGGAGTTCAGCCCGGAACCGGCCGATCTGGTCGCGGACATACGCGTCGTTGAGGTCGACGCTCAGCAGCTCGGCGGTGCCGCGCTCGCGCGGCTTGTAGACCACCGTTTCGCCATCCGCCCCGAACTGGCTGAGGTCGATCGCATAACGCTCGAAGACCACGATCGAGGCGTCGCTGGATCCGCGCACCTCGCGCTGCACGCTTCCCTTCTCGAGCACGAGGTAGGGGACGCCGTTCGCCTCGATCGTCTGTCCCCGCTCGGCGATGTAGGTGTTGACCTTGTCGGGGTCGCGTCGGTCCTGCATGAAGATGCCGAGCAGCGCGTCGCCGGCGCGTTCCCGGAAGTGGAACGTGATGCCGATGTCGAGCGTCGTGAACTGGCCTTCCCGGACGATGTTGCCGATGAAGTCCGCGCGGATCTGCGTGATCAGGTCGCGCAGGTCGCGGAAACTCGCGGGCATGGCCCACAGCGTCATCGAGGCCACGAGCGTCGAAACGGCCACGCACAGGACCAGGAACGGACGCAGCAGCCGCGACGGTGCGAGACCGGCCGCGCTCATGACGATGAGCTCGGAATCACCGTTCAGCTTGTTGAGCGCGTAGAGCGCGGCGATGAACAGGCCGAAGGGGGCGATGATCGTCAACAGCGCCGGGATCGAGAGGCCGGTGACCATCAGGAAAATCAGGATGGTCTGGCGCTTGGCCGTGAGCAGGTCGAACTCGCGCAGGGCCTGCGTGATCCAGATGACCGCCGTCAGCGACAGCAGCGTCGCGAGGAACGCGACGGTCGCCGTACGCAGGATGTAGCGGTCGAGGATACCCATCATGGCCCGTGCCGGCGACGCTCAGGACGCCAGCCCTAAAGAAACGCCGGTGCGCCGGCAAGCGTCCTTCATCGGGCGTGATCGCGGCCATGTCGTGGCAATGCCAGGGGCTGCATGCATGGCGGGAAATGAAGGCCTCAACGCAATCGTGAAGTGTGCACACCGCATCGCCCGGGCCCGCTCCCGGCGAGGATCGTGGACATGCGACCGGGGCCGCTGGAATTGTCAGGCCCGCGCCGTTATCTCTCGACGTGCCTCCCGTTTCCTCCTTCCGGAGCCTCCGATGACCGATCGTATCAAGGTCGCCTTTGCCAGTCCCGCGCTGCCTGCAAGCGGCGCGCTCGTGATCTTCGTGGGCGACGACCTGGCGATCCCCGAATCGGTGCTGGCGCTCGTTGGCGAGGCGGTGTCCGACGCGGTGGCGCGGGCGTCCGCCGCGGAAGGCTTCAAGGGCAAGGCCGGAAGCGGGCTCACCCTGCTGGCTCCCGCCGGGCTGCAGGCCGACCGCCTCGTCGTGATGGGGCTGGGGTCGGCCAAGGACCGCGGCGAAACGAACTACGTCGACCTCGGTGGCGCCATCGGCGGCCGGCTGGGGACGTCGAAGGCGGCGTCCGTGCTGCTCGAAGGCCCCACCGGGTGGCGGACCGACGCGGCCGCCGCCGCGGACATCGCGATGGGCCTGCAACTGCGGGCCTACCGGTTCGACAAGTACAAGACCCGCAAGGGTGACGACGCCGCCCCGGATTCCGTCTCCGTGACGATCGGGGTGCTCGACCCCGCCGCCGCGCGGCGCGCGGCGAAGACCCGCGCTGCGGTGGCCGACGGCGTGGTGCTGGCGCGCAACCTCGTGAACGAGCCTCCGAACGTCCTCTATCCGGAGGAGTTCGCGCGGCGCGCCGAGGCGCTGTCGAAGCTCGGCGTCGAGATCGAGATCCTCGACCGCAAGAAGCTCGAGAAGATCGGCATGCGTGCGCTGCTCGGCGTCGGGCAGGGCTCGGCGCGCGAGAGCCGCGTCGTCATCATGCGCTGGAACGGGGCGAAGTCTGCCAAGGCCCAGCCCGTCGCCTTCGTGGGCAAGGGCGTGACCTTCGACACCGGCGGCATCTCGATCAAGCCGGCGCAGGGCATGGAAGACATGAAGGGCGACATGGCGGGTGCCGCCTGCGTCGTTGGTCTCATGCACGCGCTGGCTGCGCGCAAGGCCAAGGTCAACGCGATCGGCGCGATCGGCCTCGTCGAGAACATGCCGGACGGCAATGCCCAGCGTCCCGGCGACATCGTCACGTCGCTCTCCGGGCAGACGATCGAGATCATCAACACCGACGCGGAGGGCCGCCTCGTCCTCGCCGACGTGCTCTGGTACGTGCAGGACCGCTACAAGCCGGCCTTCATGGTGAACCTCGCGACCCTCACCGGCGCCATCCTCGTGGCGCTCGGGCAGGAGAACGCGGGCCTCTTCTCCAACGACGACACGTTGGCGGCGCGCCTGTTCGACGCCGGAAAGGCAACGGGCGAGACCGTGTGGCGCATGCCGCTCGGCCCGCGCTACGACAAGATCATCGACAGCAAGTTCGCCGACGTGAAGAACTCCGGCGGCCGGCATGCGGGCTCGATCACCGCGGCGCAGTTCCTCAAGCGCTTCGTCAACGAGACGCCGTGGGCCCATCTCGACATCGCCGGCACGGGCATGGGATCGCCGTCGTCGGACATCAACCGCGGCTGGGCCTCGGGCTGGGGTGTGCGTCTGCTCGACCGGCTCGTCGCGGACCACTACGAGGGCTGAGCCGCGGCGGAGGCAGGACGATGTTCTCCCGGGGCCGGTCGATCGTGTTCTTCGGCCTTCTGACCCTGCTCATCGTCCTGCGCGAGGTCCTGGGCGGCGTGGAGACGCCGAGCCTGTGGGACATGATCGATGCCTGGCGACGCTGACCGGCACAGGCCTAGGTCCGCGTTCCTGCCATCTGTCTGGCGTCCACGGTGCCGCCTACGGTCTCTCGATGGACGCATGGCGTGATTTCCTGAGCCTTCTCGCAGGCTTCGTGCTCACCTGCATCCTTGTGGCCAGCTATTTCCTGCTGGCCGCCGGCGAGTTGCCCGGCTGGCTGGACTGAGGCCTTTCTCCGGTCCGGCTGCCGGTGCCGCTTCGTCATTTCGTGAACCGTGACGGATTCGTCACGCCGTCGTTCGGCGGCGCTGCCGGACTGTGCAAAAGTCGCGTGCCGCGTTGCGCATCGCCCTCGCGGGGCCACCATCGCCCCGCAAAGCATGGAGGCGAGTCGCGATGACGGAGCACCGGATCGTCCTGAGCCCGGTCGGGCAGGGGGAGACCTATGCGAGCGTGGAAGCCGACGGCGGGTGGTATCCGCTGCTGGTCGACTGGACGCCCTGCAGCGACGAGGCGACGGATCGTCTTCGCCTCGAGGCCGCCGTGCGGGCCGAACTCGCCCGGCGCCATCCCGGCGTGCGGCTCGGCGACGTCGCCTTCGTGGCGTCGTCCTGGGGTGCTGCGGACGCGGTCCGGCACGGCGTGGGGAACGCCCGCCGGGCCTGAGGCCGCCGTGTCGACGGGAGGCGGCGCATGAGCGAAACCGCCGGGACCGAGATCTGGTTCTACCACCTGCAGTCGAAGCCGCTCGAAGCCGTGCTCCCGCAGTTGCTGGAACGCAGCCTCCAGCGCGGCTGGTCGGTGGTGGTGCAGGCGGTGACGCCGGAGCGGGTGGCCGCGCTCGACGACCTCCTCTGGACCTATTCCGACGAGGGCTTCCTGCCACACGCCACCGACCGCGAGCCGGATGCCGCGCGGGAGCGCGTGGTGCTGACGGCGGGGGACGGCAATCCCAACGGCGCCACGGTGCGTTTCCTCGTCGAGGGGGCGCGGCTGCCGGCCACCCTCGACGGACTGACGCGGCTCGTGCTGCTCTTCGACGGCAACGACGAGGCAGCGTTGGCGGCCGCCCGCGGAGCGTGGGCGGAGCTTCGCAAGGCCGGGCGGCAGCCCACCTACTGGCAGCAGGACGAGGACGGACGGTGGCAGAAGAAAGCGTGATCCGGGAATCCCTTCGCCGTGTCTGCTCCAGTGCCGTGGCAATCGCGGCGCTCATGCTCGGCGGCTGCGCGATGGAGATGACGGGCTTCGTCAACGACAAGTCGGCGACCGCCCGCGTGGCCACGACCGAGGCCGTCGTGGGTGAGGACGGACGTTGTACCGCGGATCTGCGCATCGACCCGGCGACGTTCCGGGGGCGGGAGGGCGACGGCCTGATCGGCCTGACCGAATGCGAACTCGTCGCCCTCAAGGGCGAGCCGCTCAGCGTGCAGACCGGCTCCAGCCCGCGCGCCAAGCGCGAGACGACGATGCTCTACATGACCCCCACCGGGAAGGTGATCTACCTCTTCGCCGACAACCGGCTCGTGCAGGTCGTGCAGTAGGGCAACGTTCGCGGGGTCCTTCAAATTGTCCGGTGTTCCGGAACGCCGTCTCATGCCGCGCCCGGTAGGGTGCGCGCGGAGAGAGCCTCCCGCCACCCGGACACCCCGATGCGCCCGCGCCTTCGCGCCGCCGCCTGCCTCCTCGCCATCGCCCTGATGCCGGCTGCCGCGTCCGCCACCGAGAAACTCGTCTTTCATCCGAGCCTGACGCCGGAGGATGCGGCCTTCCTCACGGAGACGCTGGGGCTCGGCTCGTCGCCGACGCCCGTCGCGGACGGAATTGGGTCGGGATGGGACTATGCCGTCATCGACCTGGACAATGACGGCGTGCAGGAAGTGGCCGTACGCCCCGCGGCCCCCTGCAGCGGGACGCGTTGCGGCGTCACTGTCTTCACGAGGATGCAGGGACGCTGGGCGGCCATCCTCAGCACGAGCGACCGCGACCTCAACGTCGCGCGCCGCGTGCACCGCGGATACCGCGAGCTCCTGTCGGAGAAGGGCACGTGGCGTTGGGCCGGCAAGGGCTACGCACTCGTCAACTGAGGCCGGCGGTTTTGCCCTTCAGCCCGCGGCTGCCGTCTCGTACTCGGCGGAAAGCTCCAGCCACTCCTCCTCGGCCGCCATCAGGCCGCGCTCGAGTTCGGCGCGCTGAGCGGAGAGCTGGGATGCCTTCTGCGGCTCCTTCTGGAAGGTGTCGGGATCGCCGAGCACCGCGTCGACACGTGCGATGAGGTCGGCGAACTTCGCCATCTTCGCCTCCAGCGCCTCGATCTTCTTCCTCAGCGGCGCCAGCGCCACGCGCCGGCCCGCCGCCTCGCGGCGGGTGTCGGCGGCCGAGCCCCGCTCGTCGTCCCGCTTGGACGCCGGGCGGTCCGGCCCCTCGAGCACGAAGCGCCGGTAGGCGTCGAGGTCGTCGTCGAACGGCTTCACCGTGCCGTTGGCGACCAGCCACAGGCGGTCGGCGCAGGCCTCCAGCAGGAAGCGGTCGTGCGAGATGAGGATGACGGCGCCGCCATAGTCGTTGATCGCCTCCATCAGGGCGGCGCGGCTGTCGATGTCGAGATGGTTCGTCGGCTCGTCGAGGATGAGCAGATGCGGACCGCCGAAGGTGGCGAGGCCCATGAGGAGACGGGCCTTCTCGCCGCCGGAGAGGGCGGAGACGGGCGTGTCGGCCTTGGCGCCCGAGAACCCCATGCGGGCGCAGCGGGCCCGCACGCGGGCCTCGGTATCGTCCGGCATCAGGTCGGCGACATGCCGATACGGCGTCGCGCCGGGGTTCAGCTCATCGAGCTGGTGCTGCGCGAAGTAGGCAACCTGCAGCTTGGAGGAGCGCCGAACGGTGCCGGCCATGGCATCGAGCCGGCCCGCGACGAGCTTCGCAAAGGTCGACTTGCCGTTGCCGTTGGAGCCGAGCAGGCCGATGCGGTCGTCGTCGGCGATGGAGAGCGACAGGCGCGAGAGGATCGGCTTCTCCCCATAGCCGACGCTCGCCCCCTCCATGGCGACGATCGGCGGCGACAGCGGGCGCTCGGGGGAGGGGAAGTCGAAGGGCAGCACCTCCTGGTCGACGATGGCGGCGATGGGCTGCATCTTCTCCAGCCGCTTGACGCGCGACTGCGCCTGCTTGGCCTTGGATGCCTTGGCGCGGAAGCGGTCGACGAAGGCCTGGAGGTGGCGCCGCTCGTCCTCCTGCTTCTTGCGCAGCTTCAGCTGCAACGCCTGCTGCTCGGCCCTCTGGCGCTCGAACTGGTCGTAGCCGCCGCGGTAGAGCGACAGCTTCGCCTGGTCGAGATGCAGGATCCATTCGACCGACTGGTTCAGGAGGTCGCGGTCATGGCTGATGACGAGCACCGTGTGCGGGTAGCGCGCCAGGTAGTCCATCAACCAGAGCGTGCCTTCGAGGTCGAGGTAGTTGGTCGGCTCGTCGAGCAGCAGCAGGTCCGGCTCGGCAAAGAGGACGGCCGCGAGCGCGACGCGCATGCGCCAGCCGCCAGAGAAGGACGAGCAGGGCCGCGCCTGCGCCTCCGCATCGAAGCCGAGGCCGTGCAGGATCGACGCGGCGCGGGCGGGGGCCGAATGGGCGTCGATGTCGACGAGGCGGGTCTGGATCTCGGCGATCCGGTGGGGGTCCGTCGCGGTCTCGGCCTCGGCGAGCAGCGCCGCCCGCTCCGTGTCGGCAGCGAGCACGACCTCTGCCAGCGTCTCGGGGCCGCCGGGGGCCTCCTGCGCCACCGAGCCGATCCGCAGGCCCCGGCCGATCGTCACCGAGCCGCCCTCCGGCGAGACCTCGCCGCGGATGATGCGGAAGAGAGTGGTCTTGCCGGTGCCGTTGCGCGCGACGAAGCCGACGCGCGCGCCCGTGGGGATGGCCACGGTTGCCTTGTCGAACAGGGTTCGCGGCCCCAGCCGGTAGGTCAGGTCGTTGACGTGCAGCATGCCGGGCTTGTCGCAAAGGCCGGCGGGCGGCGCAAGGCCGGGACGGGTCCTTGACCGGTCAGGGCTCGTCGGTGCGGCCGATGAGGTCGCTGGCGTCGAGGGTGGTGCCGTTCGCCTGGGCGCCGGCCAGGACGGCTGCGGCTCGGGCGATCAGGCCGTACTTGGTCTGCGTCGAGGTGAGGTCGCGGAACCAGTTCACGAGGTCGCCCCACGGGTCGACGACCTTGGCAAGGCCTGAGATGAAGGCGACGACGGTGCCGACCTCCGTGTCGCCATGCACCACGAACCAGCCGCCGATGGCCAGCACCGAGGCCGTGCCGAGGTGGTGGAGCAGGTTCATGAGGAAGTTCATCGAGAACTTCAGCTTGAAGATTCCCATGTTGAGGTCGAACACGCGGGCGATGCGCTCGCGCTGCTGGCGCTCGTGGGCGCCGGTGCGGTCGCCGATGATGTCTGCGCCCACCTCGCGCAGCGTGCTGATGCGCCGGGCGACGCGCCGGTTGATGGCACGCTGCATCATGGGGATGAAGACGACCTGCGGCGTGAGGACCGCGAACGCGACCAGCGCCATCACGGGTTGCAGGTAGACCATATAGCCGAAGACGCTGATCAGCAGCCCGCCCTGCAGGATCGGCTCGGAGACGCTCACGGCCACGAATCCCGCGACGGGCTCCGCCTCCGCCAGCATCATGGAGGTCTCGACGCCGAGCGCCTCCGGCGTGCTGGCGTCGGGCGGCAGGGCCCGCAGCAGCGACTGAAAGGTGCGCCGCAGGGTCAGCACCGCCGTCTCGCCGACGAAGCCGCGATAGACGTTCATGCCGAGCTTGATGAGCCCCTCCGACAGCGCGAGCGCCGCATAGGCCGCTGCCAGCAGCAGGATGGTGCGGAACGAGCCGCCCTTGAAGGCGTCGTTCACGATCCGCCGTTGCACCTCGAGCGGGGCCGTCGACAGGAGGAAGACCGCCATCGACAGCCCGCACAGCAGGAGCTGGTGACGGATGCCGACGAGCCGGATGAAGCCGAAAAGCCCGAAGGGCAGGGGCGGCGCCACACCGGACGCGTCCGCTGCCGCGGTCGAAGGCTGCCGTCCCGCCGCGCCGTGGGCGTAAGCCGTCATCGCGCCTGCGCCACGAAGGAGACCATGCAGACAATGTGCCCCCGCCCGGCATGGCGGCCAATGCGTAGGACAACCGATCCGCGTGATGCCGTCGGGCCCGCCACTGATGCGTCGTTCGACACGTTCGCTTCGCGGGCTCCTCATCATGAGGGGCGGGTGAGGGGGGGCGGACTGCCCCTCCCTGCAAGGCAGTTCTGGCCGCGGCCCTCGTCCCGGCACCGGTCCATCAGCGCTGCGCGACCCGTTCCCCGCGTGTGATTTGTCACATCGGGTGCGCCGAGCCCGGGCGCATGGTGAATCCACTCCATCCCCCAAGGAGGACATCGTGACATCCTTCACCATGCAGCGCGGCCCGGCTGGCCTGCCGGGCGCGGACGAGACCCTTTTTCTCACGGACGGCGGGCTCGAGACGACGCTCGTCTTCATCGAGGGCATCGATCTGCCCTGCTTCGCCGCCTATCCGCTCATCGAGACGGCGGAGGGGCGGGAGCGGCTGGAGCGCTACTTCCGTCCCTACCTCGAGACCGCCGCGCGCCACGGCGCCGGCTTCCTGCTCGACACGCCCACCTGGCGCGCCAACGCCGACTGGGGCGCCCGGCTCGGTCATGACGCCGCAGCGCTCTCCCGGGTCAACCGCGAGAGCGTGCGGTGGGCGCGCGCCCTGCGCGAGCGTCTGGCGCGTCCCGGCTCGCGCGTCCTCGTCAACGGGGTCGTGGGCCCCCGCGGTGACGGCTACCGGGTCGAGGATCGCATGTCGGCGGAGGAGGCGGCGCGGTACCACGCCGTGCAGGTCGGGACGCTGGCTGGCGCCGGGGTCGACATGATCACGGCAGTGACGATCAACACGCCCGAGGAGGCGTGCGGCATCGCCACGGCGGCGGCCATCGTGGGGGTGCCATGCGCCATCTCCTTCACCGTCGAGACCGACGGCCGGCTCGCTTCGGGCGCCACGCTCGAGGGTGCGATCGCCATGGTCGACGCGGCGACGGGCGGCGCACCGCTCTACTACATGGTCAACTGCGCCCATCCGCTGCATCTCGCGCCGGCGCTCGAGCGGGGCGGCGCCTGGACGATCCGGCTCGGAGGGCTCAGGGCCAACGCGTCGACGAAGAGCCATGCCGAGCTCGACGCGGCGACCGAGCTCGATCCCGGCGATCCGGCCGATCTCGGCCGGCGCTACCGGATGTTGCAGCGCCAGCTGCCGCGCCTGCGCGTCATGGGCGGATGCTGCGGCACGGACCACCGCCACGTGGCGGCGATCTGCGAGGCGTGCGCCCCGCCGATCGCAGCCTGACCGCCGGATCAGCCGGGGAGGGGGATGAACTCCGTCTCCCCGGGCACGCCGTCGAAGCGTCCCGCCTTCCAGTCGGCCTTCGCCTGCTCGATCCGGTCCTTCGAGCGGGAGACGAAGTTCCACCAGACGTAGCGCGGGCCGTCCATCGGCTCGCCGCCGAAGATGAGCACGCGGGCGGCTGTCTCGGCCGTCAGTGTGACGGGCTCGCCGGGCCGCAGCACCAGCAGCCGGGCGGGCTCGAACCGGTCATGGCCGACGAGGATCGTGCCCTGCGCGACGTAGACGGCGCGCTCCTCGTGCCCGGCCGGGATGGGCAGGCGCGCGCCCGGCTCCAGCACGGCCTCTGCATAGACCATCTCGGAAAACGTCTTCACCGGCGCCGTCTGGCCATACAGCGAGCCGGCGACGAGGCGCACGCGCTTGCCCTCGCCCTCGATGAGCGGCAGGTCGCCCGCCGCGTGGTGGGCGAAGCCGGGGTCCGTCTCCTCGTGGCGCTCGGGCAGGGCGATCCACGACTGGATGCCGAAGAGCGTGGCTTCGTTCTGCCGGACCTCCGGCGCCGTGCGCTCCGAGTGGACGATGCCGCGGCCCGCCGTCATCCAGTTGACCTCGCCCGGGTCGATGGCCTGCACCACGCCGAGGCTGTCGCGGTGCAGGATCTGGCCCTCGAAGAGATAGGTCAGCGTGGCAAGTCCGATGTGGGGATGCGGCCGCACGTCGATGCCCGTGCCGGCCTTGAACACCGAGGGGCCCATCTGGTCCCAGAAGATGAAGGGACCGATCATCTGCCGCTGCGCGGAGGGGAGCGCTCGGCGCACCTCGAAGCCGCCGAGGTCGCGGGCCCGCGGCACGATCACCGTCTCGACCGCGCTGGGGCCGTCGGCATGATCGCAGTCGTTGTCGAGGCCGGGCGTGTGGAACTGGGTCATCGGTGTCCTCCGGGGGTGGGGCGTCCGGTGCGGCAGGCCGGCGGCCGTGCCGTCTTTCGCAATGTAGGGTATCGGCGGGCCGGGCGCCCTTGCAGGCGTGCCATCGCCCGCATGCGCCGCCGTTCAGCACTCTCTTCTCCCCGCGTGGCGGGGAGAAGGAGGGGCTGCCCGGCCACGCACCCGACGCCGGGACGCGTCCCGCCTTGATGCGGCCCCCCGGGAGGTCTATGGCTCGCGCCCTCATCGGGGACCATGCCATGCCGTTCGAGATCCTGCCGGGGGAAGTCGTCGAGGAGCGCGAGGTCCTTGCGCTCGTCGCACTCGCGTCGGGCGGGGTGGTGCCGCAGGACGCGCGGACGTTGCAGGTCTATGAGCGGTTGCGGCGCCTGGGCCTTGCCCAGCGCGGCGATGCGGCGAACGACGACTGGTCCCTGCCGGCCTTCGGCCTGACGGAGGACGGGGAGGCGGCCCTGCGCTTCCACTGGACCGCCATCGCCGAGATGATCGAGCGTCTGGCGCGCGAGCGAAAGGGCGGCGGCGGGCGCTGAGCCCGGCCTTACCTGTTCGAGTTCTGGAAGGGGTCGCGGTTGGGCGAGGGCGTGGCGCTCGTCGCCGGGAAGAAGCGCTGCGTCGGCTGGCGCGGGGCCGTGGGCGTGCCCGCGGGCGCGGCAATGCCGATCTGGCCGCCGGGCACCGTGCCGGGCGGGACGGGCACACCCGGCGGCAGCTGCGGCGCGGGCGAACCGGGCGGCAGCGAGGCGGTTCCGGCCGGCTGTTGGCCGGTGACGGGCGCGTCCAGACCCTGGTTGCGCCGGCGATCCGCGGCGCGCTGCTGCTCGGTGCCGCGCAGCGGGTCGGCCACCTGGTCGGCGCTCGGCGGATCCGGGATGATCTCCGTGCCGCCTTTGCAGCCGGTCAGCCACACGTCGTAGATCGGGTGCTCGATGCCGTGCAGCCCCGGGCTGGAGGCGAACACCCAGCCGCCGAAGATGCGCCGGTACTCGTTGGTGAACGTCACCTCGTCGACCTCGATGAAGGCCGTCGTGTTGGCCGGCTCGGTCGGCGGGCGGGTGTAGCAGAGCCGCGGCGTCAGCTGCAGCGCGCCGAACTGCACGGTCTCGTCGATGTTGACGTCGAACGAGATGATCCGGCCGGTGATCTTGTCGAGGCCGGCGAAGATGGCGACCGGGTTGCGGATCTTGTCGGCCCGTGCCGTTCCGGCCGCGACGGCCAGCGTCACGCCCGCCAGCGCGGCGGCGGCGAGAGGACGGGCGAAGCGGAGCGGGTGCGGCATGATCGACGGCGTGTCCGGTGGCTCCGGCGAGTCGATCCCGCCGCGGGCGCGCGACGGATTAACATGCGAAAAGGGGCGGAGAAAGGGCAGAGCCGCGCCGGGGCCGGTAGCCAGCCGGATGAGTCCGGCCGTGCCGCTCAGCTGCCCGGCGTCCAGGCCTCGTAGTCGCCGGTCGCGGCAGGACGCGTTCCTGATGCGAGGATCGAGCCCTTGGGGCGGTAGGCGTTAGGGGTGCCGGTGGGGTTGGGGCGCCAGCCGAGCTGCCACTCGCGGGCCGCGTAGCCGTCCTTGCCGGGCGGGACGTCCGTCGTGTTGCGCAGCCAGGCGTGCCAGCCCGGCGGCACCTTGGTCGCCTCGATCTCGCCGGCGAACAGCATCCAGCGGCGCACGACGCCGATCGTCGGGTCGACCTTGCCGCCGCGCGTCTGGAAGTAGCGGTTGCCGAACTCGTCCGTCCCCACCAGTTCCCCGTGCCGCCACGTGTGGAAGCGGGTCCCCATCGTCTGGCCGTTCCACCAGGTGAAGATCTCGATGAGGGTGTCCTTGATGCCCATGACGGCTCCGCAGGGAAAGGCGCAGGTCGATGGCGAGGGACGTGGCCGACCGCCACGCCCGTCTCCGGTTCGTCGGGGCGGACTATGGCCATCGGGGCGGAGCCTGTCCAGTCCGCGAAAGTCGCAAGGGGGAGGCTCGCGGCGACTCGATTCGACAGGAGGCTGCTCAACCGCAGGTGCGATTCCCGCGACTCGCCAACCCTGGCGCTCGTTCCGGAATCGAACCGAAATGAGAGGGTTAGACAGGGCCCCTGCAACGCCGGGCGAAGGGAAGAATGCGAGGGGTCTTGTCAAGGGATCAGAACGGGGATTCGCGCACCCTGGTGCATCGCGGGGACAACCCCGCCGGGCCCCACCCACAGCACCGTTGCGAATCTTCCAGACGAATCCGATGCTTGGCATAAATGTGGCGTGATTCACGCACTGTTAAGGTCTTCCGCTCTACATCTAGTGGCCACAGGAGTGGTCGACACATGATGTTGACGCCGGCCGCTCCTTCACACTAGGGTCACACAGCGTTCGACGCGGCAGCGGGAGAGGCGGGGAGACCCGTCTGTCCAGTCGGCCGGAACCGACCCGCCGGAGAGGCCCGCGAGGTGCCCTCCGTGGCATGGCCGGCCCGGAACCGCCCGTCGGGAGCAGGGTTTGAGCAAGGCGGCCACAACCGCCGCTCGCGTTTCCAGGGGCACGTCAGACAGGGGCAGGAGCCGGGCATCAACCGGCTCGGCGGGCGCGCGGCGTCCGTCAAAGGGGACATACGATGCGGATCGAACGTCGATACACCACCAGCGGCAGGTCGCCCTACGAGGCGATCCCGTTCCGGGCAGCCACGAGCGAGATCCGGAATCCGGACGGCTCGGTGGTCTTCCGCCTCGAGAACATCGAGGTGCCGGAGGCGTGGAGCCAGGTCGCGTCCGACGTGCTGGCCCAGAAGTACTTCCGCAAGGCGGGCGTCCCGGCCCGCCTGAGGAAGGTCGAGGAGAACGACGTCCCCTCGTGGCTGTGGCGCTCGGTGCCCGACGAGGCAGCGCTCAAGGCGCTGCCCGAGGGCGAGCGCACCGGCTCCGAGATGAGCGCAAAGCAGGTGTTCGACCGCCTCGCGGGCTGCTGGACCTACTGGGGCTGGAAGGGCGGCTACTTCTCCTCGGAGGAGGACGCGCACGCCTTCCATGACGAGCTGCGCTTCATGCTCGCCCGCCAGATGGTCGCCCCCAACTCGCCGCAGTGGTTCAACACCGGCCTGCACTGGGCCTACGGCATCGACGGGCCGTCGCAGGGCCACTTCTACGTGGACTTCAAGACCGGCAAGCTCACGAAGTCGAAGTCGTCCTACGAGCACCCGCAGCCGCATGCCTGCTTCATCCAGGGCGTGCAGGACGACCTCGTCAACGAGGGCGGCATCATGGACCTGTGGGTCCGCGAGGCGCGGCTCTTCAAGTACGGCTCTGGAACCGGCTCCAACTTCTCGCTGCTGCGCGGGGAGGGCGAGAAGCTCGCCGGCGGGGGCCGCTCGTCGGGCCTGATGTCCTTCCTGAAGATCGGCGACCGCGCCGCAGGCGCGATCAAGTCGGGCGGCACCACCCGCCGCGCGGCCAAGATGGTCGTCGTTGACGCCGACCACCCGGACATCGAGGCCTACATCGACTGGAAGGTGAAGGAGGAGCAGAAGGTCGCCGCCCTCGTCACAGGCTCCAAGCTCTGCCAGAAGCACCTCAAGGCGATCCTGAAGGCCTGCGTGAACTGCGAGGGCTCGGGCGACGCCTGCTTCGACCCGGAGAAGAACCCGGCGCTGAAGCGCGAGATCAAGGCGGCGCGTCGGGTGATGATCCCGGACAGCTACATCAAGCGCGTCATCCAGTTCGCCCGCCAGGGCTACACGGACATCCAGTTCGACACCTACGACACCGACTGGGACAGCGAGGCCTACCTCACCGTCTCCGGCCAGAACTCGAACAACTCGGTCTCGCTGAAGGACGACTTCCTGCGCGCCGTCGAGGCGGACGGGGACTGGAACCTCACCGCCCGCACCACCGGCAAGGTGACGAAGACGCTCAAGGCCCGCGACCTGTGGGAGAAGATCGGCCACGCCGCGTGGGCCTCGGCCGACCCGGGCCTGCACTTCAACACCACCATGAACGACTGGCACACCTGCCCGTCTGCGGGGCCGATCCGCGCGTCGAACCCGTGCTCCGAGTACATGTTCCTCGACGACACGGCCTGCAACCTCGCCTCGCTGAACCTGCTGCAGTTCCGCCAGCCCGACGGCCGCATCGACGTGGCGAGCTACGAGCACGTCTGCCGCCTGTGGACGGTGGTGCTCGAGATCTCCGTGCTGATGGCGCAGTTCCCGTCGAAGGAGATCGCGGAGCTGTCCTACCGCTACCGCACGCTGGGCCTCGGCTACGCCAACATCGGCGGCCTGCTGATGACGTCCGGCATCCCCTATGACTCGGCCGAGGGCCGGGCCATCTGCGGCGCGCTCACCGCCATCATGACCGGCGTCGCCTACGCCACCTCCGCCGAGATGGCGAAGGAGCTCGGGCCGTTCCCCGGCTACAAGGACAACGCGAAGCACATGCTGCGCGTCATCCGCAACCATCGCCGCGCCGCGCACGGCGAGGCGGCGGGCTACGAGGGCCTCAACGTCACGCCCGTGCCGCTGGACGCCGCCTCGTGCACCGACAAGGCGCTCATCGAGCATGCCCGCAAGGCGTGGGACGCAGCGCTGGCGCTCGGCGAGCAGCACGGCTACCGCAACGCGCAGGCCACCGTGATCGCGCCCACCGGCACGATCGGCCTCGTGATGGACTGCGACACCACCGGCATCGAGCCCGACTTCGCGCTGGTGAAGTTCAAGAAGCTCGCCGGCGGCGGCTACTTCAAGATCATCAACCAGGCCGTGCCGGAGGCGCTGCGCACGCTGGGCTACGGCGAGGCCGCCATCGCCGAGATCGTCGCCTATGCGGTGGGCCACGCCTCTCTGGCGCAGGCGCCGGGAATCAATCACACCTCGCTGCGGGGCAAGGGCTTCACGGACGAGAAGATCGCGGCTGTTGAGCGGGGACTGGCGTCGGCCTTCGACATCAAGTTCGTGTTCAACAAGTGGACGCTCGGGGAGGACTTCCTCACCGGGACCCTCAAGGTTCCGGCGGAGAAGTTGGCGGACCCCTCCTTCGAGCTCCTCGCGTTCCTCGGCTTCTCCAAGGCCGAGATCGAGGCGGCGAACATCCACGTCTGCGGGGCGATGACGCTGGAAGGCGCGCCGCACCTCAAGCTCGCGCACTATCCCGTCTTCGACTGCGCCAACCCGTGCGGGCGCATCGGCAAGCGGTACCTCTCGGTCGAGAGCCACATCCGCATGATGGCGGCGGCGCAGCCCTTCATCTCGGGCGCGATCTCCAAGACCATCAACATGCCGAACGACGCCACGGTGGAGGACTGCAAGAACGCCTACCTCCTCTCCTGGCGCCTCGCGCTGAAGGCCAACGCCCTCTACCGCGACGGCTCCAAGCTCTCGCAGCCGCTCAACGCCCAGCTCATCGCCGACAACGACGACGAGGAGGACGAGGCGCTGGAGGCACTCGTGGCGCAGCCGGCCTCGGCCCGCGCCGCGGCGGTGGCCGAGAAGATCGTGGAGCGTGTGGTCGAGCGCATCGAGCGGCTGCGCGAGCGCGAGAAGCTTCCGGACCGCCGCAAGGGCTACACGCAGAAGGCGATCGTCGGCGGGCACAAGGTGTACCTGCGCACCGGCGAGTACGAGGACGGTCGCCTCGGCGAAATCTTCATCGACATGCACAAGGAGGGCGCCGCCTTCCGCAGCCTGATGAACAACTTCGCCATCGCCATCTCGCTGGGCCTGCAGTACGGCGTGCCGCTGGAGGAGTACGTCGACGCGTTCACCTTCACCCGCTTCGAGCCGGCGGGCTTCGTGCAGGGCAACGACGCGATCAAGAACGCCACCAGCGTGCTCGACTACGTCTTCCGCGAGCTGGCGATCTCCTACCTCGCCCGCCACGACCTCGCCCACGTCTCGCCGGACGCCATCGGCTTCGATGCGCTCGGCAAGGGCGAGGACGAGGGCAAGGCTCCGGCGGCGGTGTCGCCGGCTGCGGCGCGGGTGGTGTCGAAGGGCCTCGTGCGCGGCAAGCCCACCGGGCTCCTCGCCATCGAGGGCGGCGCCGCCAACTCAGACGCCCGCGGCGAACTGCGCGGCCAGCCGGCGTCGGCCGGGCTGACCACGGTCGGCGCCACGGCGCTGAAGGCCGACGTGGCCGGGCAGGTGGAGCGCGTGCTCGACGAGACCGGCCTCGCCAACCTCGCCTTCGCTGCGCCCGCGGCGCGCCGCGAGGAAGCCCCCGCCGCTGCCCCGGCCCCCACCGCAGGCGCCAAGCGCGCCGAGGCCCTGATGAAGGGCTATCAAGGCGACGCCTGCGGCGAGTGCGGCAACTTCACGCTGGTGAGGAACGGCACCTGCCTGAAGTGCGACACCTGCGGGAGCACGACGGGCTGCTCGTGACGGGTTCGCCGGACTGAGGTTCTGAAGTGAGAAGGGCCCCGCCGGATGGCGGGGCCCTTCGGCTTTTGGCGGCGGACGGACGGCACGCCGCTGGATCCCCTTCCCGACCGGCTGCGCCGGTCGCCGGGAATGACGGGGAGCGTGTCCGGGCGGATTGCGGGGGGCTCAGACCCGGTGGCGGAGGGGGGCGAACGGACAGGCTGGCGAGGCCCCCCTCATGACCTCCGCCAGCTTTTCCAAGGGCGCCCAGTCTCTCCGCGGTCGCCGCCCAGAGCGCCGCCGGCGCTCATTCTCTCTGCCGTCATCCCCGGCCGGAGCGCCGCAGGCGCGAAGGGGAAAGGGGATCCAGCGGCGTCGTTCCGCAAGGCATGCAACCTGCGTGACGTGGACGCGCTGACATGCTGGTGCTTCGGTTCCGCCATGGCGCGACGTTTCGCGGTCTACATCCTCGCCAGTCGACGCAACGGCACCCTCTACATCGGCGTGACCGGCGACCTTCCCGTTCGGATCGAGCAGCACAAGGCCAGGACGACGCCCGGCTTCACGGCACGCCATGGCGTCACGACGCTCGTCTACGTCGAGTGGTACGACCGCGCCGAGGACGCCATCGCGCGGGAAAAACAGCTCAAGGGCTGGAACCGAGCGTGGAAACTGAGACTGATAGAGGCCGCCAATCCGGAGTGGCTGGAGTTGCCGGCCGATTGAGAAGGGGAGACCCTCTCCGTCGTGGTCCGTTTCCAGCGTCGGGAAGACTGGATCCCCTTCCCGACCGGCTGCGCCGGTCGCCGGGGATGACGGGGGAGGGTGTCTGGGCCGGCGGCAGGGGCGTAGCGAACGGAGTTGGTGTCTAGACCGGACGGAGAGGGCGGCGAGGTCTCCCGTGACCTCCATCAACTGTTCCCCGGCCGCCCGTTCACTCCGCCGTCATCCCCGGCCGGAGCGCCGCAGGCGCGTAGGGGAAGGGGATCCAGCGAACCGAGGGCGAAGGGCGCCGACGCGGGACGGTGGACTTCAGACGTGAACGGCAAGGCTGCAGCAGGGAAGCAAGAGGGCAATCGCTGACCGCTGCGGCCGCGCTGCCCCTGACGCCCCCCTTACTCCACGTCCTCCACCTCGACCGTCGTGCCGTACACGCGCTGGGCGAGGGCGGCTTCCATGAAGGGGTCGAGCTCGCCGTCGAGCACGTCGGAGGGGCTCGTCGACTGGGTGCCGGTGCGCAGGTCCTTCACCAGCTGGTAGGGCTGCAGCACGTAGGAGCGGATCTGGTGGCCCCAGCCGATGTCGGTCTTCGACGCGGCCTCGGCGCTGGCCTTCTCCTCGCGCTTCTTCAGCTCCAGCTCGTAGAGGCGGGCGCGCAGCATATCCCACGCCTTGGCGCGGTTCTTGTGCTGGGAGCGCTCCTGCTGGCAGGCGACCACGATCCCGGTGGGGATGTGGGTGATGCGCACCGCGGAGTCCGTGGTGTTGACGTGCTGGCCGCCGGCGCCGGAGGACCGGAACGTGTCGATGCGGCAGTCCGCCTCGTTCACCTCGATCTGGATGCGGTCGTCGATGACCGGGTAGACCCACACCGAGGCGAAGCTGGTGTGGCGCCGGGCGTTCGAGTCGAAGGGCGAGATTCGCACCAGGCGGTGAACGCCGCTCTCGGTCTTCAGCCAGCCATAGGCGTTGTGGCCCTTGATCTGCAGCGTCGCGCCCTTGATGCCGGCCTCTTCGCCGTCGGTGACGTCCATCACCTCGACCTTGTACTTCCGCCGCTCGGCCCACCGCGTGTACATGCGCATGAGCATGTTCGCCCAGTCCTGGCTCTCGGTGCCGCCGGCGCCGGAGTGGACTTCGAGGAAGGTGTCGTTCTGGTCGGCCTCGCCGGAGAGCAGGGTCTCTACCTGGCGGCGGGCCGCCTCGGCCTGGACGTTGCGCACCGCCTCCTCGCCCTCGGCGATGGCGGTGGCGTCGTCCTCCATCTCGCCGAGCTCGATCAGCGTCAGCGCGTCGTCGAGCTCGCGCTCGAGTCGGCCGATGGAGCCGAGGCTCTCCTCGAGGTCGGTGCGCTCGCGCATGACCTTCTGGGCCTCGTCGGGCTTGTCCCAGAGGCTCGGGTCCTCGGCGCGGGCGTTCAGCTCCGCGAGGCGGCGTGTGGCGGTATCGACGTCAAAGATGCCTCCTCAGCAGTCCAATGGACTGCTTGGCGGCTTCGACGAGCGCTTCGACTTCGGCGCGCATGTCTCGTTGGCTTTCCGGGCGAGGGGAGAATCCGGCGCGAGGGCCGGGGGAACCGAGCGGCTTCCCTACGAAACCGCCCGGCCGGTGTAAAGCGGGGTCAGTACAGCCCGCCCGTGCCGCTGCCGACGGCGCGCGCGGCCTCGGGCGTCACGGTCAGGGGGCCGCCGGGACCCATGCCGCCGATGACCGAGTAGCTGTCGGGCGGGGCGGTGCCGGGCTTGAACGCCTCGAGGATGGCGCCCGGGTCGTTCGGGCCGGCGCGCAGGCCGGTGGAGCCGGCGACGCGGATGAGCTTGATGCCCGGCGGCACGCGGAACGGCGTCGCCGGCTTGTCGGCGAGCGCCATCTTCATGAAGTCGCGGAACACGGGGGCGGCGTACTGGCCGGCGGTGGCCGAGTTGCCCAGCGAGCGCGGCTTGTCATAGCCCATGTACACGCCGACGGCGAGGTCGGGCGAGAAGCCGACGAACCACACGTCCTTGGCATCGTTGGTCGTGCCGGTCTTGCCGGCGAGCGGCTTGCCGACCTCCTTGACGACGGTCGCGGTGCCACGCTGCACCACGCCTTCCAGCATCGACACCACCTGATAGGCGGTCAGCGGATCGAGCACCTGCTCGCGCTTGTCGATGAGCCGGGGCTCCTGCTGGTTGGAGAAGCGGTCCTGCTCGCAGGTGGGGCACTGGCGCTCGTCGTGGCGGTAGATCGTCTGGCCCCAGCGGTCCTGGATGCGGTCGATCAGGGTCGGCTTGATGCGCTTGCCGCCGTTGACGAACATCGAATAGGCCGTGGTCATGCGCAGCACGGTCGTCTCGCCGGCGCCCAGCGACATCGCCAGCATCGGCGGCATGTCGTCGTAGACACCGAAGCGCTTGGCGTACTCCGACACCAGCGGCATGCCCACGTCCTGCGCGAGGCGCACGGTCATCAGGTTCTTGGAGTGCTCGATCCCGTAGCGCAGCGTGCGCGGGCCGGCGAACTTGCCGTCGTAGTTCTCCGGACGCCAGATCTCCTGCCCGGCGCCCTGGTCGACCTCGATCGGCCCGTCGAGCACGACGGAGGAGGGCGTGTAGCCGTTGTCGAGCGCGGTGGCGTAGACGAAGGGCTTGAAGGACGAGCCCGGCTGCCGCAGCGCCTGCGTGGCGCGGTTGAACTTCGACTGGTCGAACGAGAAGCCGCCGACCATGGCCAGCACGCGGCCCGTGTAGGGATCCATGGCGACGATTGCGCCGGAGATCTCCGGCAGCTGGCGCAGCCGGAAGTTGCCCTTCTGGTCGATGGGCTCGACGTAGACCACGTCGCCCGCCGTCACCAGCTGGCGCACCGGCTTGCGGGTCCACTTGGCGCCCTCGTTGGTGACGACGCCGGTGGTGCGCTCGCGGGAGAGGGCGCCGGAGAGCTCGCGGTTCGGCTGCAGGCCGACCCGGGCCACGTCGCCGGTCACGTCGAGGACGACCGCGATCTGCCACGGCACGTCGCCCAGCGCGGGCACCTCGCCCAGCGGCACGCCCCAGTCCTTGCCGGTGATCTCGAGGCGCTGGATCGCGCCGCGCCAGCCGTGGGCCTCGTCGTAGCGCACGAGGCCGTCGGTGAGGGCCTTGCGGGCCATCAGCTGCATCTTGGGATCGAGGGTCGTGCGGACCGAAAGCCCGCCCTCGTAGAGCTTCTTCTCGCCGTAGCGCTCAGCCAGCTCGCGGCGCACCTCCTCGGCGAAGAAGCCGGCGGCGACGGAGTTGGGGGACAGCGAGCGCGGATTGACGGTGAGCGGCTCCTTCTTGGCCTTCTCGCCGTCCTCCCTCGACACGTAGTTGTTCTCGACCATGCGGTCGATGACCCAGTTGCGCCGGCCGATGGCCGCCTCTCGGAAGCGGAACGGGTGGTAGTTGTTCGGCGCCTTCGGCAGCGCTGCGAGGTAGGCCGCCTCGGCGAGCGTCAGCTCGTGTACCGACTTGCCGTAGTAGTTCAGCGACGCTGCGGCGATGCCGTAGTTGCCGAGGCCGAGGTAGATCTCGTTCAGGTAGAGCTCGAGGATCTTGTCCTTGGTGTAGGTGGACTCGATCCGCAGCGCGACGAGCATCTCCTTGATCTTGCGGTCGAAGGTCTGCTCGCTGGACAGCAGGAAGTTCTTGGCGACCTGCTGGGTGATGGTCGACGCGCCCTGCGGGCGGCTGCCCTTCTCGCGCCGGAAATAGTAGAGGCCGGCGCGCAGGATGCCCTCGGGGTCGACGCCGCCGTGCTTGTAGAAGTTCTTGTCCTCGGCGGACAGGAACGAGGCCACGATCATCTTGGGCACGGCCTGGATCGGGATGAACAGGCGCCGCTCGCGGGCATACTCGGCCAGCAGGCTGCCATCGCCGGCGTGCATGCGCGTCATCACCGACGGCTCGTGGTTGGCGAGCTGGGTGTAGTCGGGCAGGTCCTGGGAGTACTTCCAATAGAGATAGGAGGCGCCCGCCGCTCCCACGAGGAAGAGGATGGCCCCAGCCGTGAACATGAAGCCGATCAGTCGCAGGACGTAGCGCATTTCAACCGTGTCGCCGTTTCAGCCGGGCCGCGCGAGCAATCACAGCGCGGCCCTGTGATCAACGTCATGGCGTGCCGGGCCATTGTGGTCAAAACACGACCACGGCCGTTCACGCCTGCGAATGTTCGACCTGTATGCCCGCTTTCGTCCCCGATGTCACGGAGACACAACGGATTGTTGAGCCAGTCGTTGCGCGAAGAAGCGGTCGACGGAGGCGGTGATCGCGTCGGTTGCCTTGTCCCGCCAGTCGGCCGCCGTGAGCAGCGCCACGTCGCTCTTCGACGACAGGTAGCCAAGTTCGACGAGCACGGACGGCACGTCCGGCGCGCGCAGCACCATGAAGCCGGCCGAACGGTGCGGATTCTTGTTGAGCTTGGAGGCCGCGGTGATCTGGCCGACGAGGGTGCGGGCGAAGAGGTTGGAGTAGACCTTCGTCTCCCGCACCGTGAGGTCGCCGAGAATCCCGGCGATCTCGGCCGGGTCCTCGTTGGGATCGAGGCCCGCGACGCTGTCGGCCATGTTCTCCTTCTCGGCGAGGCGGGCCGATTCGGCGTCCGAGGCCTTCTCGCTGATGGTGTAGACCGTGAGCCCGCGCACCTCGGCGCTGCCGACCAGCGTGTCGGCGTGGATGGAGACGAAGAGGCTGGCGTTCTGCGCCTGGGCGATCTTCACCCGCTCCCGCAGCGAGACGAAGCTGTCGCCCTCCCGCGTCAGGACGACGCGGTAGTGGCCGGCCTTCTCCAGCTTCGCCTTCAGTTCTCGCGCGAACGTGAAGACGAGATCCTTCTCCACGACCTGCCCGACGCCGATGGCGCCGGTGTCGATGCCGCCGTGGCCGGGGTCGAGCACGATGACCGGCCGCGAGTCGCCCTGCGGCGGCTTCGCCGGATGGGCATCCACCGGGACCGCCTCGAGCTCCGACACGGCCGCCTTGGCGAAGGCGTCGCGGTCGGCACGCTTGAGTTCGATGACGAGTTGCGTCGCTGCTCCGCCCCTGGCCGGCTCGGTGAGCACGCGGACGGGCAGGGCGGGCCCGGCCAGATCGATCACGATCCGGGATCGGCCTGGCCCGATGAGACCCGAGCGGAAGGACTTCACCAGCCCGCGGCCCTTGCGGCCGGCCTGGGCCGGGAGCTGGAAGTTCACCTCGGGAAGGTCGACCACGATGCGGTCCGGCCGTTCCAGCATCCGCACCTGGGGTTGCAGTTCCTGCGAGACGATGAAGGCGAGGCGCGTCGTCGCGGCGTCGCCCGTGATCTCCGCATCGATGGCGACGGGGAGGGGAGCGGGGGCTGCGCGAGGACCCTCCACTGGGGGCAGGGCAGGGCCCTGGGCAAGGCCCGCCAGGGGGAACCCGGCCAGACCGGCCAGCACGGCCCCGGCGACGAGCGCACGGCGGGCCCATGCGCCCGCTGCGCCGTCCGTCCGCGAGGAGCCCCGCCGCACCATGCCCGTTCCATCTCCGGATCGACGCCGCGGCGTCGCGAGTCCTTTCTAAAGCCTTACCGGCCCGAGGGTTAACCGAACCCTACCGGGGGCGGCGCGATCGCCGGCGGCTGTGGCGGTGCAGCAACACGGCCCTTGCCAAGACGGCCTGCGCGTCGCTAAGAGAAAAAGGTCGTGTGGCCGGTGCAGGTTCCACCCAGGGCGTGTGCGTCCCGGAGCCATGTGCCGATCGGCGGGCGACGACCGGACCGAAGGGACCGGCCGCCCCGATGTCGGAAGACGGCCTGCGATCCCGGCCCGTTCGTGGCGCCTCGTGCGTCGCGCGGGCGCCCGGCGACCGGACCCGCCCTCCAGCGGACCCCTCGGCCGCCACCCATGTCGAGGTTGAGGGCACGAGCATGCTGCTCCGGACCCGTCCAGCACGCGAGGCGACGGCCGCCGACAGGCGGTTTCCGTCGATTCTCGGCGCGGGGCGGGGACAAGCGAGCGACCGCGGCGGCCCGCACCTTTCGTTCTTCAGCGCGTACCAACCCCCCGCCGGGTTCCGGCGGCAACCGTGCGCCGTCTCCGTTCCGCCCGTTCTCTTGTCGTTCTTCCCTGCCGCCTCCCGCGGACCACGGTCCGCCGCGGAGCCAGCGGCATGTCATTTCAGGACAAGGCAGGCCGACCAGCGGAGACTGCGCCAATGAGAGTCTCTCATGGCCAACAAGATGTTGATCGATGCCTCCCACCCGGAAGAAACCCGGGTGGTCGTGGTCCGCGGTAACCGGGTCGAAGAGTTCGATTTCGAGTCCGCCAACAAGAAGCAGCTCCGCGGGAACATCTACCTCGCCAAGGTCATCCGCGTAGAGCCTTCGCTGCAGGCCGCCTTCGTCGACTACGGCGGCAACCGCCACGGCTTCCTCGCCTTCAGCGAGATTCATCCCGACTACTACCAGATCCCGGTCGCCGACCGGCAGGCGCTGCTCGCCGAGGAGGCGCGCCAGGAGCGCGACGCCGAGGCCGAGGAGGAGCGCGCCAGCCGCCGCAACCGCCGCCGCCGCGGCGGCGAGCGTCGTCCGCAGGCCGCCGCGGCCGAGACCGCCGAGACCGTGTCCGAGGCTGCAGCCGAGGGCGAGGGTGGCGAGCCGACGGCCGCCGAGGCGCCGGCCGATGGCGATGCCGTCGCCGAGGCGCCGGCCGCCGACGAGGTCTCGCAGGCCGATGCGGCTCCCGCATCGGAAGCGTCCGGCGCCTCCGACGGCGACGACGAGGACGGCGACGACGAGGCGCAGGACGAGGCCGACGTGATCGAGAGCGTCGGCTCGGAGGACGCGATGGAGGAGGTGCCGGAGCGCCCCCGCCAGGTCCGCCGCCAGTACAAGATCCAGGAGGTGATCAAGCGCCGGCAGGTCCTGCTGGTGCAGGTCGTCAAGGAGGAGCGCGGCAACAAGGGCGCCGCGCTCACCACCTACCTCTCGCTCGCCGGCCGCTACTCGGTGCTGATGCCCAACACGGGCCGCGGCGGGGGCATTTCCCGCAAGATCACCAGCGCGGCCGACCGCAAGCGCCTCAAGACCGTCGCGCAGGAGCTGGAGGTGCCCGAGGGGATGGGCGTCATCCTGCGCACGGCCGGCGCCAGCCGCACCAAGGCCGAGATCAAGCGCGACTTCGAGTACCTGATGCGCTTGTGGGAGTCGGTGCGCGAGCTGACGCTGCAGTCGTCCGCCCCGGCGCTGACCTACGAGGAAGGCTCGCTCGTGAAGCGCGCCATCCGCGACCTCTACAACAAGGACATCGACGAGGTGCTCGTCGCGGGCGAGGGCGCCTACAAGGACGCCAAGGACTTCATGCGCATGCTCATGCCGAGCCATGCGAAGAACGTGAAGCCCTACCGCGAGGTGCAGCCGATCTTCGCCAAGTTCGGCGTCGAGGCCCAGCTCGACGCGATGTTCTCGAACCAGGTGACGCTGAAGTCGGGCGGCTACATCGTCATCAACCAGACCGAGGCGCTGGTCTCGATCGACGTGAACTCGGGCCGCGCCACGCGCGAGCACAACATCGAGGACACGGCGCTGAAGACGAACTGCGAGGCGGCCGACGAAGTCGCCCGGCAGCTGCGCCTGCGCGACCTCGCGGGCCTCATCGTCATCGACTTCATCGACATGGAGGAGAAGCGGAACAACCGCACGGTCGAACGGCGCCTCAAGGAGGCGCTGAAGAACGACCGCGCGCGCATCCAGGTCGGCCGCATTTCCGCTTTCGGCCTTCTCGAGATGTCGCGCCAGCGCATCCGCACCGGCGTGCTGGAAGGCTCCACCGTGCCGTGCCCGCACTGCGCCGGTGCCGGCATCGTCCGGGCCGTGCCGTCCGTGGCGTTGCACGTGCTGCGCGCGGTGGAGGAGATGCTCATCAAGAGCAACGCGCACCACCTCATCGTCCGCACGCGGACGGAAGTGGCGCTCTACATCCTCAACCAGAAGCGGAGCCACCTGCGCGGGCTCGAGGACCGGTTCGGCGTCGACATCACGATCCTGGCGGACGACAGCCACACCGGCAGCCACGCCTTCGCCATCGAGCGCGGCGAGGCCATCGCCAATCCGCGGCCGATCCCCACGACGGTCCAGGTCGACAGCGTCGTCATGCCGGAGGACGAGGAGCCGGAGGTCGAGGAGCCCGAGGCCGAGGAGGACGAGGAGGAGACCGAGTCCGAGGGCGCCCGCGGCGAGCGCGAGCCCCGCGGACCGCGCGGCGACCGGCCGCGCTTCGAGGGCGAGCGCAACGGTGACCGCAACGGCGAGGGCCGGGGTGACGGCGAGGGCGGTCGTCGCCGGCGTCGCCGTCGGCGCCGCCGTGGCGGGCGTGGCGGCGAGGGGCGGCCCGAGGGAGGCGCTGCGCCGATGCACGCTGGCGGCCCCATGCCGCTCGACGCGCCCCAGCCTGACGTCACCGGCGCGCCCTTTGCGGGCACCCACACCTTCGAGCCGCAGGACGCCGTGTCGGAGGCCGAGGTCGAGGAACTGGCCCTCAATGAAGCAGAAGGCGGCGAGCCGGTGGCATCGCCGGCCTCCGGCGAGCGGGACGGCCGCCGCCGTCGCGGCCGTCGCGGCGGGCGACGCACCCGAGAGGGGGGCGACGAAGCTCCGGCGGAGGCCGGTGCCGAGGCGCCCGCGGAGCCGGCCGTCGAGGTCGTCGCCGAGGCGGTCGTCGTCGCCGAGGAGCCGAAGCCGGCCCGCAAGCCGAGGACGCGCAAGCCGCGGGCCGCGGCAGCAGCGGCCCCCGAGGCTACGGCCCCCGAGGCCACCGAGGCCACTCAGGCGGCGCCCGAGCCGGTGGTCGCGGCGCCGGTCGAGGCATCGCCCGAGCCCGTCGCCGTTGCGCCGGTGGCGGTCGAGCCTCCGGCTCAGGAGCCCTTGCCCGAGCCCATCACGACCGAACCAGTCGTCATCGGCAGCGAGCCGGCGACGCCCCGCAAGGCCGGCTGGTGGGCCAAGGCGAAGCAGGCCCTCGGCGGCAGCTGACGCTCCCCGGTTTCCGGCCCCGAAATGCGAATCCCCGGCCTAGGCCGGGGATTTTCGTTTGTGAGAGGATCGAGGCGGGCCCCGCCGCGGGGTTCAGCTGCGGTTGAAGCGTCCCGCGGCGCGCAGGTAGCGCATGGGGTCGACCGGTTCACCGTCGACCCGCGTCTCGTAGTGCAGGTGGGGCCCGGTGGAGCGGCCGGTTGAGCCGAGCTTGCCGACAACGGCGCCGGCGTCGACGTGCTGGCCTTCCGTGACCAGGATCTGTGACAGGTGGGCGTAGCGGGTCGACAGGCCGTTGCCGTGGTCGACCTCGACCATGTTCCCGTAGCCGCCCGACCACTCCGCCGCCACCACGGTACCCGGCGCGGTCACGCGCACCGGCGAACCGTAGTCGTCACGAAAGTCGACGCCCGTGTGCATCGCGAGGCCGCGCGTGAAGGGATCGGGCCGATAGCCGAAGCTGGACGTCGTGTCGGGATCGCCGGAGAGCGGGCGGCGCAGCGGGATGGCCTCGACGATCCGCATCATGGCTCCGGCCTCGGCCATCGACCGCTGCAGCCGGTCGACGGAAGCCTCGAAAGGCCCCGCCGTGCCGTCCACCTTCGCCGGAACGAACGGGCCGCCCTGGGCGGCGGCGTTGGCGGGGGCGATGGACGCGAAGCGGGTTCTGTCGAGCCCCACCTCGGCCAGCACGCCCTGCAGGCGGAGCGACTGGGTCCGGAACCGCGCCGCGTAGTCCTCCAGCGTCGTCAGCTGGCGGGATTCGGCGATCGACTGGGCGACGGAGAGCCGGGCCAGCTTCGCGGCCGCCGTCCCAGGCACCGCGACGGGCGCCGCCACGGGTGCCTCCGCGCGAGGGCCGGGCAGATCTGCCGGGAGGGAGGGGACGGGGAGGGGGGCGTGGTCCGCGTCGGCGGTCCGCCCCGCCGGCACCTGTCCCTTCACAGGAGACGCCGCGGGCGCGCCGCTGCCACGCAGCGGGCCGAACTCGGGGATCGGCTGCGGCTTCTGTGCGGGGGCGAAGGACGATGCCGCGGCCGGAAGGTCGTTCGACGGGGCGGGGCCGCCCATGGCCTGCGCGGGCGAGGAGGCGGGCCGAGGCAGCGGCATCGGGGCGGGCACGGCGGGACCTGCCCCGCGGGGCATGGACTCGGCCTGGCTCACAAGGGCCGCGACCATGGCCTGACGGGTCTCGAGCTGCGCCTGGCGGGCGAGGAGCTCCTGCACCTTGCCCTCGACGCCGTCCTGGTCGATCAGCTGCCGGCTCGTCAGCCGGTCCATGGAAGACCGGAGCGCCGCGATGCGGTCCTCGTAGGCGTACTGGAGCTGGGCGTGCCGGGAGACGAGATTGGTCAGGACGTCGTCCCGGAAGACGAGGTAGAGCGTGGCGACGAGGTACCAGGTGCCGAGGAGGACGAGGGCGACGCCCACGACCAGCGCCAGCCGGGTGTCGAGACGCACCGTCCGCGTTCGGCCGCCGCGCTCGTAGACCAGCGTCACGGGCGACCTGCCGGAGCGCGAACCGCCGGGTACTGATGTCATCGGGAGCCTCGCGACACGCGCAAACAACGACTGCGCGAGGCATTACAACTCGTTAGGGTTAACCAAACGGAAAAGGCGCCCCGCCCGGGGCGCCTTTTCCCTGCGTTCAGAGCGCCTTCGCCGCCGCGAGCACGTCTGCGGCGTGGCCGTCGACCTTCACCTTCGGCCAGATCTGCGCGACCTTTCCGTCTGCGCCGATCAGCACGGTTGTGCGCTCGATGCCCATGTACTTCTTGCCGTACATGCTCTTCTCGACCCACACGCCGTAGGCCTCCAGGGTCTCCTTCGACTCGTCCGAGCCGAGCGGGAAGCAGAGGTCGTACTTCTTCTTGAACTTGTCGTGGCTTGCCGAGCTGTCGGCGGAAATGCCGACGATGACCGTGTTGGCCTTCTCGAAGTCGCCGCGAAGGGCATTGAACTCCATGGCCTCCTTGGTGCAGCCGGGGGTGTCGTCCTTCGGGTAGAAGTAGACGACCACCTTCTTGCCCTTCATGGCCTTGAGCGACACCGTCGATCCGCCGTCGCCGGGGAGCGAGAAGTCGGGAGCGGGGGCGCCGATGGCGAGGGTCATGTCTGCCTTCCTTTCGTCGAATCGTCGTGGCTTCTAGTTTACGGGAGGCGCTGCGCCGCGGATTTGGCCACGAGCCGGCGCGCAGCGGGGGCAGAGGCCGGGGCAGCAACGGACGCGACGGTTGACGACGGGACGGATCGACGCAAGCGAAGTCCTCGACGAGGCTTCGCAGGACGGCTGCGCGCCCGTCGTGCGGCTGCGCGCGACCCGTCGCCGTCGCCCGAAATCCCGCAAGGCGGGCGTCGTCCTGCGCGTCCTGCGTGTCCTCGCCACGGCGGTCGTTCTCGTCGCGGTGGGAGTCGTCGCCCTCGTCTGGCGCCTGCAGTCAGGCCCGGTTTCCGTCGACGCGCTCACCGAGCGGGTCACGTCGGCGCTCGAGGACCAGTTCGGCGAGGGCTTCGACGTCACCGTTCGCCACTCCCAGTTGCAGTGGACGGACCACGGCCCGCAGCTCAGCGTGACAGGCGTCGCCGTGCGCGACGCGCAGGGCAACCTCGTTGTCGCGGCGCCGCAGGCCGACGTCGCCTTCGACGCGACCGGGCTCGCCTTCGGCCAGCTCAAGCCGCGGGACATCCAGTTCATCGGCCCGGCCGTGGCGCTGACCATCGCCGCCGACGGGGCCGTCTCCGTGTCGGCGACGGGCGAGGAGGAGCCGCCCAGGAGCGAGGGCGAGGCACCGACGCCCCGCAGCGGCTTCGGCCCGGCCGCCCTGCTCGACCCGCTCCTTCTGCGCGCGGGGCCGCTCGCCGTGCTGGAGCGCGCGGGCATCCGCGATGGGAGATTGCGCGTCAACGACCTGCGCCGCGGTCGCTCGGTCACCTACGACCGCCTCACCATGCAGTTCTCCCGCCCGACGGCCGGCGAGACCGACGTGCGCGTCTCCGCGCGTGGGCCGCTGGGCTCGTGGTCCGCGCAGGCGACTGTCAGCGGCACGCCGGGCGGCGAGCGGACGCTGCGCGTGGGTGTCGACAACGTATCCGTCGCGGAGTTCATCGGCCTCTCGCAGCCGGGCTCCATCCCGGCCATGACCGACATGCCGCTGCGCGGTGCGATGGAGTTGTCGCTGGGGCCGGACAACGGCGTGACCGCGTTCGAGGCGCGCATCACCGGCGGCTCGGCGATCGTCATGTTCGACCATCCCGATTTCGAGCCGATCCTCGTCGATTCGGTTCGCGGGCAGTTCGGCTGGGATGCGAAGGAGCACGCCGTGCTCGTCACCTCCCTCGAACTCGCTGCGGGCGATACGCAGTGGCGCCTGCAGGGCCGGGTGTCGGTGCCGCAGACCGACGACGCGATGTGGGCGATCGAGCTCGGCAGCAGTGATTCCGCCATGGCCGGTGACGGGCCGCAGGACAAGCCCGTCCAGATCGACCGGCTCGAGATCCGCGGGCGGATGCCGATCGGCCTCGGCGGCCTGCGCATCGACACCCTCGAGGCGACGGGCCCGCAGCTCGCGCTCGCCATGACGGGCCAGTTCGGCCGGTTCGACGGGCAGGACGGTCTCCAGCTCGGCCTCACCACCGGGCGCATGCCGGTGCGCAACGTGCTGGCCTTCTGGCCGTCCATCGTCGCCTCGGACGCCCGCACCTGGATGCTTGCCAACGTGGAGGGGGGAACGGTCGAGTCGTTCCGCCTCGCGACGAGCCTGAGCCCGCAGGCTCTGGCCGATGCCTTCTCGGAGCGTCCGCTTCCGGACGACTCCGTGCGCCTCGACGTCAGCGTGACGGGCGGCGTGCTGCGCATCGGTCCGGGGATGCCCACCATCGGCAACGTCACGGCGAAGGGCGAGGTGACGGGGCGAACGATCCGCGTCACCGCGAGCGGCGGGCAGATCGGCAGCGCGTCCCACGGCATCCGCCTGTCCAACGTCAACGTCCGCTCGGACGACACGGCGGCCAAGCCGCCGGTCCTGCAGATCGAGGGGGAGGCCGCGGGCGCGCTCGATTCCCTGCTGGAGGCCCTCCGCTCCAACGGGCTGAAGCCCTTCCTGTCGTTGCCGGCTGAACTCGCCGCGGGCAAGGGGACGTTCGAGGCGAAGATGTCGCTGGGCCTGCCGCTGGCGCCCGCCATACGCCCGAAGGACGTGGCGCTGCGCGTGTCAGGGCAGGCTTCGGGCGTCGCCATCGACAACCTCGGCGGCCGCGAGAAGCTGGAGGGCGGCACGTTCACCTTCGCGCAGGACAAGGCCGGCCTGTCGATCAAGGGCGATGCGCGGCTTGGCGGTTCGCCGGCCGCGCTCGAGCTGAAGGCACCTGCGGGCGGGCCGATGGAGGCTTCCGCGGTGCTCACGCTCGACGAGGCGGCGCGCAACCGGCGCGGGCTGCGGCTTCCCGGCCACCTCACCGGGCCGGTCGAGCTGCGCGTGACCGTCGCCGACGCGACCGGCCCCCGCCCGACGACGCGGGTCGAGGCCGATCTAGCGAAGGCCGTCGTCACCGACGTCCTGCCCGGCTGGACCAAGCCGGCGGGGCGCCCGGGGAAGGTGTCCTTCCGTGTGGAGTCGGATGGTGATGCCACGGCTCTCGAGGACCTTGTGCTCGACGCCGCGGGCGGGGTGCAGGCCAAGGGATCGCTCCGCCTGGGCGCCGACGGAACCCCGCAGCAGATCCGCTTCACGACGCTGCGGATCGCTCCGGGCGACGACATCAAGCTCGATGCCGAGCGCACCGCTGCGGGCGCGGTCAAGGCCACGGTGCGGGCCGGTCAGATCGATGCGCGGCCCCTGATCCGGGCGGTGATGGCACCCGGCGGGCCGCAGGTGTCCAATCCGGGCGACCTCGATCTCGACCTCAAGGCGCAGACGGTGCTGGGCGAGAACAACGAGAAGCTCACCGGGGCGGACCTCAAGCTCTCGCTTCGCGGCGGTGACGTCCGGGACCTGCGGATGACGGGCCGCTTCGGAAACTCGCCGGTGGCCGGACAACCTGCGCGGTCCGAGAGCGGGGCGTCAGGCTTCGTCGTGGAGAGCGGTGACGCAGGGTCGTTCCTGCGCTTCTTCGACATCTACCGGCGGATGATCGGCGGAACGCTGATCCTGCAGGTCTATGGTGGACCGGGGCAGATGAACGGCGAGATTCTCGCCAACTCCTTCTCCCTTGCCAACGAACCCGCCCTGGCGCGCGTGGCGCAGGGCGACCCGGAACGCGGCAATTCGGTCGCCTTCACCAAGCTGCGCGCGGGCTTCACCGTCGGTGGCGGGCGCCTGGAAATCCGCGACGGCACCATGTGGGGACCGGCGGTCGGCGGCACGCTCGAGGGCGCGATGGACTATGCCCGCGACCGGGTGGACCTCTCGGGCACCTTCGTGCCCGCCTACGGGCTCAACAACGCGCTCAACCGTGTCCCGATCGTCGGGACGCTGCTCGGCGGCGGCAAGGACGAGGGCATCTTCGCCGTCAACTTCCGGATCACCGGCCGGGTGACGCAGCCGTCGCTCTCGATCAACCCGCTCTCGGCGGTCGCGCCCGGCGTCCTGCGGAAGTTCTTCGGTGTCTTCGGGGGCTCCGGCGGGACCCAGGAAAGCGCGGCGCAGCGGCCCGCGCCACCGCCGGCAGTCGTCGGAAGCGACCGCTGAGGCGTCGCGCCCGCCCGCCTCGTGGCGGGCGGACGGGTTGCCGGTGCTTCAGGACGCCTTCAGCAGCACGTGCTTCTTGCGGCCGAAGGAGAGCTTCACGGCTCCGTCGGCGTTCAGGTCGGTCTCGCCGATCGTCGCGCGCTCGTCGGTGACGACCGCATCGTTGACGCGCAAGCCGCCTCCCTTGACCTGCCGCCGGGCCTCTCCCGTGGACGGCACGAGGCCGGCGCGGACGAACGCCGTGAGTACGCCCACGCCCGCGGCGAGTTCGGCGCGCGGGACGTCGATGCTCGGCAGCGCGGCGTCGGCGGCACCCTCCTCGAAGGTCCGGCGGGCCGTCTCGGCCGCCGCGAGCGCGGCGTCGCGGCCGTGCAGCAGGGCCGTAGCCTCGGTCGCGAGGACCTTCTTGGCGTCGTTGATCTCGGCGCCGCCGAGAGCCTCCAGCCGGGCGATCTCGTCCATCGGCAGCACGGTGTAGAGGCGCAGGAAGCGGCCGACGTCGGCGTCCTCCGTGTTGCGCCAGAACTGCCAGTACTCGTAGGGCGAGCGCATGTCCGCGTTGAGCCAGACGGCGCCGGAGGCCGTCTTGCCCATCTTGGCGCCCGACGCGGTGGTGAGCAGCGGGCAGGTGAGGGCGTAGAGCTGAGGCGTGCCCATGCGCCGGCCGAGGTCGATGCCGGTGACGATGTTGCCCCACTGGTCGGAGCCGCCCATCTGCAGGTTCACCCCGTAGCGGCGGTTGAGCTCGACGAAGTCGTAGCCCTGCAGGCACATGTAGTTGAACTCGATGAAGGAGAGTTCCTGCTCGCGCTCCAGGCGCATGCGCACGCTGTCCATGGAGAGCATGCGGTTGACCGAGAAGTGCCGGCCGACTTCGCGCAGGAAGTCGATGTAGTTGAGCTTGGTCAGCCACTCGGCGTTGTCGATCATCATCGCGTCGGTGCGGCCGTCGCCGAACGTCAGGAAGCGCGAGAAGACCTGCTTGATGCCGTCCTTGTTGGCCTCGATCTGCTCGGGGGTGAGCAGCTTGCGGGTCTCGTCGCGGCCGGACGGATCGCCGACGCGCGTCGTGCCGCCGCCCATCAGCGGGATCGGCTTGTTCCCGGACTGCTGGAGCCAGTGCAGCATCATGATCGAGATCAGGCTGCCCACGTGCAGCGAGGGCGCCGTGCAGTCGTAGCCCACATAGGCCGCCACTTCTCCGGCGCGGGCCTTCTCGTCGAGGCCGGCGAAATCCGAGCACTGGTGGACGTAGCCGCGTTCCAGGAGGATGCGCAGGAAGTCCGACTTCGGCTTGAAGCTCTCGCTCATGGCGTGTCTCTGGCTGCTGTCCCGCCGCCGATGACGTTTCCCGCCCGGCCGGCGGCGGAGGTTTAGGGGCAATGCGCCGGTGGCGCAACGGGGCGGCGCATCCCGGCCTGTTCGGGCGGAATACAACTTCCGGTTCGTGGTGCAGGTGTCTGGCCCAGTCCTACTATGGGCGAGAGAGCACCGGAGCGCACCCTTCCTACGAGGCTGCGGCCGATCAGGTCGCGGGTTTGTCCGGTGCTCCCCACCGCGGCTTAACCTTTCCCTGCGATGCTGTGCGGCGGAGACGACCATGTCCTTCGAGCACGCAGACGCCACGTCCCAGGGCACGCTGCCGGCAACGAGCCGGCGCTTCGTGCTGACTGCTGCGCTGGCTGCGGCGGGCCTCGGCGGTGTCCTCGCGCTTCTGGCCGGGCGCGGTTCGGCGCGGGGCGGGGGCGTGCCCGAGGGTGATTTCATCCTGCCCGCCGTCGAGGGCCTGCGCGGGCCCGACGGCGGGCCTCTTCCGGGGATCACCCGGCGCACGCTGACCGGTGTCGTCACCGTGATGAACGTCTGGGCCTCGTGGTGTCCCTATTGCCGCGGCGAGCACGGCACGCTGATGGCCTATTCCCGGGATTCCAGGGTCAACTTCGTCGGCGTCGTCTATCGGGACACCCCCGAGGCGGTGCGGGCCTACCTGCTGGGCGCGGGGGTGCCGTACAGGGCGCTCGGCCACGATCCCCAGGGGATCATGAGCCGGGCGCTGGGCATCCGCGGCGTGCCGACGACCGTCGTCCTCGACCGCCGCGGCGCGGCGGTGCGGAAGCTTGCCGGCGGACTGGACGCCGAGCGCATCCGGCGCGAGCTGCTGCCCGCGATCGACGAGGCGATCCTCCGTGGCTAGGCCGGTCGCTGCCGTCGCGGGGGCTGTGCTGGTGCCGGTCCTCGGGCTGCTTCTGGCGGCCGGTGCTGTCCGTGCGCAGGCCCGTGCCCCCGAGTTCGTCCAGGAAAGCGGATTCCTGCCGGTGACCGTCGACGGCGCGACCGTGCGCCTCGAGACGATGACGGTGCGCCTCGCGGGGCCGGCCACCCCGCGGCCCATCGCGATCATCACGCACGGCAAGCCCGCTGGTCTCGACGACGTGGCCGTGGTCCACGCCAGTTCCTATCGCGCCATCGCGCGCGATCTCGCCCGCCGCGGGTGGCTGGCGGTGGTCGTGGTCCGTCGCGGCTTCGGCCTTTCGGAGGGCGAACTGGCCTATGCCAACCTGTGCCGGGCGGATCGGGACCTTGGCGCCCTGTTCCGTCGTGAATCCGACGACCTCGCTGCGGTCCTTTCGGTCGTCTCACGACGGAAGGATGCCGATCCGGGCCGGGCCATCGCCATCGGCGTGTCGGCGGGCGGAGCCGTGGCCCTCGCGCTGGCGGCGCGCCCGCCGCGGGGGCTGCGCGCCGTGATCAACGTGTCCGGCGGCCTGCGGCTCAACTCCTGCCCCTATGAGGAGAGGCTCGTCAGGGCCTTGGTGGAGCAGCCCCCCAAGGTGCCGACCCTCTGGATCTACGCGCGAAACGACCAGACCTTCCCGCCGCCGATCGCGACAGCGATGCACGCCGGCGTCGCCGCGACCGGTGCCGATGCGCGGATGGTGATGCTCGACCCCGTCGGCGAGGACGGGCACATGCTGTTCACGCTGCCGGAAGGGCGCACCCGATGGCTCGCCGCCCTCGACGCCTTCCTGCGCGACCTCGGCCTGCCCACGCTGGGAGAGAGCGAGATCGACGCGATCATGGCCGCGGGCCTGGAGCCACAGCAGCGCCAGGCCGTCACCCGCTATGTCGGCATCCCGGGCGAGAAGGCGATGGCGCGGCCGGCGGGCGGCGGCAAGCTCAACTGGTACATGGGCGCGGCCGACGTCGCGCAGGCGCGAAGGCTCGCCCTGGAACAATGCCAGAAGAGCGCGCCGCAGTGCGAGATCGTCGCCGAGAACAACCGGCTGGTGCTGGGCGCTTCCCCGCCCGCGCCCGCGAAGGGGTCGCAGGATCGGCAGGACGCGCGGCCGCTGCCCTAGGGTCCGGACTCAATTGATCCAGTAAGCACAAGTGGCGGCGATGAGTGCGCCTGCGAGGTAGTTGCGTGCGAGTTTGTCGTA